>CAIMLA010000018.1 GCA_903842085.1 uncultured bacterium | reverse complement strand
GCCCGAGACGTAAGAGCCATGCTGACTTGACGTCATCCCCACCTTCCTCCCTGTTGACCAGGGCAGTCTCGCATGAAAATTACAACATACGATGAGGGTTGCGCTCGTTGACGGACTTAACCGAACATTTCACAACACGAGCTGACGACAGCCATGCAGCACCTGTCATCCGGCTCCCTTTCGGGCACAGCCCTATTTCTAGGGCCTTCCGGAGATGTCAAGCCTCGGTAAGGTTTTTCGCTTAGAGACGAATTAAACCTCGCGTTCCACCGCTTGTGCGGGTCCCCGTCAATTCCTTTGAGTTTTAATCTTGCGATCGTACTCCCCAGGCGGATCACTTAACGCGTTAGCTTCGCTACTAAAGGGGTCGATCCCCTAACAGCTAGTGATCATCGTTTACGGCGTGGACTACCAGGGTATCTAATCCTGTTCGCTCCCCACGCTTTCGTGTCTCAGTGTCAGGAAGTGGGCCAGTAGGCTGCCTTCGCCATTGGTATTCCTAGCGATATCTACGTATTTCACCACTACACCGCTAATTCTGCCTACCTCTCCCATCCTCGAGCACGCCAGTATTAAATGCAGCCCCCAAGTTGAGCCTGAGGATTTAACATTTAACTTAACGCGCCACCTACACACGCTTTACGCCCAGTAATTCCGGATAACGCTTGCATCCTACGTATTACCGCGGCTGCTGGCACGTAGTTAGCCGATGCTTATTCAAATAGTACCGTCATAATCTTCCTATTTAAAAGAGGTTTACAATCCTAAAACCGTCATCCCTCACGCGGTATTGCTCCATCAGGCTTTCGCCCATTGTGGAAAATTCCTCACTGCTGCCTCCCGTAGGAGTCTGGGCCGTGTCTCAGTCCCAGTGTGGCTGGTCAATCTCTCAATCCAGCTACCCGTCGTCGCCTTGGTGGGCCATTACCTCACCAACAAGCTGATAGGAAAAAGGTTCCTCTCGAAGCGTATTGCTACTTTAATTATTGCTAATATTATGGGGAATTACCTCACCTTTCGGCAAGCTATGCCCCTCTTCGAGACAGATACCAATTTATTACTCACCCGTTCGCCACTGCCCTAAAAGGGCCGTTCGACTTGCATGTGTTAAGCATACCGCCAGCGTTCATCCTGAGCCAGGATCAAACTCTCCAAAAAGTTGGACATACTCCAACTTGAACAGTTTGTTTATAGTCCTCTGGTTAAAGACTTTATTTTTGAGTCCATTTCTGGACTCGAATTGACAAGTTATTTTGGCTCGAAAAAAGTTTCTGCTATTATTCAACTGTCAAAGAACACGACGCATAAAAACCAGGAGGTCTAAATATTAGGCCTTATCTTTAGTCAATATTTATGCGTTCTGAAACTTGGTTAATAATAGCAATTTTAGATATATAAGTCAACAAATTCTTTTATTCTGTTAGCGCAATATAGAAATCTCCTATTTTTCCTGGCAGAATTAGGTTTTAGTCTTTCTTGTTTTGATCCACTTTTCTTTCCGTTGTTGTGAATGATAATAGACTAGTTCTTTTTGAAATTCCTTCCAAGCAAAGATTAACCAAATCGTTGCTGCCACAAGTCCGAGAAAAGTCAAATACTGCCAAAAGCGCCAAGACCAGACCTGTAACAACTCATATCGTAAAAAGACCAAGAAAAGACCCAAGATCGATATCGGAATCTCGGTCCACAATAATTTCTTAGCAAAAGATCGGTAGGGCTTTGCTTTTCTTCCTTTACGTCGATATCTAAAAAAGACGATTAGACTAGTTATCAGTACAATTAAATAGAGCGCTAACCAAAAATAAATAACTTTAGAGTGAGCCGGGACATTAAAGAAATAGTTAGTATCAAACCTTTTAATAAAATCAATCATTATCGTCTCCGAAGAAATCTATTTCCACATCACAATCTGGACAAATTTTCTTGCCATCCTCCCAAGTTAATTCGTTTCCACACTTCGGACAAAGCTCCGCGCCTTCTTCTGGTTGGTCTTCGTCGTCTTTTCTTGTCTTTTTTATTTCTTTTTCCATTGTTTCTCCTATCGATAAGATAACAAATTGCAGCTCTTAGAGCAAGTAGACAAAAAGAGACATCACTGAAAATGCCTCCTTTTGGTATTTATTTTTCTAGATTAAGTTGTTATTTCTTGGTTGTTTTTCTAGTCGTTTTTTTAGGATTCGTCTTCGGCTTTGTTGTCATTGGAGCCGGTTGAGGCGGTTCGTTTTTTGGTCTTTGGGTAAAGAGCAAGTAAGCCCCAACTAAAACTAGCACAATCAGAAGTAAGATTCCCCACCAAGGTAAACTATCTTTCTTTTCTTCGTCTTTTGACTTATTAAGATCTATCTTGATATCGCCTTTGACATCTTTTTTGTCAGTTGCTGCTGCAGCTGTGATTTCTTGGCTATCCGATATCCCGGCGGAAGCAATTAAGTTACTGACTGGGACTGGGACTGAAACGTAGATTGGAGCTGTAATCGTCATACTTGATGCAGAATCATAAACGGCAACTTGATAAAAATAGGTTTTCCCTTTTTCAGCTGTCAAGTCAACAAATGAGGTCGCACTTGGATCTAGCGATACTAGAGGAGCCCCGTCACGTAAAATTCTTATACCTGCAAAAGTTCCCGTCGGAGGATTTGTCCATGACAAATAAGCGTTACCTGAACCATCAATGGTTACTGTAAGGTTTTGAACCATTCCCAGTGCTTCTGTTTTTGTGAATACAGCCGTGATAACACCTGAATCAATAGCATTGGTGGCTGTTGCTCCTGTTACAGTAAAAAAGTTTTCAGTAACCCCACTTAGGGTATAGCCTGTTTTAGGCGTAAGAGCAATTGTCGCTGTAAATACAGTTGAGGATGTAAATGGGTTATTTGAGGGAACCCATGTGACTACACCTGTATATTGATCTGTTTCTGTAATAGATGCTACTGGCACTCCACCAAGAGCTGGAATTGTAACGCCAGCAACCGCATTCAGATTAACAGTTGTTAAGTTGATAGGTCCAGTTGGTTCGCTTTCAATAGTTCCTAAGTAATAGCCTGATCCTGTTGCAACCACTCTTAAATATTTTCCTACATCCGCCATCGTTGGTGTATATGTATCTGTTGTTGCCCCAGTTATATCAGCGTAAAGGCCTCCAGCTGTGTCAGCTTCTTGCCATTGATATGTGGCTGTTGAGTTTATAGGTGTCAACATGCCAGACGTTAATAACTGTCCTACTTTGGGAACACCAGTTATTGGCGATATAGCCGTAATTGTTGCGACTGTATTAAACCTTGCTGTTAAGGGTGTTAGATTTGACTCCTCGTCTGAGAAGGTTGCCAATAGATTATGAACCCCTGGTTTAAATTTGACAGATGTACCTGGAACATAATTCCATTTATCTCCTGAAACATAAACCATATTACCATTAGATATTAAGCCTCCGTCTATGTAGACTGGCACCGGATCGGTGTTTAAATCATCGTCTGCGTCTGTTACATCCACGGATAATGAAATAAACTGATCTTCTGAGTCAAGATCAGGGACGATCGTATATATTCCCCCAACAGGAGGATCAACGGTGATTCCAGGCAAAGGGTGATTGACTGTTAAAACCGTCAACGGTTCTCCGACTGGTGCTGCTGAAGCCAACGCACTCCTAGTACCAACACCCACACCAAACGACATTAGCTGTAATGCCAGTAAACAAATCGTTATGACTGATATCTTTTTAAACATTTTCCTTAACATTTAGATCCCTTCCCCCTCCCAAATTCAGTGATTATATTTAGAACTTTTTTTGATTAATAATAAATTGCCTAAGTAGCATACCGATAAATAGAGCAAATTTAAAACCGATCACCCTCCCTCCAAGTCGATTTTTAGACAAAAAAAACTTCGAGGAAAAATGACCGGTTTCACCATTTGCTATTTCCCATAGGCACTGGTGATCAACCGATTTCTTAAACGGTTTGCGCACCCATGAGTCGAAGCAATCACTTCCTAAATCTTACTCTATATTATTTTTTGCTTGGCTTTTGTTTTGTCGCCCATTTGGCGACCTGATCTTTTGATTTCTATCTCCCTTGTTCCCAAAGAAGTATGAATAATATATTACACCGCATCTTTTTTGTCAAACACTTTGGCTGGCTTTTTTGTCGTATTTTTACTTTTCTTTTTCTTTACTTTTTTGGTTCCTGTTGTTTTCTTTTTTGTTTTTGGTTTATTCTTGGTTACTGTTTGGCTAAAACCAAAAATTAATAAGTAGATAGCGGTGAAAAAAAATATCTCAAAGCCAATAATCATCCAGTAGTTAAAACACAAAAATGACATTTCATATTTTTTAACATGGAAATGATAATAATCATGCAAGATCCAAGTCAAATAGCCAACTGAAATCGGGGCCAGGTAAACAAGGTAAAGCCACTTATTGGGTAAGTACTGTGGTCTGGTTTTGGCAAAGATAAGTAGCAAAAGCAGGAAGACAGACGAAATTAAGGCAAACTGCCACCAAAGCTTACAACTCCCCTCAAAAGATTTTTGGATCTCGAGTTTGGCTTTTTCGATCTTTTTGATTGTTTTATTTTCAACTTCCTTTGGCTGAACGTCTTTAATTTTTTCCTGTTTCGGTGATGTTATAATTTTCAATTGATCAATAGACGGCACCGAAAAGCTAGATTGGTTTTGAGCCTCAATTGCAAAAACGCTTTGACCGTAACATGTCAAAGAAATTAAAATAAGCAAACTTCCGAACCACTTCTTCATATATTTCTTTTATAGTGTTTTATTGAAAGAGAATCATACCTTATAATAGCCATTTTTTCAATAACAAACCAGCTTTAGCATTTTTTCTGTTTTGAATTTATATTGCTCAATGCAATTTATTTGTTTAATTTGTTGACTTGATCTTGGATGCTTTTTTCTAGTGCTGTTGCTCGTGTTATTTCGTCTTTGTAGAGATTGTCTAAGTTAAAAGCATTGCCCAAACCCTCTAGAGCCGTGGCCATATCCGCTTTTGCCGCTAGAACAACCGCGCCATTTTTAGTGTCTGATCCGAGGATCGCTTTGTCTAAAGCGGTCGAAAAGTTTTTATAATACATTTTTAGGGAACTCTGATTTGTCGCCACTTCTTGAGGAACTGTCATTGAATCAACTTCAATCACAATTGGATCAAGGATTTTTTTGAGAGATCGCAGTGAGCTCGCTTGAGCCTCGTAAGAAGAATTATCAATCGTTACCCCCTGGAAGCTTTTTGCAACTCGATCCACTTTATCGAGAAGGTCGTAAACAGCCACAAAGCCTCCGGCCACTTTTTTAGTTATCGTAAAATATTCAATCATTTCTGATCTTAATTGTTCGGCCTGGTCAGGCGCTTTTGTCTTCTCTAATTTTTCGAGGCTTGCCTCTGAATTTGACTGAATTTTAACAAAGTTATTTTTTGTTTCCACAATATTGGCGGTCGAAGCAGTTTCTAGCATTTTTTGTGAGCTGTTGTACATTTCTGTACTTTGACTAACATAATCTTTCAATTTTACTTGAGATCCAGCAAAAACAACTATTAGGATTATCACCAAAAACACTATTATTATTAAAGCACCACAGCCGATTCCGCAACCAATCAATAAGTTTTTGCCCATATTTGATTTTTTAGTTGCCTCTTTTGGCGCCTCCGTACTTGCATTGTCTTTTTCTGCAACTTTTGCTTTTTTCTCTTCCATTTTGTCCTCACTTTACTTTTATTATCTGCTCTTTTTATTATAGTCCCCGCCTGTATTTTTACAATTGATTCATATCATGTTATAAAATATAGACATGTGTGCCAGATATTCGATCACAAAACCAATTGAGCTTTTAGCAAAAAGATTTGGAGTCGTTATTCCAAAGGGTGTTTATCAACCCCGGTATAATGCCTCCCCAACTCAGCTCATGCCAATTATTCCAACTGAAGCGCCGACAGAACTTCTCTATTATCAGTGGGGGCTTATCCCTTCATGGTCGAAAGACGAAACAATTGGCTCCAGAATGTTTAATGCCAGAGCCGAAACAATCGATGAGAAACCCTCCTTCCGGGTTCCTTTCAAAAGAAAAAGATGCCTTGTCCCCGCTGATGGTTTTTATGAATGGGATAAGGATCACAATCCATACCGGTTTCTTTTAAAAAACAACGAACTTTTCGCTTTTGCGGGGATATCTGAGACTTGGGAAAATAACCATAAAACGATCGACACTTTCTCGATCATTACAACTGAGGCGAACAAAACTGTTGGGAAGGTCCACGACAGAATGCCAGTCATTATCAAGCTCTCAGATGAGAAGGCCTGGCTAGATCCAGATTTAAACACAGAAGCAGCAAAATCTCTTTTAAAACCATTTTCAGACCACGAAATGACATTTTATCCGGTCGATAGACTGATCAATGATGTCAAGAATGATCTTTCTGAAATGATTTTGCCAATAAAATAGTTTGTCTACTTTTTTTATCTCTATAAACATTTAAAATTAGATCATGTATCAAGAGATTGGAGAAAAAGTTAAAGTCAGGGCTGACTTTGAGGGCGGTCAGATTAGGCCAAGATTAATCAAATGGCAAAATCGTAATTATAAAATTGAGAAAATTAACTTAGTCTCTCAAGAACGAGAAGGTAAATCTATTAACTATCATTTCGCCGTTGAAACTGATAAAGGAAGCTGTCTCAAGCTTAAATATAATAATGAGAAGTTGATTTGGTCAATCGAAGAGCTTTGGCTAGAATAGCCTTTTAAATAGAAAAGGGCCTAAGCCGGGGGTTAACCCCGACTCAGGCCCGAGTGACGGATTCTCCTCTGCTCTCTGACAGACGCCTGAACAAGCCAGGTGAACGTCATGATCATAAGAAAAAGGGAGAGATAGAGAATTATGGCGGAGAGATGAGCATCACGCCCATATTCCGTCAAGTATGTGTCGACGTTCCGCCAGCCGTAGCCAAAAAGGCCATGGAAAGAGTAGGTGAGAATGACGACAGAAGCTGCCAATATCGTCACCTGCGCCCAGTTCTTAAAGCTAAACCAGCGGTACAGCCGCCAGGTAATGGCGGCCAGATACCCTCCACAGATGAGGGCGAAGATGGCGGAAAAAAGGAACTCACGCATGATGACTCCTTTGTCGGATTGGCGTGTGAGTGATATAATAACACTTTTGTTTAATAAGGTCAAGGTTTTTATGGATAGACTTATTCTCCACATCGATATGAATTCTTATTTTGCGACAGTCGAACAGCAAGCCAACTCTCGACTCCGCGGCCGTCCGGTGGCCGTCCTTGGCAGTAAAGCTAAAAGAACGATTATCGTCGCCTCTTCTATTGAGGCCAAGAGACTTGGTATTAAAACTGGCTATGCTCTTCACGAAGCAATTAAAATCTGCCCCAATCTAGTGATCGTTCATGGTGAGCCCAGAAAATACGCTGATGTGACAAGGAGATTTATTGATATTTTTGAAAGCTATACCGATAAAGTCGAGATATTTTCGATCGATGAAGCTTTTTTGGATATTACTAGTACCGCTCAAATCTATGGTGGCGCCATCAGTGTCGCCAAAGAAATTAAAAGTCGAATTCGGAATGAAATTGGGAGTTGGATTTCTTGCTCGATTGGCCTCGGGCCAAACAAATTTTTAGCAAAAACTGGAAGTGACTTAGAAAAGCCAGATGGTTTGATAATAATCGATAAGACCAACAAAGATCAGATTCTCCTCCATCTCCCCCTGGAAGATTATTGCGGTATTGGTCGAGCAATCTTTCGCCGACTAGAAGGCTTGGGCGTGACTGAGACCAAAGCACTACGGACTATTCCCATCGCCAAACTCAAACAAGAGTTTGGTGTAATTTGCGCCTGGAAATTAAAACAAATGGTAAATGGGCTCGATCCTTCTCCAGTCATCCCTTGGCGAGAACAAAAAGCCGCCAAGTCCTTCAGTTGTTCAAGAACCCTGAACAAGGACGTCACTAATAAAAAAGAAATGAGAACACAAATTCTATTTCTTTTTGAAAAAGTCGCCAAGAAACTAAGAGATGATGGTTATTGGGCCAAAGAAGTCGGCCTGTGGTTACGGTTTAAAGATTTTTCAGGGTATGGTAAATCGATGAAGATTGGCTACTGGTCTTGTGATGGTTTAGATTTTTATAACTACACGATGAAAATATTTGATCAAGTTCAGATTAGGCAACCAGTTCGAGCAATTGGTGTTTTCGTCGGATCAGTTCAGCTTAACAAAAATGTTCCTCTTAGTTTTCTAGCCGATGATGCCAACAAAGAAAAAATACTGAAAGTCTGCGATGAGATAAACAATCGTTTCGGTGACGGCACCGTCACGAGGGGCAAAATCATCAATAGTCGATTAAAGGAAATCGTCTCCGGGATGGGGAGAAAGAAATTCTAGATGAAACGGGCAATAAATGAGCTATTCATTAATTTTATGAATAGCTCATTTATTATTTTAGTCCGGTTGATTCACTTGTCAAGACCGTTTCTTCAATAACTCAAGGAATATGACCAGTAATCATTTCACTGTTCATATTCCTTACATTATTTTCAATCTAGCTCTTACCTTTCATACTATCTATTTTAGTTTTCCGAGTTAATGTCTACTAAGATATCATCTAAGGTCTCGTAATTTTTTTCTGGATCTAACCTCGCCAGAATGATCTCTCGATCTTGATCAGGAACATCCGTCATATTGTTACAAACATCCACAACCTCACTTCCGATCGCCGGTAAGATTGGCTCGATATGACTTCGTAAATGCTGGATTGTTTCTTCTTGCCACTCCATCTTAATCACCACCTTTCTATCAAATCTTTATTTCTTCATGCTCTTCTGATCGTCTTCATAAAAATTTTGTATCCACCTTTTAACTTCAAAGTTTCTATGTCGGATCAGCCTAATCCTATTATTGAGATCGTATGGCGTTGATCGAACCACTGACTTCCTTGGTTTTTTATGTACTGCTTCCATAGATAGCTCACCTCCTCCCAACTTTCCTTAAACACCTAGTACTTTTTTACGTATGAATGATAACCCTGAAACTGTTGAGCTGGCATAGATAGATATGATTCGACATAATCAGAGATCACGTCAAGCCCCTCCCTCTCCGCGAGTCTTTCCGCCGCATCATAGCTCATTCCCGTCAGATCAGAAAATTTTTGAATGAGATGTTCTTTTGGAACATATCGTAGTTTTCTTAACATAATTCACCTCCTTTCTTTTTTGTTAATGTCTCCTCTATTTTTTAGTCGCGTAATCTCTAGAGTGATCTTCCTTATTATGAAGTCTCTAGCTGGGTAAATCCTGAAACGATATTTCAGACTTATGAGTCGTTTTTTGAGGTCATTTAATAAAGGTCTGGAACCGATAGTGTTTGAGTCTTTGTTTGTACGACTACTTCGAGTGCCTTATAAATCCGAGACGACAGACTTCGCTCAGATTTATTTATGTTTATTTTTGTGATAACTATATGAAGCTTTATTTAGCTAAGATTATTTAAATATCTTTTTTTCTTACAAAACTATTATACCATATTAGGCAAAACCAATAAATTAGTCAGTGACTTTTTCAAGAATTTCGCATTCACCAATCTCGGCTTCATTGATACAAGCGACTGAAGCAACGGTGTCATTTTCTGCCATTCGCATAATTCTAACCCCTTGGGTGGCTCGGCCAATCTTTGAGATAGTTGTTAGCGGAACGCGAATTACCTGCCCTTGCGAGGAGACGATGACCGCATCATCGGTTGAAGCGGTAATAACTCTGACGTCAACGGTCTTCCCCGTCTTTGCCGTCACCACGCCAATCTTAATGCCAACCCCGCCTCGATGATGGAGAGTAAATTGATTTAAATCGGTTCTCTTGCCATAACCATTGGCCATAATGACCAAGAGTTCTCCATTCGGCAGAATAACGTCCATGCCCACCACTTCATCGCTCTTTTTCAACCTCATCGCTCGAACACCTCGAGCGCTTCGGCCCATTGGTCGAACATTTTCTTCTTTAAATCTAATGGCCAAGCTAAGCGCCGTCGCCATAATTATTTCATCTTTGCCGTTTGTTTCCTTAACCCATTTAAGCTCGTCGTCTTTATCTAAACCAATGGCGATAATACCAGTTTTTCTGATGTTCGCAAAGGCTGAGATCGGTGTCTTTTTAATCGTGCCGCCCTTGGTACACATTATTAAAAAGTTCTCGCTCTCAAATTTCTCTAGATTTACTAGGTTCATCACCTTTTCTTCTGGTGCTAATTGAATTAAATTAACAACTGGGGTGCCTTTAGCGATCCTGGAAGCCATCGGGATCTCCCACACCTTTACGGCAAAAACTCGGCCTTTATTTGTAAACAACAATAAATTGTCGTGATTCGTTGTTGGGATTAACTGCTTAACGACATCTTCTTCCTTGAGCGAAGTCCCCGAAACTCCCTTTCCGCCTCTTCCTTGGGCTCGGTAGGTTGAACATAAAATTCTCTTGATATAGCCACCGTTGGTTAAGGTAACGATCACACTCTCATTAGGGATTAGGTCCTCTTCATCAAATTTGCCAAGACCATGGGCGACAATCTTGGTTCGTCGTTCATCTCCATATTTATTTTTTATCTCAATCAGTTCATCTTTAACGACAGCAAAGATCTTTTCTTCGTGTGATAACAGATCTTCCAGTTTGGCAATAAATTTTTGTAGTTCAGCATATTCATCTTCAATCTTCTTTCGTTCCAGTCCAGCCAGAGTCCTAAGTTGCATTGCTAAAATAGCTAGGGCTTGAATTTCGGTCAAAGCAAATTTTTTAATTAAATTGTTTTTAGCCTCTTCTTGTGATGCACTTTTTTTAATTGTAGCGATAACTTCATCGATATTTTCTAGAGCTTTGATCAATCCTTCTAGGATATGGGCTCTATCTTTGGCTTTTTTCAATTCATATTCGGTTCGTCTTGTGATAACAACTTTTCGATGCTTAATAAATTCTTCGAGAATTGATTTTAAAGTCAAAACTCTGGGTTGGATCCCATTAACCAAAGCAACCATATTAACACCAAATGAACTTTGCATCGAGGTCAACTTATAGAGCTGATTTAAAATTTTGTTTGAATAGGCATCTTTCTTAAGATCCAGAACAATTCGAACTGACATTTTCCGATCTGATTCATCTCGAATATCTGAAACCCCAACTATCTTTTTATCTTTGACTAAATCAGCAATTTTTGAGATAAGGTCTGCTTTATTAACCTGATAGGGCAGTTCTGAAATAATAATTTGTTGATCGCCTTTTTTAGTTTCTTCTATGGCCGCAACCGCTCTCATAATAATCCGACCCTTACCGGTCGCATAGGCTTGCTTTATCTCATTTTTATCATAGATAGTCGCCCCGGTCGGAAAGTCAGGCCCTTTAACATATTGCATTAGGTCTTCCACCGTTGCGTCAGGATTGTCGATCAGAGAGATTACCCCGTCAACTAGCTCACCCAGATTGTGCGGGGGGATATTTGTTGCCATACCAACGGCGATCCCAACCTGACCATTCAATAATAGGTTTGGCATTTTAGTTGGTAGAATGGCTGGTTCTCTCTGTGAGCCATCATAGTTTGGCACAAAATCAACCGTATCTTTTTCAATATCAGCGAGCATATCTTCAGAAAATTTGGTCATTCTCGCTTCGGTATAACGCATCGCCGCTGGAGAGTCACCATCCATCGAACCGAAGTTTCCCTGTCCATCAACTTGTGGGTATCGCATCGACCAAAATTGAGCCATTCGAACCATCGTATTATAAATGGCTAAATCACCATGGGGGTGATATTTACCCATAACTTCACCGACGATTAAGGCTGATTTTCTGTGTTTTGCCCCTGATCTAATCCCTAGAGCATTCATGGCATATAGTATTTTTCGATGAACTGGTTTCAGGCCATCCCTTACGTCTGGTAGCGCTCTGGCGACAATCACACTCATGGCATAATCTAGATAGCTTTCCTGCATCTCTTCATTAATATCTCGATCTTTGATATAGCCTATCTCTTGACCGGGGATAACTTCAATTTTTTCTGGTTTTTCTTTTGCCATTTCTACTTTTCCACTATTTAACTTTATATATCCAAATTCTTAACATTGACTGCATGTGTTTGTATAAACCGTTTCCGAGGGTCAACATCCTCACCCATCAAAACGCTAAATACTTCGTCGGCTTTTTCGGTATCATCCAATGTAACCTTTAATAAAATACGATTTTCTGGATCCATCGTTGTTTCCCAAAGTTGCTCCGGATTCATTTCTCCTAAACCCTTATACCGTTGGATAGACATCCCGGAAACTTTTGCTGGTGAGTCTTCTGTTGTCTCATCAGTCACCTCTTCCTCGACTAGAGTCTCTTCGTTTTCAGCTTCGACTCCAATTTCTTTGACGGCAAAGGCTAATTCATCGACTTGTTTTTTTGTCCCAGCCGCTTGCTTTTGACTTAATTCGGCGACGATTTCATCTTTTTCGGCATCGGAATAGGCATATAGCTTTTCTCGGCCCTTCTGGATCTTGTATAATGGCGGTTGAGCAATGTAGATATAGCCATTATTGATCAAATCTGGAAATTGGCGATAGAAGAAAGTTAGAAGCAAGGTTCTAATGTGAGCTCCATCTACATCAGCATCTGTCATAATAATGATACGGTGATATCGTAGTTTCGCTAACTCGTATTGCTCCCCAATCCCTGTTCCCAAGGCAATGATTAACGCCTTTATTTCGTCGCTTGAGAGCATCCGATCAAGCCTAGCTCTCTCGACATTTAGAATTTTACCTTTGAGCGGTAGGATGGCTTGAAAAGTTCGATCGCGGCCCTGTTTGGCCGAGCCACCAGCTGAATCACCCTCAACAATGTATAATTCACTAATCTCCGGATTTTTACTAGAGCAATCCGACAGTTTGCCGGGTAAGGTCATTCCCTCTAGCGCGCCTTTTCTAATAACCGTATCTCGGGCTGCTCGAGCGGCTAGTCTGGCCCGGGCAGAAAGTGAACATTTGCCGACAATTTTTTTTGCCTCATTCGGATTTTCTTCTAAATAATAACTAAAATATTCGCTCAACACCCCAGAGACAATGTTTGTCATCTCGGGATTACCAAGTTTGGCTTTCGTTTGGCCCTCAAACTGAGGTGAGGGGAGTTTAACAGAGATTACGGCCGTCAACCCCTCTCGAACATCATCACCGGTGAGATTGCCATCGTTCTCTTTGATTAAAGTATATTTTCTCGCGTAATCATTGAGCGCTCTCGTCAAGGCGAGCCTAAAGCCAGTCAGGTGGGTTCCCCCTTCTGGAGTATGAATATTATTGGCAAAGGTTTGAACATTGTCACTATACCCATCGGTATACTGAATCGCTATTTCAACATTTGTGCTGCCTTCGTTTTTTTCAACATAAAAAATCGGCTCATTAATCTTTTGTTTACTATGATTGAGATGATCGACATAAGATTTAATTCCACCTTCAAAATAAAAAGCATAGACTCGATTGCCTTTTTCATCGACTAGTTTAACTTTAACCCCTTTGGTTAAATATGACTGTTGGCGGAGGCGATCTAAAACCGCCGTAAAGCTAAATTCGACAGTCTCAAAGATCTCTGGATCTGGGACAAAAGTAATGGTCGTTCCGGTTTCGGTTGTCGTTCCAATGGCTTTGAGGGCTCCTGCGGGATGGCCCCCATCTTTGTATTCTTGGACCCAAATTTTACCATTCTGTCTAACCTCGGCTCTAACATAAGAAGAGAGGGCGTTCACGACTGACACCCCCACGCCATGTAAACCACCCGAAACTTTGTAACCAGAGCCTCCGAATTTACCACCAGCATGAAGAATTGTCATAACTGTCTCGAGGGCACTTTTACCGGTTTGTTTATGGCGATCAACGGGGATACCACGACCATTATCAGAGACCGAGACACTCCCATCTTTGTGAAGGATCACTCCGATACTATCACAATAGCCAGCCATGGCCTCATCGATGGCATTGTCAACCACTTCCCAAATCAAATGATGCAAACCCGCTGAGCCTGTCCCTCCGATATACATCCCTGGTCTTTTTCTAACCGCCTGAAGCCCTTCCAGAACCTGGATAGATGATGCGTCGTAAGTATTTTTTTTATTCTTGTCTATCATATTTTTCCCAAGAAGGAATAATTAAACGTAACAATTTAGTTATCTACGCCTCCCCTCCTATTCATTTTTCTAATAATAAAATCACTTTATAATACCTAACTAATTGTAGCCTTCTTTGAGGAGGAATGCAAGTTTATTTGTGCTTAATTTCTGGGTTCTGTTGGTACTGGAGAGGGATCGGTCACTCCGATATTACCGATCGCCAGTCTTTCCTGAATCTCCGCGTCGACGACATCCCTGGCCCGACCGTATTTTAGTCTAGCCAACTGTCTAATCGCATCACCAACTTCTTTACTTTCTCCAGGAGGATAATTAAATCCTTGCATGCTAAAGGGCCTGGTCGGCTTACCGTCGACCAATATTTTTGCCATACTATGATAATTCTCGACATTAATTAAATCCTGCTCGTTGAAGACCGGGTCAAATTGCTTTGCCATATATTCAGCGTCATCATTGCCGACTCTAAAAGAAATTAGACTACCGACATTCCCAAAAACAGCATCTCTCACATTCTCTTCAATCTGGCCAATAAATTGATTGGCGACGATCAGATTTAATTTAAACTTACGAGCTTCTGAGAGAATTTTTTCAAAAGTATCAGTCGCAAAATTCTGAAATTCGTCAACATAGAGATAGAAGTCTTGTCTTTGCTCTTCTGGTGTATCGACTCGACTCATGGCAGACATAAAGATTTGGGCGACACAAATCATGCCAAGAAGTTTGATGTTTTCCTCGCCAACCTGACCCTTGGCTAAGTTAATCAAAAGTATCTTCTTCTCGTCCATAATCTGACGGAAGTTAATTGCCGAGTCGACCTGGCCAATAATATTTCTCATGGTCATATTGGTCATAAAAGCCCCGAATTTACCGACAAACCAGCCAAGCATCTCACTTTTGTGGTAATCGCTCGTCTGACCCATTTCGTTGATAAAGAAGTTCCGAACAACTGGATCAGTGACGAATTTTAGCTTATCCGCCAAGAACTGATCGTCTGTGAAAATTCTCGGAACTTCAATGAAAGTCCCCCCTTCTGGGTCGGCCATTAAAGCCAGGGCGGCGTTACGAAACCAGTGTTCAAAGCGAGGCCCCATTATGCCAGTATGACCGGGATCATATAAACGGTAGAGCATGGCGATAGACTCCTGGATGACAAAATCTTTTTGTTCTGGAGTTTTTGCGGTAAAAAGATTTAAACCGAGCGGTCTTTCCGTATCACTCGCATCAAAGATAATGACATCTTCGGCTCGTTCTTTTGGAATATTTGGTAAAATATGTTCAGCAAAATCCTGACCATGCGGATCGATATAACAAGCGCCCTTTCCTTCTCTAATATCAGACAAAAACATATTAATCATCGTCGTCGTTTTCCCCGTACCGGTTTGACCCAAAATATAGACATGGCGTCTTCGATCATTTTCTGATATTTTAATAACTTTATCTTCTCCTCTAAAATTGTTATAGCCGATTGTGACTCCCGCTGGGGAAACAAAAGTCGGTGGTGCTGCCAACTTACTTTGTAGCCATCGAATGCCTGGAGTCTCAACTAAATAATTTGGTAAATGGAAAATTGTTGCTAACTCTTCCGTGTTTAAGACTAAATCAAAATTTTTCTTTTTATACCATGGGTTGGCTTGATTGAAAATTCGCTTCATAAAAAATCTAAAAACGTAATCTGTCACGACTATTTCTGGATTTTTTATTTTTTTCACCCTGAAGCTATTTAAATTTTCGTCACCAAACTGCATAAAGGAAGCGCCGATATCATTCAAAACCGCCATGGAACGTTCTTTTGAACTGGTTGAGGCTACTAGACGAATAACTGTCTCAAAGGCCGGCTTTCCGGCTTTTTTCTCGATAGCTTTAACTCGTTCTTCTTCAATCGGGGTCAATTTTGGTTGATCGTCACGTGAACCCTCTTTCTGTTTGGTCTCTAATAAATCTAAAGTCTTAATCAAGAGGTTCTTGCTTTTTCCTTTATACATTTCTTTAGCATTTCTGATTGCTCGTTTTCGATAGCCTTTATCCGCTGGACGGAAGAGAATTTGGATCGCGGCCCCTTCACCTTCAGCTAGATGGGATAAAGAGTTTGTCACATTTTCTAACGGTTCGGTGTCCATTTCTTGATAGGTCTTGATAGGATTCATTGAACCGCGTTTTCCTCGAATCTCACCTCCAGCAACACACTCGATCGACCAGCTTGGATTAAAAATGTTATGTTCTTCCGTCTCTTTAATAAGCGCGTCTGGATAGTTTGAGGAAAAGCTTTTTTCCATCATATCCTTGAAACGATACGGCGCGGCTAGATAGAAAAATATCTCATGATCTTTCGCTATTATTTCGGCGGCAAAATGAGGCGAGCCATAGAGCCTTCTTTTTACTTTTTTGGCCACCCCGCCCGCTTCGCCCGCTAAAAGTAGATTTGAATAAGAGGACTCAGCCACTGAAATTATCTCTTTCATGATATCCCGTTGGTCTCTATCCCTGGCGCTGTCATCTTTTGAGCCACTATCACGAGGGATTGTGATAACAAAAGGAACCATCTGCAAAGATCGTTCAACCTGTTTTTTCCAATATTTACTATTTCGATAGAGCAGGACTCCAACCACTCCCGCGATTGGGCTGACGATCAATATAAATATTATTAAATAAATAATCATTTATTGTTTCGGCGGTTGATTATCGTCTATTTCAACCTTGACTCCATAGTTTTTTGCTAGATATTCTTGTTGCAATTTTTCGCTGTCCTCTTCTTCTTGATAAGGCTTTTCTTTGTCTTTTAAAATGATTGTTTCCGCTTTTTTTACCCAGGGCAGATCTTTTGAATCAACTTTATTGCCCTCTTCTTCCGCTGGCTGAATCTGCGGTTGGGTTGGCGTCGGGGTTGGGGTTGGAGTCGGTGTTGACGTTGGAGTGAGGGTCGGAGTAAGAGTAGATACCGGTTGAGAGGCGGGCGGCTGCTCTTGTTTCACGCCAAGTTCTGCCTCCTCGGTCTTAATCGGTAAAGAATCGCTCTGCTCGATCGGCTTTGAGCCTTCGGTAAGATTTGAGAGCTTATTTTCCGGTGTTTGGGGTAATCCATTATCCATTCTGTCCTTTCTTATTCGTGAACGATGACTGGCGTCCCCACGGGGGCCCAATCATAGATAAATTTTGCGACATTAATCGGTGCATTAACACATCCATGTGAGCCATTCCAGAGGTAGTCCGTTCCACCAAACTCTGATCGCCAATAGGCTTCATGGATCGAGTAGCCACCGCCCTTAAACCAAGTGACCCAATGAACATTTGGCAGATCATAGTAATCGACTCCGGGGGTCCCTCCAGTCATCCTCGTGACTGCTGACTTTCCGTGAACCAACCAAGTTCCAACTGGAGTTGGGTGATATTGATTCCCAGTCGTGACTTTCCAACTTCCCACAACCTGGCCTCCCTGTAAATAGGCGGTCATTGTCTGGGTCGATAAAGTTATCTCGATATATTTATCCCAATTTGCAACCATGACCTGATTGAACTCAGTTTTGTATTTTGAAACATACATCGGGATCGCCATTGTGACCGCGGATTGGATTGGCAGGGTTGTGGCAATGGCCTGCCCTAAGGCGGCTTGATCGACTAGCAAACCATCCTTTCCTTCTTGTAGAATCGTCTCTTTTGCCCCGTTCTCCACTTGAACTTTTTTTGTCACTGGATAAACATTTATCTTACTCTCGATAAAAGAAAAATAATTCGCCATCCTCCCAGGATCGACGACAAGAGTGTAATTAGCGGTCCCCTCCGGTTTGACGAAGGTTATCCAAGAAGCGACCGTTTCTTTATTTGGCGTAAAGGTTTGGCCTTCATAGGTCAACGTGACTGGCCGAGACATCACGCTTTGCGCCTGAACAACAACTTCTTGGGCGGAGTTATCGACAATAGCTGGCTTGGCTTCGACAATCGCAATTTTAAGATTGCTGGTTTTAAAAGAGGCGATATTGGTCTTTACTTGCTTCAGTAAGGTTTCTTTTTCAACGTCACGACCATAAACGGCTGGCACCAGTTCGGTATTGCCATTGCTAATCTTAACTTCCGAATCTTTCGCTTCGATGTGGATGTTAGTCGCAATCGTCTCCAAATATTCGTTTAGTTTCTTATCGTCTATTTGGTAACTTGGTGGAATCTCGAGCTCATTAGTGCGAAAGGCAGTTTGAATTGGTTGCCAGTTTATCTTCGTCGCTAACAGTTTTAATCTGGTCCAGTAATTATCCCACAATGAGCCTGATCGACCCTTCGAAAAAGCACTCAAGGCCATCGTCTCTGAATTAAAAACAATCCCTAAATCATTCGCCTTGGCTACATAATTTTGGTCCGGTCCGGTCAGCGTTAATTGATAGTTTTGGATCTTTTTCGTAATTAGTTCTTGAACCTGAGTCATCGATTGACCACCGACATCTTCTCCCCAGACAACCACTCCCGGATAAACCTTATTTTTGTAAATTGATTGATGGGCATAAGCAGACCCGGCGATAAAAATTAAGAGGACGACAAAAACTGAAACAATAATTGACCAAGCCGCAATTTTTTTATGGTGAGGCTTGATAATTTTATTCTTTTGCTCCTTCTCCTCTTTCTGCGCTTTTCTTGGTTCTTTGGCTTTCCATGGCCAATGTCTCTTTTCTTTTTCTTTCGGTTCCGGCTGACTAGTCACTGAAGGATCAAGAATAGACAACAATGGTTGATCGGATTTTTCGGCCTTGTGGTTTACTTTTTTTTCCTTCAAACCTGGGTTTGAAATTGTATCGATTTTTTTTCCTTTACTCGCCACTTCTGATTTCCCCTCCTATGGAGCTTATCTTTTTTGTACACAAATCAGTTATTTTTTCTATCTCGTCATCTTCTAATGTTTTTTCAAAACTGGATAGGGTTATTCTTATAGTAACGCTTTTCTCATCTTTCCCAAACGGCTTTCCTTGGTAGATATCAATAATTTTTGAATTAATTATTAAAGGATCAGCGCCCTTAATCGCCTCTAAAATCTCTTTGGCTGATTTTGATTTTTTGAAAATCGCCGAGAGATCTCGATCAACGTATTGGTATTTACTGACTGGCTTATAGCTTATTTTATGATTAATCTTTTTCTCAAATTCAGCTAAATCTAGAGAAAGGATTAACGCCTTTTTCTTTAAGCCAAATTTGGTCATGAGTGATTGAGTCGCAAGCTCGATCTTCCAAATGCTTTCTGGTAAATCTTCTTCGGTAACCTTAAATTCAGCCATGATTCTTCCTAAAAGACCTTTGGCTAAATCAAAGGCCTTCTCTTCTCCCCCGTCATCCTTAATTCCAATACATAAAAGCCGATTTTCCTGAGGTAGTTTTCCGATCCCGTTATTTCTAAAGGTTTGGCTAATTTCAAAAAACTGGACAATATCTTGTGCAAATTGATTGTCAGATAAAGCCTTTAACATTGAGGGAGCGAGGCTAATTCGAAGGTATTCTTGCTCTTTATGAAGCGGATTTTGAACTTTTGGCGCTTGCTCGATTTTTCCTCCCGTTGCCAGAATGTCGCTCCCACTAACAAAGGGATAGGTATAGATTTCTGTCAAGCCAATGTTCGCCAGTAATTGACGGAGATGATTCATAAATTGATAATTTTTGTTTTCCTGTGGAAAATAATTTAGGGTGTTTGGTAAAGTTGGTTTTAGTTTTTCATAACCCCAGATCCGCGCAATCTCTTCGTTTAAATCGACGTTCGTCACCACATCTGATCGCCACCACGGCACCGTTACGGCGATTAAGTCACCCAGATTGTCACTATAACGCCGAGCGCCAATATAGCCTGGGTTGTCGGTAAAATATTCAACTGGAACAATTTCAACTTTTTGCTCAGCTTTAGGTTTTTCTTGCCACTGGCCGTCTTGGTACGAAAAAGCAGCCGCGTGGATGATTTTACCCTTTCCAAGGTAGAGGCCGTTATGACCAACCCCGTCGGGGTATTGATTGGTTGAGACTCTGGTATGATTGCCTTGACCATCATTTTTACAATATTCATTTGTCACTGACTTGTCGATGTGGCCTTGATAAAACAAAACATCTCCTGGCTTTAAGTCATTTTTAGTAATCTCCCAACCATGATGGAGTTGCCCTAGAGAAGTATGGCCGATTTGAATATTAATCAAAGAGTAAATATAGTCAGTCAAATAGGAGCAGTCAAAAGCGTCCGTTTTGTTTTTCTTATAACTAGCTCCGTATAAGTAAGGTTTTCCAAGCTGTTTTTTGGCTTCCTCTACCAAATCAAATTTTTCGGCCTTAAAGCCTAATGATTGTAAAATCTCAACCATTTCCTGTGACTTTATCTCTGTCCCTAAGAAGGCGTTGGTTTTTGTCACTGACAAACCAAGATGTTGGATCCAGATCCATCGACTCAGACAATCGACTGTCCCTGCTGTGATTTTACCCTTGGTGATTTCGGCTAAGAGCTGGACGGCTCGATCAATTGCTTTTGCCGGTGAGACCAAAGGCAAACCCTTTTCGAACCTAGCGACAGCCTCACTTCTCAGATTAAGCTCTCTCGCTGTTTTTCTAATCGATGTTTTGTCAAAAACGGCCGCTTCAACTAAAATATTTTTAGTATTTTCATCAACTTCTGAATCAGCCCCACCCATTACTCCAGCGACCGCTATCCCTTCTTTTCCTTTTGAGATTAGTAAGATTTCTGGGTTTAGCTTTTGTATCGTTCCATCTAGTGTTTTAAGCTGCTCGTTTTCTCGTGACCGGCGAACCTTTATCCTTACTTTCTTCCCCTTCTCTCTTAGCTTATCTAGATCAAAAAAGTGAAGTGGCTGGCCTGTCTCAAACATAACATAGTTTGAGATATCGACGATATTATTAATTGGTCGAGCCCCGACTGAAGCTAACCGGTCTTGTAACCACTTCGGAGATGGTTCTACCTTGACCTGATTAACCACTCTGACCATATAGCGAGGACATAGATCTGGCTCATCAACCTGGACTTCAACAATGTCTGATGTTTTTTCCTCACTGACTTCTTTAAATTTCACCTCAGGCAAAACCAATTTGGCCTTTCCGGCCGCAATCTCTCGAGCTAATCCCCAGATGCCCATACAATCCGGCCGGTTCGGCTGGACTTTGATCTCGATCGTTTGATTAGAACCTAAGTAATCTTTAAAATTTGTGCCAATCCTGGCGCTTTTATCCAAAATCAAAATCCCATTATGGTCTTCTCCTAGCCCTAACTCTTTCTCGCTACAGATCATTCCAAAAGAATCAAGCCCTCGTAAATTTGCTTTTGATATCTTAAAACCAGAAACTTCTCCACCAACCAGAACCACTGGGACCTTTATTCCGACTGACAGGTTATTGGCGCCACAGACAATTTGAAGGGGATCTTTAAGCCCAACATTGACTTTCGTCAGATGAAGTTTATCTGCATTAGGATGCCTTTCAACGCTTAGAACCTCGCCAATGACAACCTTATCAAAATTTTGACTCTCTAGGATTGACTCGACTTCTTGACCTATCATTGTCAGACGATCCGCCAACTCTTTCGGACTCATTTCTATCTCGACATATTCTTTTAGCCAATTTAATGGTAGCTTCATCAGAATTGCTCCAAAAATTTTATATTTGGATGCCAAAAATATCTAACATCAGGTATCTCATATTTAATCGCCGCAATTCTCTCTGGGCCTAGGCCAAAGGCAAAACCGGCGTATTTTTCAGGATTTATGCCCATATTTTTAAGAACTTCTGGATGAACCATGCCAGACCCCAACAATTCTAGCCAACCCGAATAGCCACAAGAACGACAACCAATACCCTTGCAATGGGGGCAAGAAGCATCTATCTCCGCGCTTGGTTCAGTGTAAGGAAAAAAACTTGGTCGAAAACGAGTTTTAGTTTCTTCGCCCAGCAAGGCTTTAGCTAAAACCTCTAAGGTGCCCTTGAGATCTGAAAAAGAAATATCATGATCAATCACCAAACCTTCGATTTGATGGAATGACCAACTATGAGATGCATCCTCATTTTCATTACGGTAGCACCTCCCTGGTGAAACAATTTTTATTGGCGGTTTGTTCTTTTCGGCATATCTTATTTGAACTGGAGAGGTGTGAGTTCTCAAGACATTCCCACCTTCAAGATAAAAAGTGTCCTGCAGATCACGAGCGGGATGTTCTGGCGGCATGTTTAGCGCTTCAAAGTTATACCAATCGTCTTCAACCTCGGGGCCTTCAGCAATTTCGTAGCCAAGCGACTTAAAGACATCAAGAATTTCCATCATGACCTGGGTAACTGGATGCAAGTGGCCAACCGCAAAGTTTTGACCAGGAGCAGTTAAATCAATTGATCCAGAAGTCTCAGACCCTTGGGCTTGCCCTCGCTTACTCTCAATTTCTAATTCAATTTCCTGTCGCGCTTTATTGGCCAGGGCGCCTATTTTCTTTTTTTCAGACAGACTCATTGTGCCCAAAGCTCTAAGAATTTCATTAATCTCTGATTTTCGTCCCAGCAATTTAATTTGGAGATCATCGAGATCTTTTTCCGTTGCTTTTCCGATTGAATTTTTTGCTTCACTTAGAATTTTTTTGATTCGTTCTTCCATCAAATTGCCTGTTTTGTCTTATCGATCGATTTTATTTTATTTGACTCAAAGTATAATTCTAACAAGATCAAAGACAGCCCGAGCAAAACCAAATCCCACCAAGTTAATAGGTTAATCGAGGCGATAAACAAAGTCAGATCAACAAAAACTGCTAAAATCAGAGATTGCCTGAATGAAACTTTGATATTAGAAAAATAAAGTTCATTGTTGGTAAATAAGCGGCGGACCAGAAAAGACGTTAAACTAAAAAATGACAGAATAACGACCGTCGTCGAAAGATAAAACGCGATCAAGGGAAAAGTGCCTTGTCCAGGGTCAAGCTTGAGGATCGTAAAAGATAAAATTCCCCCGAATAAAAGTAAAGATAGAGACATGATTAAAGTGAATTGTCTTTGCATAGGAAAATTATATCATTTTCAAGATTAGTGTTATAGTTTTTTTTGGTTTTTAGTCTTTATTCATCTTCTTTGGGTTTGTCGATCTGCAATAACTCAGAATCAATCGATTCACCTGTAATTTTGGTAATGTCTTTATCAATCTTACCGAACTCTTTGTTGGCGCTGTTATACATATTCACCGTCGTGGACAAATTACTCCCGAGTTTTTGAAAATAGGACTGGTAAGAATTAAGATGGTTCCCAAGCTTGCCAATATTATCCACTATTTCCTTGATTGACTCCTCGACCGCCAGTGCTTTTAAGCCTTGTAAAACGGTTTGTAAATAAGCCGCAAACGAAGTGGGCGAAACGATGATTACTCGTCTTTCCTTGAACGCATATTCAATCAAATCTCGCGTATTGACCTTGACCGCCCCGACCTGATTGACCAACAGATCGTAATAAACCCCCTCGGACGGGATAAACATAAAGGCGAAATCATAAGTGTTCTCTTTGGGTTTAATGTATTTTGAGGTTTCGTCGATCCTATTTTTCAAATCTGACTTAAAGGTTTTTTCTAAGATTTCTTTTCTTGAAATGTCCTTTTCGTCTAATATTTTATTGTAATTCTCTAATGAGAACTTGGAGTCGATCGGTATTATTTTATCACCAACAAATACCACGGCATCAGCGATATTGCCATCCTTAAACTTGTATTGCATTTTGTATTGATTGGGTTGAAATAGATTTTTCAGTAGAGTTTCTAAATAATATTCTCCTAAAATTCCTCTTTGTTTCGGGTTTTTCAAAACATTTTCTAAACCCTGAAGCTGATCGGCTATCCCCATCACCTGCTTATTAGTATTCTCTAAGTTTGAGAGCTTTTCTGTCACACCCTTAATGATATTAGTGCTAGACTCAAATTGCTTTTGCATAATCTTGGATGACTCTAAAATGCCTGTATTAAGCTGTTTGGAGACATCATTCAATTGCTGTTGAATTAAAAGAAGAGATTTGTCGTCAGGTTTTTCACTTTTTAGTTCTGCTAGTTTTTTGTTGATAAAGTAGGTGACACCTAAAAAACCGATCACTACAATTCCAATAATAATCATTAAGTCGTTATTCATATCCTAATTCTAGTTCAATAAATAACAAAAACAAGTAGACGTGTTACTCTTCCGTTCCTGCTTTTGCTTTTTTTTGACTTTTTTCTTTCGCTTTTAATATTTCTTTATGCTTCTTTTCTCGCCAGGAAAAAAAGAATTCAACACCATAGAAAGTCGCCACCGCATATAAGATGCCGACCACGGCATCGATGACATAATGGTGACCCAAATAAATGATAGCAAACCAAACTCCAAAAACATAGATAATGAACCACCACATTTTTTTCCCGAAATATTTAATTAAGTATAGAAAGACCAAGGTCGGGTAAGCGGCATGAAGTGAAGGCATGGCTGCCACTGGATTTGGGCTGAATAACCAATAGATACTCGGCAAAGAGCCTCCCCGAAAGAACTTCGCCGCCGCCAGGTTAAAAATATTATAAACCTGAGGAATAATCCCCTTCTCCGCCGCCATCCAAGGCGGCATGGCTGGATACAGGATATAAGTAATAAAGCCTATATAGGACAGAATAAGCAAAGCAATCATAAAATGATAGAATCTCTCTCTTTTTTTTGTCCATAGATAGAAACCAAAGATCAGAGGTAAGGCAAAGTGCATCATATACAAAACCGTAAAAATAAAATCATAATAATGGAGTTGTCCCGGTACGTATAGCCACTTTTGTAATTCGATTGGTGGTATGTGCCCGCCAAACAAAAATTTATCGGCATTGATTAAAGGATAAATGTTTACTTTGGCATTGAGCATCGGCGCTAAGCCTCGCAAAAACTCATAACCGAGCAACAAGAGAACGAGCGGTGACCAATCTCTTAAAAATTTAAAGGGGTTAGCAACTATGACCGCTAAGATCAAGCCAAAGATAATGAATCTATCAGGAGATATCCACCAACCGAAATAAAACATAATGCCTAAAATCACCGCAAAATAAAGAAAAACAAAAAAATATAAATTGCTACCTCGAAAAACCCGGTGACGGGCTTTATTGATTAATAAAAAAGTTTTTTTGATTTGCCTTAGGTACGGACCTAATTTACTTTTATTAAGATATTGGCAGAAACGGTTTAAGGTTTTAATGGTTACTCCCTATCATCAAAGTTTGCATTTAACATTCTATTAAGATTTAAGTCTTTGAGCAAGCCTTAAGCAATTCGTCCTAGCCGGGTTACGAACACAAAGTACCTCTCTTTGTACCGCTTTGGCCAAAAATATATAATTTTAATTTCTTTAAAAAGCGGCAACCTTGATCTTATTAAATAACAGATGTTAGAATATTTTTGTGAAATCAAAAAATGACTTCAATAAAGAAACAATCGAGGATAAACCAATTACCTCTTCAATCTGGCGCTATGCTTTGCCGCCCTTTATCGCGGTTTTTTTGGGTGAATTGTTTATTAATTTTTTTGTCGGTTTTTCGCCAAAACATGCAATCCTCCAAAATGATGCAATAGAAGCAATCATCCTTATCATCTTAATTTTTTTTCCAATATATATCTTTACCATTAGACCCTTGTTAAGTGAACTCAAAGACCATAAAAATATTATTGAAAAATTTAAAATCTTAAGCTTAAGGGACTCATTGACTGGGCTGTATAGCAGACATTTTTATAATGATGAGTTGTCTAGGTTAAAACAAGGGAGACACCTGCCAATCAGTATCATTTATATCGATATTGATGGCTTGAATAGAGTAAATAATACCTTGGGACATGCTCAAGGAGATAAATTACTAATCGATGCTAGCAGAATTTTAAAGAATGCGACTCGAGCCGATGACACTGTCTCCCGTATTGGTGGAGATGAGTTTGTTATTCTCCTCCCCGAAACCGACAGCCCAACAGCAGCCCAGATTCAAGAGAGAATAAAAACTTCATTGATCGAACATAATAAAGTAAGCCAACATAAACCAATTTCTTTTTCTATGGGAGCCGCCACTGCTCATAAGATTGAGCAATTAGATAAATCGATTCATCTCGCAGACAAAAATATGTATTCTGAAAAGAAAGCAAAAAAGGAAAAGGCCGATAAAGTTGATCCTATCTAACAGATAACAATCATTAACCTTGAAAAGATAATTTTATCCAATAGAGTGCTCTTAGTGTTTTTATCGTTCTATTAGAAATAGCTATCAGGCCATGTCTTGATTTGCTTGAGCTTGAACCAAAGCTTCTAAGATCTTCCTTGTCTTTTGCCCTTTTTTGAAAAAATTGTCGTTAGGCATTTTCCTTAATTCATCTTCTTCAAGACTGTTGCAATCTTTTCTGGGCTCAATCGAGCTATCAGCGTATATATCGTAATTATTTCTTTCTGACACATCAATTTATAATTATTATAGAATAAAGTAAAAGTAGCTCAGCCTGGGGCTGTCTTGAAATATTATGGTCGGGGTGGCGGGATTTGAACCCACGACCTCATCGTCCCGAACGACGCGCGCTACCGAGCTGCGCTACACCCCGACGTCATCTCCCGCTAAACTGTGGATTTAGCGTTCAAATGTAGCTGTATTTTAGCAAATTTACGATAAATACCCAAACTCTTTTTCTTCGGCGATGGTTGTCTTTTGCAAATGACCGGGATAAACAATCGTCTCATCGGGTAATTTTGACAACTTCTTCAAGCTCGCCTTCATCGCCAGATCATCTCCGCCCGGAAAGTCAGTAATCCCATATGATCGATAGAATAAAGTGTCACCAGAAAATAAACTATTTGCTATCAAGTAACAGAGGCTGCCTGGGGTATGCCCAGGGGTTTCGATGACGCGAAACTCATCATTTCCAAAGGGAATAATCTCTTTGTCTGAAATCGGTAAAAATTTGACCTTAACCTTTGGAAAGACCATCGAAAAATAGACAGACTTTTCTGTCCTGTTTTTTTCAAAATCAATATCCTTTTGTGATAAGTATATTCGCGCCTGAGGATATTTTTTTGAAAGCTCTTCGAGCGCCCCAATATGATCTGGGTGAGCATGCGTCAATAATATATTCTGGACGTCTGGATTCTTCTTCTTTTCTAGATAGTTAATAATTTTCTCGGCTTCATCACCGGGGTCTATAATCGTCACCGTCTTCTTGTTAAAAATAATATAACAATTAGTTTTTAGGATCCCAACGACAACCTTTTTTATTTCTATATCCATTTGAACACAACCCTTCTTCTGGCTCTAGTTTTCCTGGGTAATTTTTCCTTAACATATCCTTCCCAGTTTTCCTTCAGCCATTTTTTTTGTTTTTTTAATGCCTCTTCTAAGCCTCTATTTCTTAGCTCCTGACTCACGATTCCGCCTGCATGCGGGGTTTGGTATTGCTTCTCTAAGGGTGAATGAAAGCCATGAGTATAATGAACTAATTCGTGGGCAATCGTTCCCGTCACAATAAATTCTGGAATATTTTGATCTTTAAACAAACCATTGATCGTAATAATAGTCTCAGGATGACTATTAATGAGTTTTTGTCCCCTCTTAATTGAGCCAAGTCGGTTTCTGGCTTTTCGCCCCCAGACAATACAAACCTCATTGTCTTGAGGCACATCGGGGAAATAATTATCCCAGACCTCGTCTAGTTTTGAAAATAGCCATTTGTCATCACGCATAGACATATTGTACCAGATTATTTTTTTGCTGTTTTAACGACCGGGTTACGAAAGAAAAGAGCAACAATCATTCCAAGAAAAGCAATCCCCGCCGAGATGTAAAAGGTATTATTAATGCTCGTCACAAAACTACTCTTAATTGCATATTCAATATCTTTCCCAATTTGTAAGAACTTTTCGGCCAGGGCTTTTTGTTGTGCTGCAATTTTTGCTAAGATCGAAGGATCGTTAGTTGAAGGAGCACTAGGCTGTGGCTGTTTTAGCATACTTTGCAACTGCGCCTCTACTTTAGCTCGATTCTCTGAGAAGCCTTGAGACTTTGTTTCCTCGATAATGGCATTTTTTGCAACTTCAGGTAATCCGCTGATCTGATTGACGTTTATTTTGATATTGCTGGCGATCATCGTCTGCAAAAAAGCCCCAAGAATGGCTATGCCCATCACCGCTCCAATTTGGCGAGCTGTCGTGACCACACCAGAGGCGCCCCCCACTTCATCTTCGGGGATATCAAAGAGGGTAATATTGGTAAGGGGTGCTTGTGATAGCCCCATCCCAATACCCATGATAATAAAGGGTAAGATCAAATCATGAATCTGAGTATCGACTCGAAAATGACCGATATAATAGGAGCCGACCGCCATAATCGCCATCCCGGTGATAATAATATACTTAGGCCCTATCTTGTCTGAAAGCTTGCCCGCAAAAGGCGCTACTAACATGATCGTAAAAGCGAATGGAAGGAGGGTTTGTCCTGTTTTTATTGGCGCAAAACCCAAAACTGATTGTAGGAATAGGGGTAATAAAAAGAAGGAGCCCATCATGGAGAAGCTTAATATTGCCGTCGCAATTGTGCCTACAGAATAATTTCTATTTTTAAACATTTTCAAATCAACAATTGGATCTTTCGTAAAATGACGCTCGTGGAAATAAAACATTAGACCAAAGATCGCCGATAAGGCAAACAAAGCGGGGATGATACTAACATTCCCAAAATGTATTTTTTGGCCAAAGATAATTAGGGCGTCATTAACCTGCCACCAGCCATACTTTTGTCCCTCGATAAAGGCAAAGGTTAGTGAAAAAATCGTCCCCGCTGACAAGAGAATGCCTAAAAAATCATATTTGTGAGTTCTTTCTTTATCTTTAGATTCTTTAATTACAAGGAAGGCCAGGATTGTCGCGATAATACCGATTGGTAAATTAATATAAAAAACATAGCGCCAGTATTCACTGATTTGCAAGAAAGAATTTAAAGCCGCACCCAAGCCTTTATCTGTCAGATATCCTCCTAAGATTGGACCAATAACAATACTTAACCCAGCGACTCCGCCCCATAGCCCCATCGCAATGCCACGTTCTTTCTTAGCAAAATTAGCCGCGATCAGTGACAGTGTGGCTGGCATCATTGCCGCTCCACCAACTCCTTGGAAAACTCTAAATAATATTAATTGATTTATGTTTTGAGACAAGCCGCATAATAGAGACCCGATAACAAAAATAAATAGACCGGTAATAAAAACTTTTTTCCGACCGATCTCATCACCAAGTCGTCCTAATGGGATTAACAAGATGGCGAAAGTTAAAAGATAGGCATTGCTAACCCACTCAATCTGAGAAATAGAAGCCTTAAAGTCGACTAGGATTCTCGGGATGGCAAGATTGACGACGTTGCCGTCTAGAACGATCATCAGAAGAGTAAAACAGAGCACCCCCAGAGTCCACCATTTTCTATTTTTTTCTGTAATCCATTTCATTCTTGGTCCTCCTTTAGGCCTTTCTTAATATCGGTCCGAATTAGTTCTAGTTTTTCGCTAAAGCACTCAGCGACCGTATCAAAGACAAGATCAAGCTGATCCGCTTTCACGACGTGCATTATTTTGTCATTTCCAAAAACAACTACTTGGTCTCCAGTTGTTAAACCAAAATCCTTTCGGGCGTTGGCCGGGATGACTATTTGTCCTTTTTCCCCAACCGTACTATTCCCCCAAAATTTTTGATTGGCACTTTTCATAGTTAACTCCTTCTAAAAGTATGAATTATATTACATTTCTTACTTTATTATAGAAGAAGTTATAAGTCAATAATTACGATTGATTGAGACAGGCTTTGATAAAGCCATCAAAAAGTGGATGTGGTCTATCGGGTCTTGATTTAAATTCTGGGTGAAATTGGACTCCTACAAAAAACGGGTGTAAGGGCAATTCGATTACTTCAACGAGATGATTGTTTGGTGAAGTGCCGACGATCATTAAGCCAGCCTTTGTAAAGTCTTTGCGATAATCATTATTAAATTCGTAGCGATGGCGATGCCTTTCACTAATTTTGTCTTGACCATAAAGGGTGTAGGACTTTGAACCTTTGGCTAAAAGACAAGGAAAGGCCCCGAGACGCATTGTCGCCCCAAAGTTTTCCTCATCCAGACAGGTTCGTTGTTCTGGCATAATATGAATAACGTCATGTTTTGAATCACGGTCAAACTCGGCACTATTGGCATCCTTATAGTTTAAGACATTGCGGGCAAACTCGATAACAGCAACTTGCATCCCTAAACAGAGTCCCAGGTAAGGAATATTTTTCTCACGAGCATATTTACAAGCAAGTATTTTTCCTTCCGTCCCTCGGTTGCCAAAACCACCCGGGATAATGATGCCATCCAATTCATCCAAGACCTTAGTTCCATGTTTTTCCACTTTTTCGGCATCAATCCAAACGATCTTCGCCATTTTTTTGTTGTGGATCGCCGCCGCCTGAATCGCTTCATTGACACTTTTGTAAGTATCCTCATTGGACATATATTTGGCGATAAGACCAATTTTGACTTCACCTTCAGCGTGAGCTAAGTTATCTAAATACTTTTCCCAGCCATTACTAGTTCTTTTCTTTATCGGCAAGTTTAATTTTTGACAGACAAAATCACCCAGTCCAAATTTCTCTAAATTAGTTGGCACTTCATAGACGCTCCTGATTGTTGGTAAAGGCACAACCGCTCTCTCATCAACATCGGAGAATAAAGCAATTTTTTTAAGATGCTCTTGTTGAATATCATGTTCGGCCCGACAACCAATAATCTGGGCTTGAATTCCAAGAGCCAAAAGGTCCCGGACAGATGATTGAGCCGGTTTTGTTTTGAGTTCTTTTGAAGTTTCAAGGAAAGGGAGGTAAACCAGATGTGCATATAAGACATTCTCAACCCCAACCTTGCGACGCATTTGTCTAATCGCTTCAATAAAATGAAGGCCTTCGTAATCGCCGACGGTCCCGCCGATCTCAACAATGTGAATATCGACTCCTTTTCCAGCCTCAACAATAAATTTTTGAATCTTATTAGTGATATGAGGTATGACCTGGACGGTCTTCCCCAAGTATTTACCTTTTCGTTCATCTTCTAAGACTTCTGTGTATATTTTTCCGCTCATCACTGATGAAGCCTTGGTTAGGTTTCGATCAATAAATCTCTCATAATGTCCAATATCAAGATCAGTCTCGGCCCCATCATCGGTAACAAAGACCTCTCCATGCTCACCTGGGTTCAAAGTCCCAGCGTCGACATTTAAATAAGGGTCGCATTTTTGTAAGTTAACAGAAAAACCTCGGCTTTTTAAGATGTTGCCTAGTGAGGCAGCAAAGATACCCTTGCCGAGGCCGGATAAAACTCCACCTGTTACGAAAATGTATTTTGTTTCTTTAGCCATTGATACACTTATTTTTGAAAAAGTCCCTTTCGGGACATCCACCTGTAGACATTTTAAACCTCAAAAAACTTTGTGTCAAAAGTTATTATTGTTATATAATGAGAGCAATCAGAGGGAAAAAAACAAAAATGGAAGAAGATAACAAAAAAATAATATTTATTGCCGCTGGTGTCGTTATCGTCGTCATTATTATCATTATTGTCTTAATTGCAATCTTTGGCGGGAAAAAAACTAGTACTAAAAAAACAGATTCAACCAGTGAGAATAAAACTGAAGAAAATTATAAATACACTGACGATCCGCAAACCCCAACAACGACAGGGGTTAATGTCGATATCCCGGCGGAGATTACGGCCGAGTCTCTACGAAGCCAAGACCCAGAAGCTATCAGTCAAATGAATGATTTAGTTAATCAACAGGTTCAAGGAGGTGATTCATCTCAGGGTTTTATCCCGACCTTAATCCAAGATGATGTACCGATTCAACCAGCCCCCACTCCAACCCCCGCTCCCACTCCGACCCCAACTCCGACGCCGACCCCAACCCCGACCCCAACTCCGACTCCGACCCCAACCCCAACTCCGACCCCAACCCCAACACCAACGCCGACGCCCACCCCAACACCAACTCCAGATTTGCATGTTATTAAGTATCGAACTACAAGCACTCCTACTCCTACCCCAACTCCGACCCCAACTCCTGTTGAGAAAGACATTACCTACGTCTTAAACGATAAGATAGAGCTTCCATGGCCTGCTGCCGATAAGACCAAGGCGAATGACATTATCGCAAAGGCTTACGCTCTCGATAAAAATATATTTGGTTTACCACCGGTAGCTGGAACCGTTCAGGTGGCATTATGCACTTGTGATGCAAGTTCTTGTCGTGGATACTATGAGCCAACCAGTCAAACTATTTGTATTCCACAAGGAAGACTATCCCAATTACCTCATGAGATTGCTCACTCTTTTAGATTGCAGTATTTATTTGATAATCGTGCTTGGGATGAGGGTTTTGCTGTTTTGGGTGAGCTCAAATACAATGAAGCCTATCCAGGAACTGCTGGGGCCTCTGATATGCCTGTTTACAAGAGAGAAAATTACCAAGAAAGCAATCAACAGATTATTTCTACTCCATATTTTTATTCTGAAACCAAATCAAGTGGCATGGAGCATACAGAACCGATTTGGGAGCATGACCGCTATTTTATGTCTGGTTACTCTGCTTCCAGAATTTATAGCGACAATAATCAAGCCGTGAAAAAATTTAATCAAGCCTATCTCGACAAAGCCGTCAACGAACCAACCTGGGTTAGAAATAATGACGAAAATTTAAAAATTTTATTTAATTCAGTCAATCCGCAGATCGAAGGAACAAATTCAATGACTTGGCTAAGTAATCAATACGTTTTAAAAAGCAGTGTCAACAATGGGACCCATTTAGCAATCACCGTTTCAACCCCAGCCCAAAGACGCGATTCTAGTGGTAATATTGTGACTCATCTTTATGGTCATAATCTTTATCTTTGGACCAGAAATCAAGTGAACAATGCTAACAATACAATTAAGGTTACTGATACTTTTTCTAAAGGAGAGCCAGTCACTGCTAGTATTACGGATGGTAACAATAAGGTCCTAAGTACACAAACCTTTACCACGGGTACCGGGGAGAATCAGAGCACACCGGTTCCAGGTGAACCATATTCGACATACGCAAAAGGTTGTTATAAATTCGGCTTAACTTCGACAGGCACAATGGCGACAACCGCTAACTTATTTAATCTAGCTCCGTTCGAACCGACTCCAGATAACTATTGTAACGATTATACTTTAAAATAAAACCAGTTTGAAAAGCATCCCTTTAAGCGACCTAGTCTAAAGAACTTTTTTTCTAAGCCTCAAGCTCTTAGGTGTTACCTCGAGCAGTTCGTCATCTTCGAGAAAATCTAAACTTTGTTCCAAGCTAAAAATAGTCGGTGGGGTGAGGAGAATTGCATCATCTGAACCTGAAGCTCTCGTATTGGTTAGCTTCTTTTCTTTACAAACATTTATATGAATATCTTGCTCTCTCGAATTAAGGCCAACAATCATCCCCTGATAAACGATTACCTGAGGTGAAATAAAAATGATTCCTCGGCCTTGAGCGATATTAAGGCCATAGGTAACTGCTTTCCCGTTATTCGAAGCCACTAGGGCGCCGTTTCGTAGTCTCGGGAAAGACGCTCCGACTGGCTCAAAGCGTAAGAACATAGAGTTAATAATGGCTGTTCCTCGGGATAAAGTTAAGAGCAGATTTCTCAAGCCCAAGATACCTCTCGTGGTTATCTCAAATATCAGCCTTGTCGTTCCATCGGAATTATCGGTCTGAGAAAAAAGACTGCCCTTTCTTCGACCAATCTCACCGTTGACTGGTCCCACAAACTCAGTCCCAACATCGATAGTTAATTCTTCAACCGGTTCACATTTGATCCCCTCGATTTCTTTAGTAATTACTTGAGGCTTGCCAACCTGAAGCTCAAAGCCTTCTCGTCTCAAGTTCTCGATAAAAACTGAGAGATGGAGTTCGCCTCTGCCGGACAATATATAATCACCGTCTTTGCCCATTTTCATTTTTAGAGAAACATTAGTTTCTAATTCTTTTTTTATTCGATCTAAAATTTGACGACCGGTCACAAAACGACCTTCTTTCCCGGCAAAGGGTGAGGTGTTCGCCGATACTGACATCTTCAAGGTTGGCTCTTCTATCTCAATCGTGGCCAAAGCTTCTGGCTTATTAATATCAGCGATGGTATCGCCAATGTTCGCTTCTTTGACTCCAGTCAGCGAAACGATTTCTCCCGCTTCTGCTTTGGTCACTTCAACTCTTTTCAAACCTTGACTGACATAAACTTTTTCTATTTTTGCAGTTTGTTGCTCACCGTCTCTATTGATCAAAGCGACCGTCATGTTCGGCTCCACAAACCCTCGACTGATTCGGCCAATCGCATATTTTCCTTGAAAGTTATCCCTATCCAAGGTTGTGACTAACATCTGTAATGGTTGGTCAGGCTCTGATTTGGGGGCCGGGATATATTCAATGATACCGTCAAAAATTGGCGTAAGGTCCGCCTCTTCCGTCAAGTTCTCTGGCATTTTTGCCCATGATTTCCCTTCTTTAGAAATCGCATAGTAAACCGGAAAATCGAGATGATCCATATCAGTCGCCATATCCAAAAAAAGATCGTGAACTTTATTGATTACATAATCAACTCGTGAATCTGGCTTGTCTATTTTATTAATCACCACAATTATTTTTAAGCCTAACTCTAGCGCTTTGCCTAAAACAAATTTTGTCTGAGGCATCGGCCCCTCTTGGGCGTCAACAACTAGAATTGCCCCATCGGCCATATTTAAAGTTCTTTCGACTTCTCCGCCAAAATCAGCATGACCGGGCGTATCGATAATATTTATCTTGGTCTCTTTATAAGTAATGGCGGCGTTTTTCGCCATAATGGTGATGCCGCGCTCTTTTTCCTGATCGTCGGAATCTAAAATAAGGCTCTGATTCATCAGAGCTTCATTATCACGAAATACTTTCGTCTGTTTTAAAAAACCGTCGAGCAAGGTTGTTTTGCCATGATCAACGTGAGCGATAATCGCCACATTTCGAATATTCATAAAAACCTTATTGAGCTATAGACAACTGATTAATTATACTCTAATTTTTACGCTCCGTCGAGGGTTATTTAACTATAAACTTATTCTTAATATAATCTTTTTCTAATTCCCTTATGGCATCGTTAGCAATCCAACGGGCGGTTTTGTTATCAATTTTTTTGATTTCATAGGCCATTTCTAGCCCTTTTTGATACAAGCTTGTATTTCTTGATTTGGAGATTGACCTTAGAGCCCAGTTGACCGCCTTGCGCACAAAGTTCCGATCGTCAACCGACTCCCTCTTTATGATTTTAAAAAAATTAATAAATGGCTCATCTGAAGCTTTTTTATCGTGCACCGCCAGCGTGGCCATCAAAACAAACCCCGCTCTTTTAACAAATTCTTCTGGTAGCTTTGACCATGTTTCCGCCTTCTGGTAGGCCTGCTTGGTTTGATCAAACAAATTACCACAAACTTGGTCACAGACGTCCCAACTGTCAAAATCCTTAACCCATTTTTCCAGCTGTTTCTCTGTCACTTTTTTCGGATCATCGATCATCCCTGCCAAGATCCTCGCTTCATGGATTTCTGAAGCCCACAGTTCGAGCGCTAGTTCATGTCGGTTTGGTTCTTTTTTTATTTCTTTTGCTAATTTCCGCAATTTTGGGATCGGGATAACCCAAGCTTTATCAACGTTAATGCCGAACCTTGCCATTCCAGCCAAATCTTTTGGATCGTGGCTAGCTAATACTTCAAGTTCCGACCAGATATTATCAAATATCATATTTTTTTCACCATGTATTCACCACTTAGACTATATCCCAATTTTCGATAATAATCTCTGACTCCAACCCCAGAGATAACGGCGATTTTTTCAAAACCTGCCTTTTTAGCCAAGTCTTCTGCTTCAACAATCAACTTTTTGCCAAAACCGACATGTTGTGTCTTCCCTTCTTTTCCAACTTCTATTTCTTGACCGTAAGTGTGAACCTCGCGAATAATAGCACATCCATGAAGCTCTTTAATAAATTGTTTCTTTGTTAACCTGAGCCTTAGGAGCGAATACAGTTTTCGATCGATTGTTTCATAGCTTAAAAAGATCTCTCGGCCTCCTGCGGCTTGATATTCTTCCAAGTAAAGCTTTTGGCTCTTTATCTTTTTCTTTTGGGTTTGGTCCCCGACTTCTCGACAGCGAATACAATGACACTGCCAGCCTTCTTTCTCGGCTCTTTCTAATATTACCTGCCTTAGGTTTGAGGTAACAGAGCCTGATTCAATACTAGTCGCAGGAATATCTCGAATTGTTCGCATAATCCGAACCCAATATGGGGTCTGTTTTTTGATATCAGAGATAACCTCGATCAATTCTTCATTTGTATACGACTGATACTTCCCTTCCTGATATAAGTTAAAAAGAGGGGTGTTTTTTATGACCATGCAAGGATATATTTTAATGTAGTCAGGTCGATAGTCAGGGTTAGCAAAGACTTCACGAAATATTTTTTTGTCTTGTTCGACCGTTGAACCATAGAGATTAGGCATTAGATGATAACAAATTTTAAATCCAGCGTCTTTAAGCAATCTTGTGGCGTTTTTTATTTCCGCGACTTTATGGCCTCTTTTATTTAATTCAAGGATGTTATTATCAAGGCTTTGGATTCCGAGTTCAACTCGGGTTGCGCCTAAATAACGAAACCAGATTATCTCCTCCTCCGTGATATAGTCGGGCCGTGTCTCTAAGGTTAAACCAACACAGCGCGATTTGGCTTTTTCATTTTTTGTTTTAGCGCTGCTTAGATTTTTAGAATTTGAATCATTTAGGGCGTCAAAGCATCTTTTGATAAATTCTTCTTGATAATCTCTCGGCAAATAGGAAAAGGTTCCACCAATCACGATTAACTCCACCTTATCAATTGGGTGCCCTTGTAGTTTTAATGACTCAAGACGGGTTTTGACTTGATCAAAAGGATCATAATTATTTAAGATGGCCCTCATTACCGCTGGCTCATTAGAAAGATAGCTCTTTGGCACAGCGATTTCAGTCGGACAATAGATACAAGTTCCCGGACAAGGATAGGCCTTAGTCAGGACCGTAATCACCGACACTCCAGATAACGAACGCCTTCTTTTAGTAATCAACAGTTCTTCCAGAACCTCATTTGGCTCGAGATCACCTTCATCAACCAAGGTATTATAAGTCTCGCGCAATTTAACGTTAGACTCAAAGCCCTTAACCGCTGATTTGGCATAGATTGCACTAACGACCTTTCTCAATTGTTCTTGGTCGCTTACTTTTTGTTCAATTAATGTGTATATTATTTCTTCAAGATAATTCATTATCTATTAGACTCTCAACTATTTAACTATTAAACTGTGTCTATGGATAAAAAGATTGCTCAAAAATTAATTGCCAAAACACGTGATGATTATAACAAGATTGCCGAGCCCTTTTCTAGTAGCAGATCTGCTTTTAATTGGTCACACGTGGCCGCGGCAATCGAAAAACTTCAAATTAAAAAAAGCTCAAAAGTACTAGACTTAGGTTGTGGTAACGGTCGAGTCCTCGATATTTTAGGAAAATTTGAGATTAATTACACCGGTCTTGATCTTAGCCCTAAGTTGATTGACTTGGCCCAAAAAAAGTATCCAGCCGAAAATTTCATAGTGGGTAATCTACTGGATACGCCTTTTTTAGAAAATGAATTCGATCTTGTCTTATCACTTGCGACTTTGCATCACATCCCATCGGAAGAACAAAGGATAAGCGCACTTTCTGAGATCTATCGGGTTTTAAAACCATCGGGCATGGTTCTGATCACCGTTTGGTATTTTTGGGACAAGCCAAAATTTAAAGAAGAAATGACTGCTACGCTTTTAAACCAGAAGTCGAATAAAGCAAACCTAGAATATGGCGATTTCCTAAAACCATGGAAAGACAGTCAAGGCAACATTCTGGCTGAGCGATATTTTCATGCCTGGGAAAAAGATGAACTAAAAGACTTGTTAGCTCAAGTCGGGTTTATTGACATCAGACTGAGTGATAATAAAGATGATAAAAATAATAATTTAATTGTGACGGCACAGAAATTAAAAAGCAACAGCGGTTAAGCTGTTGCAAGATATTTATAAGTGATGACCCTCCGCCCCTTGCGTTCCTGGTGTAACCAGGTGCCTAGGGGCGGAGGGCCTGTGCTCCATGATCTGCGCGCGAACCTCATGATCTGAGGTTATTCCTTTCTTACGAGCTTGTAAGCCAGTAAGGGTGGTGCGCTCATGGAACCTGTTGGACTCCTCGGCAGGGATTAGACCTGCAGACAACGACGGAGCGCCTTAAACTTTGACGCATCAGGTTCAGATGCCTAGTCATCATTCCCTGACACGATTTGCTAATTGCGGTTAGCCAAACCGGGCGTTTTTATCGCCTAAATTCAGAGGTTCCCCTCGACTAGGTGCTCTAGTTTATTTTTATCATTTGCCTCGAGCCTTGAGACAAAATAACCTGCTAAAATCTACTTGCGTAGACTACCGGTTCAGTCAGACAGGTGACTGGCTCCTGGGGCCGATACCCAGCCTAGTGGGGCGATTGGAGCTAGTGGTCGATCAGAGCGCCGGATCAGATCTTATGATTAAACAGGGAGGTGTGGAAATGCTGCAATTTGACCCTCCTTTCTGATGCGTCGTGATTGACAATGTCAAAGATTATGCTCTTTTTTATGATTGCTGTCAAGCCTTTCGCGTTCTGCAATCTAAAATCGTACTGTAATACACTTGTTGGGCAAAATGAAAATCGTACCCAAATTGATCAAATGTCGTAACAGAAATACCTTGCCTTCCACTAAAATAGAGGCAAGGAGGAAAGGAATATGGATATGAG
>CAIMLA010000017.1 GCA_903842085.1 uncultured bacterium | reverse complement strand
GTGGATAAGAGAGGCTTTAGATTAACAGGCAAAGACATGACCTACAAAAATCTAAATGAGTTTTTAACTAAAGATTGTGAGAAATACAATACTTACAGACCACATCAATCATTAGAGATGAAAACACCCTTAGAATATCTCTGTAGTCTACCGGGCTTTGAGCATGCTAATATAGATTTAACAATGTTAAGTGTCTAAGATGTCCGAGACTTGGATCCCGAAGAGCCAATAAATCATTGACAATGTAGTTTTTTTGTGTTATTATCATCTTGTCAATAACGTCACCCTCCATGATAGGGGTTGCATTGGGCACCTTGGAAAGAGATATTCTTGCAATCATTACCACGCTCGGAACAGTATGGGTGGTGTATCTCGCCATCAGATTTTCAAGAACAATGCCCTGGTTCTATCGGGCACTCTGGCTCTTGGGAATCATGTATCCTCTCGGTAAGTCACTTCAGCTCTGGGTCATCGGCCCAGCTGTTGTGCGAGGTTACGCGGCAGATATAGGCTTCATCGCTTGTCTTGTCTGCGTCCTCGGACTGACTAGAGGATACTCCCGCTCTGTTGCAAGAACTGCCAGGATGTTTGCTGTTTATGGCCTTGTCGTAGCAGTGACCATCGAGGTAATTCAGATGTTCGCCAATTCCCGAATCGAGAAAGCCGGACTTAAGTTCGGCCCAAGGGGTGATTGGGCGGATATGATTATCTATCTGGTAAGCTTTCTTGTTGTTCTCTATCTCCTCTCTAGAGTGGAGATTTTCTTCGTCACTGTTGATGAGGCTCGCAAAAGGCTGGCAAAACAGCAAATGCGCGCAAAGAGACGTGCGAAGAAGAGAGCAAAGAGCTAGTCGGAGCCGGCTGTGCCCGACGATAAATAAACCGGCAAGGCCTAGGACAAGACCAGAAAATCCTAGGTAACAGCTTTGGCTGTTGGGCAGGCTAGTCCTGCCCCTTAAACCTATAAATATGTTATAAGCTGATTAACCTCTAATAATTAAATGATACTGAACCGACGTGTGGAGCCAATGTGTATGAACAGAAGTTTAATCTGAATTCCCTTGTGTTGCATTATCCAATGTCTTTCATTAGCCATTCATATATAGGGATAATGTTTATTTCTAACCCTTCTTTCTGAATGATGTTTTTCTCATTTTGTGTCACAATAGTCAAAATCGCATTTTTATGTTCTTTGCCCGCCTCGATTAATGCCCGTACCTCCCTCTCTTTGGCGCTATCAGTTTTAAGGGAGGTTGCTACTTGAATAAACGTCTTTTGGCTTGGCAGGAAGAAATCGACTTCATGTTCTTTGGTGGTTTTATAGTAGTATATGTCTTGAAGACTTCTCCTGAGATGTAAAAATACTAGGTTCTCCAAAAGCTTCCCTTTATTTTCTGAAAAAGAAAAGCTGACAGATTCAGTGAGGCCTGTATCAATGCTATATATTTTCTTAGCTGCAATTTGTTGCTCTTTGACGGAATAAGCATATTTATTAACAACAAAGAAAAGCCAACTACTCTCTAGGTGGTCCATGTAACTTTTAACCGTACCAACACTCCCCAGTTTTAATAACTCTTTAAGCTTATTGAAAGATACTAAGGAAGAAGTGTTACTAATCAGGTAAAAAGTAAGCTCCTTCAGACTTTTGACATTCTCAAGTTGATACCGTGCCGCTATATCCCTGTAGAGGACGTCGTCGTATAGTGTTTTATGGATCTCCAGCTCAGGGTACTTCAGAGAGTCGGGTATTCCTCCTGCTCTAGTGTACTCATTGATGGCACCAAGGAGATTACCCCTCTGTATCGTAGTGAGTATTGGTGAATTTATAGTTTTTATTTTTTTGAAATCTAGGAATTCACGAAATGAAAAGGGGAATAATTCTACCCTTGTAGAACGACCCGTTAATCGCGTACTCAGCTCTCGGCTCAATAAGGAAGCATTTGAGCCAGTGACTATGAACTTGTAGCCTTGGTCGTGGAGTCTTCTTATAAATCTTTCCCACTGGGGAATGTTTTGGATCTCATCAAATAAGAATATCTTCTTTTCACCAAAGAGACTAATTAGGGTCTCGTGAAGCAAATCAAAATCCTGGACATTAAAGTTAAGCAACCGTTCGTCTTCAAAGTTAACAAAATAGAAATTCTGAGCCAGGTATTTATGGGCTATCTGAGCCAGTAAAGTTGACTTCCCCACTCGACGCAAACCTGTAATGACTGCGATTTGCGGTGCCTTTATAACACCACTAAGATGGCCTAATACCTCTCTTTCTACACCAATATCCTTGGCTAGAAACGATTCGTACTGTTCTTTCAAAACTGGTTCCAAGAAGTTCTTTGTAAGTTGTGATTGATATGTCATGCTCTAACTTTAGCTTATATTGTTTCCATTGTCAATGGAAACTTTATGTACTTGGCTCCATTGTTAATGTAAACTAAATTGCAATAATTGGTTACATCCTATACACCCAATTATACCCAATACCCCGGAAGGTGCAGTTTTTTGCTCCATCCCGCTTACTGTTGCCACCTGGTATGGAACAAGAATTATTTTGGTATAATTCAAAATCAACAGCTACTTTAGCCCAGTCTAATTTTCTAAACACGTCCTTAGCCTGGAGCCAAGATGCACGAACAGAGGTTAAGGCCTCTGTTTTTGCTTTTATGCGATTAGATCCTTGACTAATTTAACTACGATGTATATACTTTATAGTATGAATACCGTGATAAGTGTTAAAGTAGAGAAAGAGGTCAAAGAATCTGCCCAGTCTGTTGCAAAAAGTGCTGGGTTATCTTTAAGTGCCCTAGTGAATGCGTATCTAAGACAAGTCGTGGCTACTAGACGCATAGAGCTTTATGCACCAGAACCGATGACGCCAAAGTTGGAAAAACTCATTGCAGAAGTCGAGTCTGAGCTGAAAAGCGATAAAATCAGTAAAGGATTCGATAATGCCAGAGACTTCTTAGCAGATCTAAAAAAATAATCATTTCGATATGACTATTCAATATCTGCCAAAATTCAAAAAGCAATATCAGAAATTACCAAAAATATTTCGTGATCAATTTGACGAGCGACTGCAACTTTTCTTAATAGACCCAATTGACCCTAGACTAAGAGCTCACCCCCTAAAGGGTAAGTACGCTGGCTATTGGAGCATGAGTGTAAATGGAGATATCCGAGCCCTTTACATTATTCAAGATGAAACATTAATAATATTTGCCTTGATTGGCTCGCATAGTGAACTATATGGTTAAACGGTCGCTTATGATTATTTTGATTTAGCTGGAAATAGTGCCATTTTATACTTGAAAATGCCCCATGGTTCTCGAGCGGAGAGCTGAGCCAAACAGAACAGTTAAGGAAACCGAATTCATCGGTCTTTTTATATTAATGACGCAATAACTAATTAATAGTTAGTAGAATATTTATTATTTTTTTTGGTACTGAACCGTGCTGTGGAGCCAATAAAATAAGTCTTTATGCTAATTTTTCGTAGGCTTATTATTCTACTGTTACGCTTTTTGCTAGGTTTCTGGGCTTATCTACGTCTAAGCCTTTTTCAACTGCAACATAATAGGCGAACAACTGGAGTGGGGCTACCGCTAGAAGCGGCGTTAACATTTCTATTGTTTCTGGGATATATATTACGTCATCTGCAATGCGAGCCACTTCTCTGCAGTCCTTGTTCGTAATCGCTATAATCTTGCCATTCCTGGCTTTAATCTCTTCAATATTTGAAACTCCTTTTTCGTAAACGCTATCATTTGGGATAATCGCAAAAGTGGGAAACTTTTCATCAATTAAGGCGATTGGCCCGTGCTTCATTTCTCCGCTAGCGTATCCTTCAGCGTGGATGTAGCTGATCTCTTTTAGCTTAAGGGCGCCCTCTTCAGCTAGGGGAAAGCAATACTTTCGCCCCAGATAGAGAAAATTATAATAATTTTTGTACTTTTTGGCCAAGGCGTGGATTTTATCCGTTTGTTTTAATATCTCAGCAACTTTTTCGGGTAATTTCATTAGTTCACTCAATATTTTATGTCCTTGAATATTAGACATCTGTCTTTGGCGGCCGAGCATCACGGTAATTAGAGTAAGTACCGCTAGCTGTGAAGTGAAGGCCTTTGTTGAAGCAACTGCAATTTCAGGCCCCGCATGGTTATAGACACCGGCATCTGTATCTCTGGCGATAGTCGAACCCACTACGTTTACAATACCTAAGGTAATCGCACCTTTCTTTTTGGATTCTCTTAGGGCTGCCAAAGTATCGACTGTTTCTCCGGATTGGCTTATGGCAAAAACGGCGGTATTACTATCAATTATTGGTGAGCGATATCTAAATTCAGAGGCAAATTCCACCTCGACGGGTATTCCGGCATATTCTTCTAGCATATATTCGCCGATAAGTGCCGCCAGCCTGGCTGTCCCGCAAGCAACGATAATGATCCTTTCAACCTTGCTAAGTCTATCCTTGATTTCTTCTAGCCCGCCAAGTTTAACATCTCCTTCATCTAGGATTATCCTACCCAAAATTGAATTCTTAATTACCTCTGGTTGCTCCATTATTTCCTTTAGCATAAAATGCTCATAGCCGCCCTTTTCTGACTCTTCAAGTGTCCAATTGACTTCGCAGACATCACATTCCAGCTTCTGATTATCTAAATTGTAGATATCAAAACTATCACTCCGAACATCGACTATTTCGCCATCATTTAGATAGACTACTTGTTTCGTGTGTCCTAAAAAAGCTGAAACATCTGAGGCTATAAAGTTTTCGCCTCTTCCGACTCCCAGAATCAAAGGGCTGCCCATCCTGGCAGCAATTATTCGGTCTGGTTCGTCTTGAGAGATGACCGCGATCCCGTAAGCACCCCTTACACGCTTTAGGGCCTTTCCTACGGCACCCAGAAGATCTCCTTCATAAACTTCTCCAATAAGGTGAGCTAAAACTTCCGTATCTGTTTGAGATAAAAATTTATGACCAGCCGCTAAGAGTTCACTTTTTAACTCTTGGTAGTTTTCGATAATGCCGTTATGAACTAGAGCAATCTTTTTATCCTGACTAAAGTGCGGATGAGCGTTAGTAACAGTTGACTCACCATGAGTGGCCCATCTGGTATGTGAAATCCCTATATTCCCATCGAAACTCTTATCTAGCTTCTTGGCTAGATTGGAGATCCTGCCAACGGCTTTTATCACTTTAAGTTCATTACCATCAATAACGGCTATCCCAGCTGAATCATAGCCCCTGTATTCAAGCCTTTTAAGGCCCTCTAAGAGGATTTCTTTGGCTTGTTTTTTACCGACATAGCCTACAATTCCACACATATTTCTCCTAAACAATTACTTAGAAATTTTAGCATCTATTGCTTTATGATAATAGAATAAAGCCATTTACGGCTAATTTGATAAAAATTAAACTCCGCGTCAATTGCCATCATGATGAGCTGTTCCTCCCCTATTGGACTTCGTAGGATAAGCGTAATCAATTGGTCGCCAGTTCGAATCCTGTACTTTCTCTAATGCTTAACCATTGACCTTTTCTTTGTACTATGTTATCATATCTTTTCTTATAAAAATGTCCTATCTCTTGTCATAGACATTTAATGCTTGAGGGTGGAAAGGGGCAGAGATGCTTAAAGTATTTCTTTTGGCATTCTCTTTAGCTCTTGAATCAGTAATAACTTTTGTGCTGACTGGGATAATATTTATCCTTAGTTTTTTTGTGATAAGCCAGGGCTTCATACTAAGCATAGAGAAAACCATAAAGCAATACGCTGGTTTAGATTATCATTATTGGTTGGTAGGGTTTGCTCTCGTTTTAATCAGCTATTTGTTCGGAAATATTCTGACAAAAAAAGTAGCTACATCTAGCTAAGACTACTAGCCAGGATAAGACTACTTGTCTTTTGTGGGAATATTCGGGAAGCCTAGGAGAATAGGATCTAGGATCGAACTGATTAGGTCTTCTATTTCCTGATTCGAAAAAATTCCGCTTTTTTTATAAAATTATTCAATGATAAGACTTCATATTATTTTTCTTTTTTTAACATATAATTAAGACATAATGCTTAATATACTTTGGAAAGAGCTTAAAGATAAAAAGTGGCTATTTATCATATACACTATCACTGGGGTATTGTTTGTTTGTCTCTATGTTTTCCTCTACCCCTCAATCCAAAAATCAGGGGCTAATGTTTCGGAGATTATTAAAAGTTTGCCTGCTGATCTGAACAAAGCCTTTGGCTTAGATGCCAGTTCCTTTAACACCCTAGAGGGCTTACTTTCTGGTAAACATTTTAGCCTTATCTGGCCAATTCTTTTAATCGGCCTTTCAGTTTCAATGGCCGCTTCTTTTATTTCTGGCGAGATAGAAAAAAGTACTATGGAAATTTTGGTTTCTGAACCAATCTCCAGATTGAGTGTGTTTACAAGTAAGCTTATCTCGGGTGCATTAATCGTTTTAGTCTTCGTCATAATTAGTATTCTCGTGGTTCTTCCTCTGTCGACGTTCTCTAACATCTCGGTTATAGCTTTAAATTTCTACAAACTCACTTTCTTGGGCTATCTTTTTGGTTTAGCTATCTTTGGAATTTCGATGTTTTTTTCTGCAATTTTCTCTGAAAAAGGTAAAGCAATTTTTGCTACAGTTGGTCTCTTAATCTTAATGTATGTTATAAACATAGTTTCTTTACTAAAAGATAGCTTAGAAAATATTAAGTATTTCTCTTTGTTCTATTATTTTAACTACACCGATGTTTTAGTGCATGGAAAATTACTCAATTTGAATATCTTGGTATTTCTAGTTACCTTTCTTTTTTCATCATTCTTGGCGAGTGCCTATTTTGTAAAAAGAGATTTCTAGACTTATAAGTTTTTTAGAGGATAATCAAAGCTGAAAATAAAATAAAAAGTTCTCATTTAAGCTCCGGCGCCACTCTACTATTTCTGCTCAAGAATTTTACTTATATTTTATGGTGTCTTATTGTTTACCGCAAAATTTCTGTAACTCATTTTCATTGATAGTTTTGTTGCCTGAATATATATTTCCATACAAAGAATATTCAATAATAATTTGATCGCCTTTAGAGTCGTCCTTTTTGTAATACGCCTTTTTTACGGTTACAAGACTAGTACTTTGGGTTTTAATCCAATCGGCAAGAGCGGCATAAACCCTTTCTTTGCCATTCCCGTCAATCGCCGTAATTTCTTGACATTTCTTGCCGGCCTGACTGGTTATGCCTCCAATGATAAATTTGTAAAGGTAAAATAAACAAAATAAGAAAATAAGTAAGATTGCTATTCTAAAACCCCATTTAATTATTTTTCTAATAATTTTAAACATTAAGATTCGATTATTTTAGTAAGTTCTTCGACTTTTTCGGATACTAAATTTTTTGTCTTTGCTTCAAGATTTAGTCTTAGCAGGGGCTCAGTATTAGAGGTTCGAATGTTGAAGCGCCAATCGGCATATGTTACCGAAAGGCCATCAAGCTCGCCAATCATGGCGTCACTATATTTTTTCTTTATTTCAGCAATCTTTTCTTCCGCCTTTTTGACGGTGAAGTTTTTTTCACGAGCCATTGGGTATTTTTGACGTAACGGCTTCACTAGTTCTGAAAGTTGTTTACCGCTTTCGCAAAGTTTCTGCAACATTAGAAGAAATGGAATCATACCATTGTCACAATAATAGAAATCCTTAAAAAAGAAATGCCCAGAGGTCTCGCCTCCGAAAATTGCATCTTCCTTTTTCATTCTCTCTTTGATAAAGACGTTTCCAGCCTTGTTAATGAGCGATCGTCCCCCGTTTTTGTTAATTACATCTTGGATTCCCCAAATTAATCTTGGGTCATGAACAATCTTCCCGCCTGGATATTGATCAAGCATGATTTGCGACAACAGCGCTATTTCATAATAACAATCGACAAAGGCGCCTGTTTCATCAAAGAAAAAACAACGGTCTGCGTCTGCATCCCAAGCAACCCCAAAATCAGCTCCAGTTTTCTTGATTAATTCGGTCGTTTCTTTGCGATTTCCTTCCTGCATCGGGTCCGGTCGTCCTTTCGGAAAATTGCCGTTTTCTTCAAAGTTAATCCTTATTAATTCTAATCCAAGCTCATTCGCTAATCTCTCCACCACCTTACCGGCCGCGCCAAAATTTGGATTAACAACAATCTTTTTCTTAGTAATCAATCCTTTATTAACAAAACTAAGAAGTTTTTTTATATAGTCATCCAAGATATCAATTTCTTCGCTTGATCCTAGTTTGTTCAGTCCGAGTAAATCATTTTTTACGGCTAAGTCCCGAATGTCCGCTAAGCCACTGTCCATTGAAATCGGCCTGGCCTTCTTTCTAACCATTTTTAGGCCGTTGTATTCAGCGGGGTTATGTGAGGCCGTTATGGCAATACCACCATCGAAATCGTAATGCGCGACGGTAAAAAAAAGCATATCAGTTGTAATAACGCCGATATCAGTCACATCGACGCCCGACTCGATTAGGGCTTCTTTCGCCGCAATAAGGAGTTTTGGGCCGCTTAATCGAACATCTCTTCCTATCGCCATCTTCTTTGGTTTAATCAAGGCTACATAAGCTTTCATTATCGCTGAGACTGCTTTTTCGTCTATCTCTGTTGGATAGATGCCTCTGACGTCATAGGCCTTAAAAATATCTTTATTCATAGCTCTATCTTAACTAATAAATTATGTTTCGTGAATATCTATTTATATAGCTAGATTGAGAACTAACCAACGCGCAAGGTCACTACTAAGGCTTGCTTGTTATCTTTTTTCTAAAAAAGACTTTTTTTCTGAGTTCAATCCTATATCACCTTTGTCTTGTGGCTGATCACATCCCTCAGTCAAGATCATTTGATTAAAGAATTAATGATTAATAACATTTCTTGTATTAGTTTTAAAGACGCAAATAGCTGTAGCTTTTTTATTTATCTATATTGACGGTAAACGCACTTGCCTTTTTTTTCGAATAGCCGCGATTAATTGATCCTTTTTCTTTAGGCTCTGTCTTTGTAGTCGGGCCACTATTTGTCTGGGCGGTTTTTACCCTAAAAGAGGTCGTTGTTCCTTTATCTAGTTTTGATTGAACAACAATGTCTCCTCCTAAGTAATTAGTAATAAGTTTAGCTATATACAGGTTAGTACCCATCCCCTCATAGTCAAACTTAAGGGTTGAGGTACCTCGGACAAACGGCTTGAAAAGTAAGTCTTTAGCATCATTGCTTATCCCCACGCCATTATCTTCAATTTTAATGTTTGTTCCTCTTGAATCTTCATTCCATTCAACTTTGATTGTGCCATTTTCTTTACTAAATTTGATCGCGTTATCAAGAATATTCTCAGCCACGAAGATGAATTTATCCTTGTCAGTTTGTAAAGTAATGGTGTCTTGTGGTAATTCTATTTGTAATTTTTTAGTTTCAATCTGTTTTGTCTTTGTCTCAATAAACTCAGTAAAAACAGGCTTAACATCTACTTGCCTAGACTCTATCATCGCTTTTCCAGCTTCTAGCTTCCTTAAAAAACTAAACTTGTAAATCATTTGTTTAAAGTCTCCAATCCCTTTGTAGATTTCTTTAGAATATTTTTTACTTCCAGCTCCGACTAAAGCCAATTCAAGGGTTCCAACTTCTGTTTCAAGATTTTCGACGATTTCTTGCATGAATTTATTTCTAACCCCATCTAATGCTTTTTGCTTTTCTAGTTCTTTCTCATATTTTTCTTTCTTTTTTCTTTCAAGTGTCCGCCTTCTAAAGAAGGAAAAAAAGAATTGAACCAAGATTACAAAAACAACAACTTCGGTCAAAATATTGATTGTACTGAGATCAATTTTAGTAATTCGAGTAAAAAGGAAGTTAGCCAGAAAAGCCAAGCCACCGATAAGGACTATTGGAAGCCACAGATAAGGCGAGCTATAAAGTCTTAACTTCTTTTCTTGGTCTTCTTTAGTTTCCAAAACCTTAATTTGACTTAAAAATATATTTGGTGTTATTTGATCAAAGATCGTCTTAATTCTTGCTTCCAATCCTTTTAAAGCCTTTGTTATTTTCTCTTTTTGTCCAGGCGTGACTTTGTCATAAGAAAACATTAAATCTACTCCGGCAACGATAATGGTCAGTGGGGTTCTGAGGTAATGAGAAGAAAGTAAAATAAAGTTTTCTTTTTGTTCTCCGATGCTTTTTTCTAAGTCTATTAATCTAGCTAGTCTACGAGCGTTTTCGCCCTCTTGGCTAGCCTGCTTGGCTAATCGATACATTAGATAAGCGAGAAGGGCAAACAGCAACCAAGGAAAAGTCCAAGCGACTGATGGGATAATCTCTCTAGTTAAATTAACAGATGAGGCGAATATGGCAACAAAAGAGCTTATAATGTCATTGAATAAGCCTTGTTCGCCTCTTGTTGTCGTCGCCGTTCTACTTTGGCCAGGATAAATTGACGCTCTATTCTTAAAAGTTGCTGAAATTATAAGATCTTCTTCGACGCTACTTAGTGTGCAGTTTGCTTTTTCATCAATCATGATACAATTTGTGTTTAATATATTTTTATTATTAAGCAAGACTTCTTGAACTATATAGCCCTTGATTGCCTCCACTGTAAAGTAATAATTAAATCCATAGTCAATTTTTCGCGGTGTTTGGCTAGGTGTAATCTTTCCTTGGTTAGCCTTTTCGGTAATCAAGGTATATTGGCTAATAAACACTGCTTTGATGGTGTGATTAGCGGCTATATTATAAAACACATACTCCGTAATAGCGCCTTTTGATTCTCCATCAACAATTACCTCTGTTAGCCTAAAGCCATCAGCTACCACAATCTTAAACGATTGTTTATTTCCCTTCTTAATATCAACATATCCAAATGGAGTAATTTCCCCACCTTTTATAACCCCACTTGGTGTCTTAGTTTCTCTTGTAGCGATTATTCGATAATAGATATCAGGGTTTGGATTAATAGTATCGATAGCAAATGTAGCTGAGACTGTAATGTCGGCGGTGACATTAAGATCAGTCCTGGCGGCTGTAGGATAACTATCACTCCAACTAACAAAGTGGTAACCAAGGGCTGGGGTGGCCGTGACTAAGGAGCCATTAGCACCATAGTCAACTGTTTGAGGCGAGTCTCCTACAATAGAACCGCCTGCTCCTGCAGAATAGGTAAGAGTATGAGTATCGATAGCAAAGGTAGCTGAGACTGTAATGTCGGCTGTGACATTAAGATCAGTTCTGGCGGCTGTTGGATAACTATCACTCCAACTAACACAGTGGTAACCAAGGGCTGGGGTGGCCGTGACTAAGGAGCCATCACTACCATAGTCTACGGTTTGAGGCGAGTCTCCTACAATAGAACCGCCTGCTCCTG
>CAIMLA010000016.1 GCA_903842085.1 uncultured bacterium | reverse complement strand
CTTATAAATTGGCTTATCTTCTATAACTTTAAAAGACCTCATCATTCGTTGAAACTAAAAAGACCAATTGAATATGTTACACTAAAAACAGATAGATTATTTAACACTAGTAAAGTGTTACCTAGGTACTCACCTATAACACTTCGTTGACTGGAGATGGAAAATTCGCTATAATATTTTCGTTTTCTATTCAAATCGGATGGGCTCGTAGCTCAGTGGTAGAGCAATTGCCTTTTAAGCAACTGGTCGTGGGTTCGATCCCCACCGAGCCCTCCAAAAAAATGACCTCCCGAAGGAGGCCTTTTTATTTTATTTGTGTTTTACTATCCTTCTATCGTCGGAATAGCCTACTTAAGATACTGGTCACTAAGATTATCAAGATGGGGCCGATTAGCCACCAGATACGATAACTATATATTTGAGCCGCCAGATTGCTATTTTGAAAAAAACTGACTCGGTCTGGGACCGACATAAAGCTAAAGACGCTCGTCAGCATTAAACCCGCCGCTAAAAAGCCGTAACCGGCGGTGTAGATACCACTCGTGGACGAGTCATCATTGGTTCCTGAAAGCTCTGATTTCATAGTCAAAATAAAAACAGTCAGAGCAAAAACTAAAACTTTTGCTCCAAATAAAGAAAAGCTCAAAGAATGAGAAACGCTCGCCGCTTTAATCATATAATCATAAGCGACATTGCCAAGCTCCGTCGCCAAAACATAACCGACATAAGTACTAATGAGGATATTAAAAACTCGACCACGGCCCAAGAGCAAGCCATAGACGGTCATAATGACAAAAAACAATATAATAAATAAGTCCCAAGACGGATTCATAACCCTCACTACTTTGTTGTACTGTTTTGATTATAGATTGACAATAAATCGACGTCAAGAGAGTGTTGACCTTTCGTCCTATTCTTGGACTCATCAGTACAGCAAAGAAGCTGTAGAGGACCGCGAGATAGCCCCGGAGGACTTGTCGCGGTAGATTGCATTAGGCCGGGCGGCCAAACTTGCAATCTTTTCCAGAGTTATCTGGGTCAGATTGATTTGTTCCAAGTGCACACCTTGAAACGTCGCTTATCTGCGACATCCCTGCCGGAAACTCGCACAATCTAGCTAATCCAGCCTTTCTGAAAGGAGGCTAGAGGATACTAGCCAGAATCAACAACCGTTATTCCTCAGCTGCGACCGTCCGTCTTTGCTCGAGGACATCAGTCCTCTGGACGTATGGCTCGCCGGTTCGAGTCTGTGAAATCGTGTACGATTCCCCCAGATCGAAACCCTCTTGGTAGAGGGGAAAGGAAGGAGCAATCCACTTTACAACGAAAATGGTCTTGCCATCTTCGAATCGAAGTTGATAGCCTTCCAACTGGTTGTTGCTGTAGGTGACCCCGATCAACTTCCCGGTGTAAATCACCCGGTCGCTGAGTTCGAGGTGCTTCTGGTCAGCGCTACAGCCGCCAAGCAGCACTGCTACCATCAAAGAGACGATAACAATCACTGCGCACCTTACCTTCATTGTTCACCTCCTTTTCAAAGGTGACTCGTACTAACCAAACTATTTGAGTTTGGTTTTCCTTCTGACCTTGTGGCCAGCAAAGAGACTATCATTGATTGATAAGCTTTTTGCTGAGCACAAAAGGGTTGAGCAGGATGTCCGGTTTTATGACCGTCCATCCTGCCCGAAGTTACTCCATATTATTCTCCTGAAGCAAAGAGATTCGGTATTTAACAGTGAAGGACTACTCTGGCTATAGATTCACCAGAAAGGTCCCCTTCTTTAGCAGCTGTTAGGGTACCGCGACCCTGGCTCGGTTCTTCGCCGAGCGCTACTGTGAGAGGTTAGGAGATCAACTTCTCCACAGACTTAGTGGTGTTGATTCCGAGACTAGCTCGGTCAACATACACCGTCCAGGTGTCGTCAACCCGCCTTCCTTGGACAGAGCTACCACTGCAAGAGCAGTAGTCGAAGTCCTCAACGGTGGTGACATCATAGATGTCCCACCCCTGTGAACTGCCCATCCCCTCATCAGGAACCCAACCAAGAGGCTGGCCGGCTATACTGACGTAGGCCCCAAATGCGTCCTCCGAGTACGAAGGAAAGTGCGTTTGAGGAAGGTCCTGGACTCCCGGCATGGCGGATCGGTTGCGGAGAAACTCCGCGACCTTTTCCGCCCTGATATGGGAGTAGAACTCGATCATTTCTTTCACCTCCTTTTCAAAGGTGACTCGTACTCTCGCTATTATTTTGACAGCGATTTCCTTCTGACCTTGTAGTCAGCAAAGAGATTACCTTGGTTGGATAAGCTTTTTGCTAAAGACAATAGATAGTGGTGGAGAGCCCGGGTTTAAACCGGTTTCTCCACCATGCTAGTGCAATACGGTAGAATCCTGTCTTATCTCGACAGGACCTAGAGATTCCTCTCATTCCGTTCTCGTCTTTGCACAAGACGCCTCATCATTAGCGAGATGAAACCCACTAACTCGACCTGTTGCCAGGCCTATCTCTCTCCGCTGAGGCGGCTAACATCTGAGACCATTACCGGGAACGAAGATGCATCAGCACCCGCGCGGCAACCTCGCTGTCATACAGCGGGTTGTGAGTCCCACCCTCGTACTGGCTCGACACAATAAGGTCATGCCGCACAAGGTACCCGTCGACAGACGTCGGATCCTCGCCCACTTGAGCAAGGAACCCTGACAAGTCATACAACGGGTAGGGACCATCCCAGTCCCCAATCAGCCCAAGGCAGTGCATGTCAAGTAGCACTTTGCTCTCAACGGGCACCCCCATGTGGACAACCAGATCGGCATCAGCCTTCTCGGCCAAGTAGAACTTGGCAAAGTCAGCCAACAGCCCTTCGTAACTGTCCTGGCTCACCGGAATAACGGTCATCTGAGGGATGACGTTCTCAGCCACCCAGCTGTCGATCTCACCCTCAATCGGGCAACGACCAACAAACCGAGCGACCTCGACCTCATCCTCGTAGACAAGCGCCCCAATAGCAAACGCCTGCCCCCAGAGACCGTTGGTCTCAGCGTCGAAGGAGAAAAGCCTTCGACTTTGGTTCATTCTTTCACCTCCTTTTCAAAGGTGACTCGTACTAACCAAACTATTTGAGTTTGGTTTTCCTTCTGACCTTGTGGCCAGCAAAGAGACTATCATTGATTGATAAACTTTTTGCTGAGCACAAAAGGGTTGAGCAGGATGTCCGGTTTTATGACCGTCCATAAAAACTTTTTTATTTTTGTTCATCTATTTAGTTTTCAAGGTACTAGCTAATCCCGAAATCCTTGCGTTCCTAGAGCTAATCGATTGTTTTGATCGATCGCTTCCTCTCGAGCGCAAGCCATCTCGAGATTAGTCGAGATTGGACAAGCAGGTCTTGCTTGTGGACTTCAACCCTTTCGGATTGACGGGAACCATTATAGGATAATATTGTGTAATTGTCAATACTTTGTTGACTATGTAAAGACTATTATCAGTCTGTTAGTAAGACTATATGTCATTTTTTTGTTGACACCGCAAGCACTATTATGAGATGATTCTTTTATGAAAACTAAGCTTTTTAAAGAGATCGGACTCAATCAGAATGAAGCCGAAGCTTATAAGGCCCTCCTTGAAGCAGGTAAAATGACTCCTCCTGAGCTTGCGGCTGAATTAAAGATTACCAGGCAAAATGCCTATACCGTCGTCAAGGTCCTTGAAGAGCTTGGCTTGGCGCAAGTCGATCAAAGATGTAATAAATTAACTTACGTCCCCGGCGATCCACAAATTTTAGAGTCAATTGTCCAAAAAAAGATTAAGATTCTTGAAACCTCCGAAAGTCAGCTAGATAAAACTATGCCCGAACTACAGAGTTTCTATAATTTAGCTAAAGATCGTCCCGGCTTTTCGACCTTTTCCGGGCTCGAGGGCGTTCAACGGCTCTATAACGATACTTTGAAAAGAGAACCCGATGAAATTCTGTTAATCTTTTCCGATCTAGGGAAGAATAGTTATCTATCGGCTTGGCTAGAGAAAAACTTTTTACCGAGAAGATTGTCTAAACAAATTCGCCTTCGTGAGATCGTCAACGCTCATAAAAACCCTTCATTGGTCGCGCCCAAGGAGCAACTTTGCGAGAAAAAATATGTAGAAATGACCAGAATGCCGCTTGATATCGATATTTTGATATACGATGACAATGTGACTTTTATTAAGTACGACAAAAAAGAACCTTCCGGTTTTACGCTTGATGATACTCTCGTCTTTTTTGCCCTCAAAGCTTTTTTTGAAGCAATTTGGGCAAGAGCCTAAGCAACCAGTCGTCTTTTTGTGGTGGTTAATAAAATAGTGTCTGGTTAGGAGAGATAACCTGATTCTTCAACCTAGCCCGCGTTGCTCCCCTAGTTCTTATTCGATCTTTTTTTTGTTATAATTTGTCAATGAAATATACCGAGTTTTTAAAAACACAAACTAAATGCCCTTTCTGTTATGGCCTTAAGGAAAGAGTTCTGATCGAAAACGAAAAGGCTTTTTTGACTTACGCCCAAGCCCCTTATCATAAATATCATTTACTCGTGGTTCCAAAACGACACCTTGAAAATATGGTCGCCTTAACTTGGGATGAAAATATCTGTATCACCGCCTTAATTACAAAAGCGATAAAAGATCTAGATAGCATTGGTTATAAAGATTGCACCCTATTAGCTAGAGACGACCAGGCTTTAGCTAAAAGTGTAATGCATTTACATTACCATATCATTCCTGGAGGCGACATTCAGGATATAAGTATTGATCCAGAAATGCGCAAGCTTTTGACCGACTCAGAAGAAAACTCCTTGCGTGAAGAATTAAAGAAAATTACGATCTCATGAAAATTCATTTTGTTTGCACTGGTAATGCCTTTAGAAGCCGGCTTGCCGAAGCTTATCTTAAATCGAAAATGATTCCTGGCATAAGTGTGACTTCGAGCGGGATTGAAGCACAAAAGAACATAAATGGGTTTATCTGTAGCTACGCTTTAGCTTTGGCCAAAACAGCTGGCATAGAAGCTTATCTATCCAAGGAATGGAAGGTCACAACAAAAGCGGAAATTGAGAGCCAAGATAAAGTGATTTTTATGAGAAAAGAGCATTATTTGTTCTGCCTCAAGACGCTGAATTGTAAATTACCAGAATACGAGATTTGGGAGGTCGAAGATGTTTATGACATCAATAGCTCCCCTAAGTCTGATGAACTAATAAAAATTGCGACCCCGATCTATGAAAAGATTAAAGATAAGGTGGATTTATTGAGTTTCTCGTCTTAGAAAAGTTACCACCTCATTTTATGACAAAACTTTTTGAATCAAAACCAACCCTTACTCTCATCAAACTCTTCTAATAACTTTTTTTGTTTCCGAGAAAGATTAGTCGGAGTTTTAACGATGACCGTCACGAGATGATCACCGCGGCTTCGCGAGTTGATCTTTGTCACGCCTCTTTCTGAAAGCTTAAAAAGCTTACCGGTCTGTGTCCCGGCTGGAATCTTTAACTTAACCGCTCCGTCAATTGTTTCAACGGCGACAGTTGTCCCTAGAGCAGCCTGAGGAAAGGTAACCTCTGTTTCACTGTGAATATTAAAGCCATGGCGTTCGAATCTTTTATCGGTGTTAACGCTAACATGCAAATATAAATCTCCGGCCGTTCCCCCCCTCTCGGCGGCTTCGCCCTTACCATCTAGCCGGATGCTTTGGCCATTGTCTATCCCAGCAGGAATCTTTACTTTGACACTGACTTGCTCTTTGATCCGACCCTTGCCACCACACTTTGAGCATTTTTTATCAGGAATTTTCCCCAGCCCTTGGCATTCAGGGCAAACCGCGGTTTGGGCAAAAGTTCCAAAAACCGTTCTGGCTTGAGTCGAGACTTGGCCGTTGCCATGACACGTGGGACAAGTTTTGATACTACTGCCTGGTTCTGAGCCTTCTCCCTGGCAACGATCACAGCGATTCATTTTGAGTAATTTAAAATCCTTTTCAACACCAAAAACCGCCTCAATAAAATCAATCCTTATCTCGGCTTCGATGTCTGAGCCCCGCTTTTTGCCTCGGCCGCCTGTTTTACCCCCTCCAAAAAAGGTCTCAAAGATATCGCCAAAGCCACCTAAATCGCTAAAATCAAAATTGATGTTTTGGCTATCAAAGCCTCCGTATTGTTGATATTGCTGATTGCCTCCCCCGTTCCCAGCCCCATAGGGATTCGAATGTCCAAACTGATCATAGGCTTTCCTTTTTTCTGGGTCAGAAAGGACCGAATAAGCTTCATTTATTTCTTTAAATTTAGTTTCGTCTTCTTTGCTGCCGCCTTTGTCGGGGTGATATTTCAACGCTAATTTACGATAAGCTTTTTTCAGCTCATCGGTCGTCGCATTCTTAGAGACACCTAACGCCTCATAATAATCTCTTTTTTCAGCCATGGTTTATTCTTAAGGGGTAGCGACTTGCTACCCCTTAATCGTCCTCGTGCTTATTTAGTTTCTTCGTCTTTTTTTTCTTCTTCAACAACTTCCCCTTCGACCGGCTCGTCGTCTTTTTTGGCTTCATCGGTTGAAGTCTGGTCCCCAGGTGTCGCTGAATCGGCTGGTTGTTCGTACATCGCCGCCCCAACCTTTTGAATTGCTTCACTCAAGGCGTCATAAGCCTTTTGGATCGCGTCCTTATCGTCGCCGTCTTTAACCTTCTTGAGCTCTTCAATCTTTAAATCAACGTCTTTTTTATCTTCTTCTTTGGCTTTTTCGCCGGCTTCTTTGACCGTTTTTTCGGCCGTATAAACCAACGCATCAGCCATATTTTTAAGATCAATTAACTCTTTCCGCTTTTTGTCGTCTTCAGCGTGGGCTTCGGCTTCTTTTTTCATCCGTTCGATTTCTTCATCCGACAAACCACTTGAGGCGGTAATGGTAATCTTTTGTTCCTTGCCGGTTGCTTTATCCTTGGCCGTCACATGGACAATCCCATTCGCATCAATATCAAAGGTAACTTCGACTTGAGGAATCCCTCGTGGAGCTGGCGGAATCCCGTCTAAGATAAACCGTCCCAAAGTCTTGTTGTCAGAAGCAAACTCTCGTTCACCCTGCAAGACATGAATCTCAACTGAGGTTTGATTGTCCGCCGCGGTCGAAAAGACCTGCGAGGCACTGGTTGGAACGGTGGTATTTTTTTCGATTAAACGAGTTGAGACCCCACCGAGCGTTTCAATACCAAGAGAAAGCGGTGTCACGTCTAGAAGAAGGACATCTTTAACTTCTCCGCCCAAAACTCCACCTTGGATGGCAGCTCCGATGGCCACAACTTCATCTGGATTAACCCCTTTAAGCGGCTCTTTACCAAAGAATTCCTTGACTGTTTTTTGAACGATTGGCATTCTCGTCATCCCCCCAACCAAAATCACTTCGTTGATATCGCCAACTTTTAGACCAGCATCTTTTAAGGCTGTTTCACAAGGCTTTATCGTGTTTTTGACTAATTCCTCAACAATACCTTCCAGTTTGGAACGAGTCATTTTATAGACCAAATGCTTTGGTCCACTGCTGTCGGCCGTCACAAACGGGATGTTAATCTCTGTCTCGTTGGTACTTGATAGCTCTATTTTTGCTTTTTCGGCCGCTTCCTTTAATCTCTGGAGTGCGGCGGTGTCAGATTTCAAGTCAATGCCTTGCTCTTTTTTGAATTCTCCGACTAACCAATCAATGATTTGTTGATCAAAGTCATCCCCACCAAGATGGGTATCGCCATTGGTCGATTTTACTTCAAAAACACCGTCTCCCAGCTCTAGAATCGAAATATCAAACGTGCCACCACCAAGGTCATAGACCGCAATTTTTTCTTCTTTCTTTTTGTCGAGACCATAGGCCAAGGCCGCGGCAGTAGGCTCATTGATAATTCTTTTAACCTCAAGTCCAGCAATCTTGCCTGCATCCTTAGTCGCTTGTCTCTGCGAATCGTTAAAGTAGGCTGGGACGGTGATAACTGCCTCAGTCACCTTCTCGCCTAGATAGCTCTCCGCATCAGTTTTTAATTTAGACAGAATCATAGCTGAGACTTCCGCCGGACTATAGTCTTTGCCATCCATCGTCACAGAGACTCCCGTCCCTTTTTTCACGATCTTATAAGGGACTAGCTCTATGTCCTTTTGGACTTCTTTGTCATCAAAACTACGACCGATCAGTCTTTTGACCGAAAAGATGGTGTTTTCATAGTTGATAACCGCCTGTCTTTTGGCAATCTGTCCAACAAGCCTTTCTCCGGTTTTACTCATCGCCACAATCGATGGCGTCGTTCTGTTTCCTTCCGCGTTTGGGATTACTTTGGGTTCACCACCCTCCATAACCGCCATCGCTGAATTTGTCGTTCCTAAATCAATTCCTATTATTTTTCCCATTTTTTCTCCTTTCTGGGATACCCCTATTTAATTAACTTATTTACAATTACTTTAGCCGGCCGAATCATCTTTCCGTTTAGTAAGTAGCCAGCCAGGCTCTCACTCACTATTTCGTTATCTTTATATTTATTATCTGAAATTTCTGAGATCGCTTCATGTCGATTAGGGTCAAATTGAACTTTAGCCGTCTTGATTCGCTCTAAGCCGTTTGCGCTTAAAACTTGCTCAAATTGTTTTTCGATCGCTTCTATGCCGATAACCCAATTGTCTTTTTCGAGGTCTTTGGGAACATGTCTGGCTGCTAGCTCAAAATTGTCCAAGATGGGGACTATTTGGCCAATCAGGTCCGCGGTTGCCAGTTTGACAAAATTAGCTTTATCTTCTTCAACCCGGCGGCGGTGATTGACGAAATCAGCTTGAGTCCGCTGCAAAAGGGCTTTAAGCTCCTCGAGTTCGGTCTCCATGTTTTCTTTTTTCGGTCTTTTTTCTTTCATCTTTCTCCTTCCCTCTAAGCGGTCATTTCTAATAAATGCTTCACTTCCTCAACAATGGCGATTGTCCGCGGATAAAACATCCGTGTCGGCCCCATGACGACTAGATAACCTTCCGTTTCATCTGGGATCTCAAAACCAGAGACAACTAAGGAGCAACCAGAAGACTTGCCGATCGGTGATTCACTGCCGATATAGACAGTGGTGTTTTCAACCTGAGGAATCTCTCGAATCAAAGCATCAAGATTATCCAGAATCTCCGCCACTTTCAGGACGCTACCTGGATCGATAATAAACTCTGGTTGACGGAAAAGGTTGGGCAAGCCGTGTGAAAAAACGCTATCACTCAAGCCCACAATGCCGACGTTGCCGGTCATATCAGCTAAAGTCAAAGCGGCTAGATCAGCAACCCGTTCCAGTCTCGCATTCCGTTGAGCTAATCGTCTTTGGATCATCTTCTCTTCTCGACCAAAGGATGGTTCTTGATTGCCTTCGACGAGATCAACAAAATAACGATAGCCTTTCTCCGTTGGCACTCGGCCGGCCGAAGTATGAGGTTGATAAAGATAGCCTTGCTCGTCTAAGATGACCATACAAGCACGGATAGTGGCGGGTGAATACGAAAAATCATATTTTTCTGACAAGGTCAACGAGCCAACTGGTTCGGCTGTTTCAATGTACTCACGAATAATCGCTTCTAATATTGTTTCCAAACGAGGGTTCATCTTTTCCTCATTATTAGCACTCGCTTACAAGGAGTGCTAACTAATATTAGCACTCGGTCATAGTGATTGTCAAGACCGAAAGCTTATATTGTTACTCCCTCACTTTTTATGTATAATTATTTTAGAATAAACGGATTATAAATGAGCTTAGTTTTACATCATCAGGATCTATCGAAACTGATCACAGAGCTTTCAGAAAAGTGGCCTGTTTATGGTCCAAAGAAAGAAAGAAACGAACACGAGGTCAGGCTTGAGCTTCTGACTTCAGCCAAAAATCTTTCCCTTAATAACTCGAGTTCGATTGTCCCACCAAAAAAATTTCTCTTCCCGGCCAAAGAGGTCCTGATTTTGTTTGAAAAAAACAAACTCAAAAAACCCGCCCAGACCGAGCTTATTCTCCTTGGCTTAAATCGAAAAGATGCTGAAGGTCTTTTTTGTTTAGATAAATTAATGACCACCCCTCTCCTTGATGATCATTATGCAGAGAAGCGCGAGAAAGTGCACTTAATCGTCATTGATAGCCTTGCCCCATCAAATAATCTCAATTGCGATTTATACCTTCAGCGAGTTGATCAAGAACACTACCTCGTCTTTCCTTTCGGTGGCTTTGGTGGAAAAATCGCCAAGAGTAAATTATTTTCACATGACGGTGATGTCGGTACGATTTCAACCCGGCATCTGCCCGATAACGTCATCTACCACCCCCGCTTGGATGAGATCGTAGAAAACTCACGTGACCATCCGGTCTGGGATCGGCTGGCAGAAACTTGTTTTAATTGTGGTATCTGCAGTTATGTCTGTCCCCTCTGCTACTGTTACGAAACAGAAGACAATTTTGAGATTACTTCAAATATTGAAAAAGATTGTAAAGGTTGCCGCAATCGTGCATGGGACTCTTGTATGCTACCGGATTTCAACAAAGTCACTTTTCACAATTTTAGACCAAAAATGAAGGACCGGATTTATAACTGGTACTACCACAAGTTTGTTCGAATGCCCAGAGAATATGGCTTCCCCGGTTGTAATGGCTGTGGTCGTTGCATTACCGCTTGCCCGGCCAAGATTAACTATCGTGAGGTCCTAAAGGAGCTGATTAAAGATGAGCAGAAGTAACACCCTACCCTTTCAAATGAAGGTCACAAAGACGGTCGGCTTATCCCCAACGGTCAAGTCCTTAAAATTGGGTTTCAATGACCCAAAGTTAGCCACGGCTTTTTCGTTTGAACCAGGTCAGTTTATCTTTTTATCTATCCCTGGCTACGGGGATTCTGTTTTAACAATTACCAGCGCCGTCGCTGACCTCCCTCAAATAGAGGTCGCCGTTAGAAGCGTTGGCAATAACACCAAGGCCATTCATCGCTTAAAGATTGGCGAAACGGTTTTTGTTCGTGGCCCTTTCGGTAATCATTTTGACTTAAAGAAAATGGCCGGCAAAGAAGTGATTATCATCGCTGGCGGGATCGGTCTAGCCCCGTTACGATCCTTAATCAAAACGATTGAAAAAGAACCCCAAAATGTTGGTGAATTAAAGATCCTGGCTGGCGCCAAAGAGCCTGAGGATTTTATCTTTAAATCTGACCTCAAAACCTGGAGCGACTTTGCCCAAGTTTATCTAACCGTCGATCAGGCTGATAAAAACTGGACTGGCTATATCGGTCGAGTGACGAAATTGATTAAAGAAGCGAAGATTAATCAAAAGGCCATTGCCGTTCTCTGTGGCCCACCAGTGATGTTTCTCCCCTTAATCAAAGAACTAGAAGGGCTCGGCTTAAAGGATGACAATATCTATTTGATGTTAGAGCGTCGGATGAAGTGTGGGATTGGGAAGTGTCAGCATTGTACCTGCGGCGATCGGTATGTCTGTTTGGATGGACCAACCTTTTCTTGGTTAGAACTAAAAGATAATTGGGAAGCGTTTTTATGAAAAAGCTAAAAATAGCCATCTTTGATTTGACTGATTGCGAAGGCTGCGAGCTTGAACTTATTAATTTACGTGAAAAGCTTGCAAAAGTGGCCGAACAAACCGATATTGCAAATTGGCGTTTTGCCTCACATAATCATGATTTAGGTCCATTTGACATCACTTTTATTGAAGGGAGCCCGATTACCGAGGGTGATATTGAGGCCGTCAAGCAAGCTCGAGCCGCGTCCCGGCTTGTGGTGGCTCTCGGTAGTTGTGCCGACTTGGGCGGTCTTCAAGCGTCATTGGGGGCAAAGGCTTGGACCCAAGGACTTAAAGAGGTCTATGGCGAGAAATACCAGACAAAAAGCAAACCCCCAAAACCACTCTCTTACTACATCGATGTTGATCTCCATCTCCCGGGTTGCCCAGTCAACCAAAATGAATTAGCTAACTTTCTCAGTTCTCTGATTATGACCAAAAGGCCGGAAGAAGCCAGATTTCCCGTTTGTTTGGAGTGCAAGGCCAAGGAAAATAGCTGCTTGTTTTTAGCCGGGAAACCTTGCTTAGGCCCCATTACCAAAGGCGGTTGTCAGGCCGCCTGTCCAAGCCGAGGACTGCAATGTTGGGGTTGCTTTGGGGCCCTTCGGGGTGGTAACCACCACGCCTTCAAGTCTAATTTAGAGAAAAAATTTGGCCAGGAAAAGACCAAATCATTGCTAAAGAATTTCTTTTCCAACCAAGAAGAATTTAAATCACTTTATCCACGCGAGGAGTAAAAATGAAAGAGTCAGTTTTAGGTCATTATATTTGTAAGATCGAGGGTCATGGCAAGCTTAAATTAGATTACAAAACCGGTCGGGCGCAGTTAACCATCGACGAGGGAGAACGCTTGTTCGAAAAGTTAGTCATCGGCCATAATTATCTGGATGCACCTTTTATCACCGCTCGAATCTGCGGCGTTTGTCCAACGGCTCACACCTTAGCCGCAATCAAGGCCATTGAAGCCGCCTTTAAAATAAAAGTCACCCCAGCCACAATTTCTTTACGTAAGGCCCTCCTGTCTGGCCAGATCATTCAATCACATGCTTTACATCTATTTTTCCTAGCCTTGCCTGACTACCTCCATTTAACAAATGCGATCGAGCTCCACCAAAAAAAGCCTGAAATCTTTGACTTAGCGATCGGCCTTAAAAAAGTTGGTGATTTATTAGTTGAGACGATCGGTGGCCGAGCGGTTCATCCAACGACTCCAACCGTGGGTGGGTTTTTGTCCGTTCCCGCCTCAACAGAACTTCGTAAATTACAAAAGTTTCTCCGGGATCAGTTGCCAAAGGCGCTCGAAGCGGTTGATCTTTTCACCAGCTTTTCCTACCCGACCCTTAAAAGAGAAACTGAGTATCTGGCCATTGCCGAAAAGGGTCTTATCTCTTACTACGACGGCGATGAGATAATCTCCAGTCAGGGCTTTACCACCCCCATCGATAATTATGCTTATGCTTTCAAAGAAGAGGTTAGGCCGACCTCCCCGGCTAAATACGGCCAACGAGATGGGCATGGCTTCATGGTTGGAGCTTTAGCCAGGCTTTCACTCGACCCAGAACACTTGCACCCCAAAGCCGCTTATGCCTACAAGAAAATATGGCAGAAAGATTTTCCAAGCTTCAATTCTTTCCATAATAATGTCGCTCAAGCAATCGAAATTATCAATCTAATTGAGGACGCGATTGTAGAAATTGAAAAGGTTTTGTCTGATAAAAACTCAATCTTCCAAGTTCCGTATGAGGTTCAGCCAGGACAAGGGGTCGGGGCAGTCGAAGCCCCGCGTGGCACCCTCTACCATGGCGTCAAGATCGATCCTGACGGAAACATCCAGCTTTATGATATCGTCACGCCAACGGTTCAAAACTTAGTCAATCTAGAAGAAGACGCTGATGCTTTAATGAAAAAGCATAGCAAAAGCCAGCCAGAAAAATTATTTAATGAAGTTGAAATGCTCATTCGCGCCTATGACCCTTGCATCACCTGTGCCGTCCATTAGAGTCTATAAAAAATTTAATTTTATCTCATCTTGTGGTGTTTGATTTGTATTCACCGGATGGACGTTAGATCTCCGTATCATAACCTCCTCTTTCGGGTTACCAATCACCAAAGTTAGAATTATCTTTTATCTAGGGCTTTGGGCAAAAGAGTGTGTGATCAATTCGAGCTCAGATACGCCAGCTGACGGACAAAGAATATATCCATGATCTCCATCAAGTTCGTCGCTATCAAGTAGTTGAATTTTGAAGTAACGGTCGAAAACTGGATTTAACATTTTTGCAATCTCGTTAAAGCCTTCCCGACAATAATCAACCCTGCCTTCGTATTCTTTATTATCAAAAGTAAACTTATAGGTCATAATTTCGTTACCTTCATGGTCGGAAACCCAACTTAATTCGTCATTTAATGGATCATTTTCATCCACATCACAGTTAAATTCTGGTAGTAGTCTTTTGATATTAAAGATAAAATCCATTGGCGTAGATTTAAAATCAGTCGAAAAGCTTTTTCCTTCATGGGTAAGAAATATCCCCGTATAATCTAATAAAATTTCATCGATGTCCAAGTTCTCCATATTTTCCGTTTTTATATACAATCGATCCAGGAAATCATCATAAGATTGACGATAATTAAAATACTTAGTACTAAAGTCATATAGGTCTTTTAGTACATTATTATCTTTATAATCGACGACTGTTTCAGTCGGTTGTCCGTCTCTAGGTATTTTTATATAATAGTGTGCCATAAGCTAATAATAATTTTTCTCCTTTCGTCCTACTCTTGGACTCATCAGTGTAGCAAGGAAGCTACAGAGGGTCTCGCAAGAGACCCTTATTTTGGATCTCTTGCGATCTGTGGCAATTGAGGTACCTCGTCGGTTTATTTGTTTCCCCGACAATTTCCTCTCTCAACGTCTATGCCACGAGACGCCCGGACTTGTCTTGCGACAGCGCCGGATTGGCCCCTAGAGGGGAGCCCTTCAGAGCTCGCCTCTTTTCCGGCCGATCTGGGTGAAAATCACCGCTAGCACTCCGAAGAATGCGAGAGCGGAGAGATATGCCCAGACCGGGAAGGAGTAGAGCGGGTGAATGTACCACCAGCCCGGCGTCCCCGGAAGAGGGAAGAGGCCCTCGACCTGAAGCCAGAGCATCCCCGCGATGGTCGCGAGAATGGTCATGACATAGGAGAGAACCTTCCCCATGTAGTTCACTTTCACCTCCTTTGCTGAGGTGACTCGTACTAACCAAACTATTTTAGTTTGGCTTTCCTTCTGACCTGGTGGCCAACAAAGAGAGTAGAAGCATTCTGCTCTTTTTGCTAGAAACAAGGTTTCCTTTCGTCCTACATTTGGACTCATCAGTGCAGCAAGGAAGCTGCAGAGGGCGCCAGATTTTTAAGTCTGGCGGTTGTCGGATTTTGCTTACGCAAGGCTACCGGATGCCTATCGGTTCGATGCTGGTCGGGAAGATCTTGATAATCTTCCCCAGATGGGCCAGTCGAATTCCGCTTTCAACATATGCGATTAAGAGCTTATTGCCCTCTTCGAACCTCGGGGTAATAAAAGGCAGGGCTTTCTCAAACATGAGAAGCTCCCCTTCTTCATACTCCCGGTCGGCGATCGTAAGGCCTTCAATTGCCAGCAAGTCTTTCTGCTGCTGATAAAGATGAGAGCTGTCGAGAATCGAGCCAAGAGCAACCGCCTCTAGTACCCTAGGTTCCCCCAGGGTATAGATCTGAGCACTTCTCTTGTCTTCCCGGCCGAGAACCCGGATATAGGAACCGTCAGCAAGGAAGTAATCCCCGCAAACAAGGTCCAGATATTCGTTTGCTTTACCTGCATAAAAAAACTCACTAACCTCGAGGGAGTGAGCATCTATTTGCCGGAGTCTCGTCTGGAAGACATCTTTCTCGTCACTTGCCAGATGGATTGTCCTCCCATTTAGGGGGAGACCGCCACCAACCGCAAGTGACTTGAGATAGTCCACCATCTGCTTGGTCATCTGCCTTCTAAGAGCTCTCTGCGAAGCAAGTTCAAGGTGAAGGTTTCTGACCTTCTGGACTTCAGAGGCTAGATACTCTTCTTTCGCCCAATCAAACTCAATCGGGTCTTCTAGAAGGACAAGTGCCTCTGCAATTGCCTTGAAGTCGCTTGCTTTACCACCCAAATCAGGATGATAGAGCTTGGAAAGTGTCTTATAGGCAGCCCGAACCAATAACATGATACTGTCATCAGTCTTGGCCTTCTTAATAATGCCAGGCGTCAAACCCAGCACCTTAAAAGGATTAGGCATGACTCCTCCTATATAGAGACCGCTTTATCTGTTAATCGCATAAGCGAAGTTAAGGTACTTTTCCTTTTCGTCCTTACCGGGACTCATCGGTGCAGCGAAGAAGCTGCAGAAGGGACTCGTGTCGAGCCCCAGATTGAGGTTGACACGAGTCGTTGACAAGTGGCTACACAGCCACCTGGTCAAGGTTTGTAAGATAGTAGATTCCTCGATTTCTTCCCTCTTCGAGGAAGCTTCTCAGATCTTTCGACCTGGCTCCCCTCGAAAGGACTTCACAGACGAGGTCTGTGTCGTCCGCGTCCCCGAAGAACTCGAGGAGAGTGACGATCGCACTGATCGGCGCGATCAATCTCGCCCCCACGGCGTAGTCGTCCTGAAGCGTTCGGCGGATCTCGTACGCCTGGAGAATCTTCTCCAGGTCGAGACCTTGCCTCAGATGGCCACGCACTCTGCCGAGCTCGGTCCGGTTGTCAGCCATGAACTGGGCAAGTTTCATGGACTCGTCGTCTGAGAGGCTGTGAATAACAGCCGCCTCGACGATCTTCGTCGCCATGGCTTTTGACACACGAGCCGTGAGCTTGAAGCTCACGAGCTCGTTAACGATCTTGCTGTAGAGGATCTCTCTATTGCTGGTCATGGTGTCCCTCCTGGTAAAAAATTGGCTGGCAATATCTATGTCGACACCCGTGGGTGGTGACTTACTACTATCTACACATATTAGGTTGTATTTATACTCCTCAACTTTGAGGCAGCATTATGGTACCATATTTTTAAACCTTTGTCAACCCTTTAGATTGATGAGGCTTCCATATCACAAATTGATATTTATCCTTTCGTCCTTGCTGGGACTCGTCAGTACAGCGAATTAGCTGTAGAGGACCGCGAATTTTCCTTAATGGAATATCCGCGGATAGCAGCCCTTGGTTGCTTGATAAACAACCAGAAGAGGGCTACGAACCGAATTATCGGTGTCAGTTTGTTTCATCCGGGCGCGACCCCGAATCTCCGGTTTTCTCCGGCGCTCTGGCAACGTTACCCGGTTAAACATATCGGCCGGTTTGCCCTTTCTTCTTGGATGCCGGAAGCCACCGGCTGTGAGCTGACAAGACTCACTCCCCGCTACAGCAGGTGCACTGGCCACCCTCGTGCTTTTTGTGCGGCAGATCCCAGCCCTCATGGTTCGTCCAATCCTTATTATAGGAATGGGCGTGAGAACTTGCCGGATCAATCAACTTCTTGATCCAAGGGTATCTGTCACAAAGCTCGTGAGCGCACTTATGACAGAGGATTCCGTAAGGATCACCTCGCCCCTCGAAATATTCCTCGATGGGGTCAATGAACATTTCGTATCCACCGCCAAAAGTTATTACCAATGCGTTTTCGTACTGCTCGGAGTCGAAATCCGAACTGGTATAAACGAATTCCAGATCCGTCCGATTTGCATAAAGCATTTCGGCCGAGTTCGGGGCTTCGTCAAAGACCAGCTCGAGTTTCTTCCCGCAGTTTGAGCAGTGTGTCAGCTTGGTCAATTTTCACCTCCTTTATAAAGGTGACTCGTACTAACCAAACTATTTTAGTTTGGCTTTCCTTCTGACCTGGTGGCCAACAAAGAGAGTAGAAGCATTCTGCTCTTTTTGCTAGAAACAAGGTTTCCTTTCGTCCTACAGTTGGACTCATCGGTGCAGCAAGGAAGCTGCAGAGGAGTAGCTCTCCTCACGCTCCGGGGTTGAACCGGTTCGTGAGGAGAGCCATAAGCGGCTGTGCTTGGATATGAGCCTTATCCAAATACACTTCCGCACATCCCGGCAATAAATTGCCAAGTCACCATTTTTTTGGCTGGCTAGACCGAATTTACCAAGGGCTCAACGTCTTTACAATGTCCTCTTTACTCCCTAGGCAAGACCAGCAAGGAAAAGGCAGGATTACCATCGATTGGCTGGCGGGCTTTTTTCGTATTCTCAGTACGAAGCCCCCTCGGAAGATCCTGAGACGAATAACCTGATTAAGCCGAAGTACAGCCCTTCAGCTCAACCAGGAACTGGACGACACAGTCCATAACCCCCCAGTGTCATAACCGGAAGTCTTTGTTTCTGTCCAGCTTTTTACCCTTACCGGTATTGCGCCCGCAATTCAAGGATTGTCCTTTGAATTGCAATTTATTAGTCTAGAATTGACTAATCCGGGAAACTCTCTAAAAAGCAACCTGTATAAGAGCCAGGGCTGGCGCACAATATTTTTATTGGTACATGTTTTTAGACACGCCGAGTAGTTTATCAATATTTGATCTTATTGTCAATAACAGACTGACTTACTAAGAATATTAATTATTATTTACTACGATATATTGTCTTTTTGCTTTTGACATTTAATCATATGTATTCTATACTTTTTTTATGAGCAAAGAAACGATGTTACTACAAGCCGGGCTAACGCCAAATGAGGCAAAAGTATATAATCTATTAATAGAGCATGGTGAGCTCACACCCCCCAGAATCACTGAGTTGAGCAACATTAGCCGCCAAAATTCATACGCTGTTTTGAAGTCCTTAATCAAAAAGGATTTAGTCGAAGAAATTGATCGGAAGAAGAAACTGACTTACTATCCAAAACATCCTCAGAAGTTAGTAGAATATATGGAGGGACAAAGAAAAGAAATGGAAATGGCAGAAAAGGTTGTTTCCGCGGCTATCCCAAGCCTAGCCAGCCTCTTCCAGTTCTCTTCTGGCAAGCCTGGGATTACTTACTTTGAAGGGATAGATGGCATCAAAAAGATACAAGAGGGTATCCTAAAAGAAAGACCGAAAGAAGTATGTGTTTTTAGGTCCATTTATGACAAGCAAAAACTGGACAAATTTTTAACTGGCTTTATTAAGAGAGAGGCGACTTTAGGCATAAAAACAAGAATAATATCACCGAAAATCGTTACTCCAGAAGTACTTGAAAAAGACAAGAGATACAATCGTGAAAGAAAGTATGTCCCAGAAGAATTGTTTAAATTAGAAACTCAAATTAGCGTCTATAATGACCAAACAGCTTTTTTTACTTATGGAAAGAAATTAATGGGCTTCGTGATCTCCAGCAAAGACGTTGCTCAAACTCTTAGAACTATTTTTGAGCTAGTTTGGAACAGTAAAGGTTATTAACTTTATTTCTAAGCAAGTAATTATTCTTAACTAATATTTAGTTTATCCTCAATCATTTCCCAGCTCTCCTCACCTTTGAAGAGGCCATATTTTTGCCAAACCTTTTCTCGTTCAATATATTTATGATCATAAATTCCGTAGTCCGCTCGATATTTTTCAGGCGTTAGATTAAACATGAGGGCATTGGCCCCAGCTAAAAGCCCGAGGTGGCGACCATTCTCCCGATCAAGGGTTTCAAGGGCCGTAGTGACCGGAATTTTAATCTCTGGCATCATCAAGCGGGCCACCGCAATGTAGTTTAGGACTAACCGAAGCTTTTCGGCCGGTTCTAAGGTCAAAGAAACCAGCTCAGATTTGTCCTTGGTCAAATCTTCTACCGCCAGAGGAGTGCCCTCGGCCGTTAGGTACGGTCCTGCAGATAGCATTGGTAGACCAAGCTTTTTAATAAGGAGGAGGTCATCAGCTAGATCGGCCTCGCTTTGACCAGGCAAACCAATAAGACTACCTGAGGCAAGATAATACTTATCGGCCAGTTGATTCTGCAAACTCGCTAGTCTTGTTTCCAATAAATGATCGGGGTGAAGTTTCTGGTATAGTTTCTTGTTAGAAGTTTCAAATCGAAAAAGTGAACCACTGGCCCCGGCCTGATGGGCTTCTTGGTAAAACTCCTTACTTCGCTCTCCGACAGAGATAAAGACGAATACTCGAAATTGTTTTTTGATTTGACGAATTATTTCAATTAAAGCTGCGTCAGTATAGAATAAATCTTCCCCACTTTGTAAAACAATTAATTTATAACCTTCGTCTTCAACCGCCCTTCTGACCGACTCAATAATTTCGTCTTGGCTCATTCGATAGCGGTTAATCTTTGAGTCTCTTCGAATCCCACAATAAAGGCAATTATTCTGACAATAATTAGAAAATTCGATAATGCCATGAATGCAGACAAAATCCTCCAAGACCTCTTTCCGTAAGGTGTTTGCTTCTGCATAAAGAGTTTCTGTTTCGTCTTTATCTGATCGAGACAGAAGGTACTCGATCTCATCTTTTGTTAGTGGCGCTTGTCTCAACCTGGCTTTAACAATGATTTTTTTAAATTTTTCCGGTAGTGTCTCGGGGTCAACCTGAGGATATTTTTCTTCGAGTAAGCTAATAATTTCTTGAGCTTCCTGCTCGTTAATCTTATGGATGGCCAAATTGGTGGCATGTAAAACCCAATCACCAATCTTGGGATCAGTGATGAGCTCGATATTAACCTCATCTTGACGATTCCCATTTTCAACGATCGCCAAGCCATTCTTAATTGATTTAATTTTCCCAGGTATAGTTAAACACATTTTTTTAGTGCGCGTGAACGTGGCTATGATTACTTTGCGCTATTAGAGACAAGATACGAGCCGCTTCGTTGGCTTCAATCCGGCTAACCGCAAGATCTCCATGAGCTAAAAGCCAGTCTCCCACCATCGGCTTTTCAATCAAAGAGAGTGAGACCTGATGATCATGTCCTTCATGCTCAATATAGCCCCATTCGCCCTCAATTTTTTTTAACTCCATTGGTATCGCCAAACACATATTTTTTCCTTAATCCTATTTTAGAACAAAAATGACTTTGTTACGAATTTTTCTATATTTTTCTTAAACGGCTGTCGAGAAATAAACTTCGGTCCAAGAAAAGACAAAGCCGCACTTCAGTCTGGCCATCAAGAATAAAGCTAATCACTAACGATTGATTGAGTTAAAGTTTATTTAGCCGCTTCTCTAGCAGTAATTAACAAAAGCCTTTAAGATAGTAGTAATGAACTGGCAAATCTTTTTATTAATTAGTGTGATCGCGACTGGTCTTTCCTCGATATATCAAAAAAAGATCTTAAATATCGAAAAAATTCACTCAATCGCTTTTGCGATTGGCTTTCAACTCTTTGTCAGCCTCTTAGTTGGGTGCCTACTTTTATTCTATGGTTTTAATTTTAGTCACCTTTGGCTTCTTCTCCCTAACTTTATCTTGATGATAGCCCTCTATGCGGTCGGAAATTTATGTCGCTATGGCTCGATAAAACGGGTTGATATCTCTCGATATACCATTCTTTTCCAGATTAATGTGATTGTTTCTGTGATTGCCTCATACGTCTTACTAAGAGAACAGCTTGGGCTTTTTCAGATTATTGGCATATTATTAGTTTTTTCAGGAGCCTTAATTGTCCTTTGGAAGAAAAAGTTCTATCAATTGCACAAAGGTGATTGGCTGGCCGTTGCTTCTGCCTTGATCTACGGGATCGCTTTTGTAACCGACGCGGTCATCGTCCAAACCTTTGATCCTCTCACTTTTGTCTTCTTAGCTTTTCTTGGTCCGGGAGTAATGCTCGCCATCATTTTCCCAAAGAAATTAATAGAAATAAAAACATTATTCGTCAAAAAGGCTCGATATAATTTTTTTATGGCCAGTCTATTAACGGCTCTAAGTGCCGCTTCTCTCTACACCGCCTACAGAATCGGCCGTAATGCCGCTCAGCTGGCCTCTCTTAGTCAATTTTCAGCGGTTCTAACCGTCCTTCTCGGAATTATTGTCCTGAAAGAAAAGAAGTCCATCTCCGGTAAAATTATTGGCATAATCTTAAGCACGATCGGGGTTCTTTTACTATTATGAAAGCCTTAGACAGCCTTCAGCCGCTTGAGTAACAGATACTTAAACTTTTGAAAATGATCAAGCCAGGCATGAAGCGATAGTTAAGCCCTTTTATCTGATAGCGGATAGGTAATTTTTAAGAAGAAATATAGTTTCAGTTTTTAAGTTTTCTTTAACCCAAGCCTTTTCTTTTACTGAGAGAAGTTCGCCCAACCCCTGTAATATTTGATTATCCTTGACGTTGCTTACAACTTCGATACATTTTACCAGATAGTGTTGACTCTTTTCTCCAGTAAGGTCTTCTAACATTTCCTTGTTTACGCCCCAATTATTTTTCAAAAAGTAATAAATATCGTAAACATCTCTTGGAGCAACTTGCGACCGATTTAAAAGAGCGTGAAATTTACTCGCAACCAAATAGTCTTTTGTGGCCGTCAGCATCGATATACCAAAAAGCTCATTAAGTTCGTATTGCTCCGTCATGCTTTTCAATTGTCCCCTCGTGTTTATTTCAATTTTAATATTGTGTTCTTCGTCTCCATATGACAATAAGCAAAAAATGCTATTGTATTTGATGTGCTTATCTTTGATATTTCCATATTTTTCGACAATACTTACAATTTTTTCTAAAATTTCTTTCTTAGCAAACTCATCCTTTTTTATTGAGATAAGATCGAAATCTAAATCAACCGAGAATCTTGGGAGATCATAAAAGAAGTAGGCACAGGTGCCGTCCTTAAAACCAAGAAAAGGAGAAATCGTTATATCACTATATATATCCCTTAATACTTGGCCCATAATAACTTGATGTATTTCTCTATTTAGCATAATCTTTATAATATTTTTTAACTCTTTTTATCAATTCCTTATTTTCGTATCCCTCTGCTAAGCCAAAACAAAGTTCCCAGTCAAGTCCACTCAAATTATCAAAATAGTAATTAGGAAATAAGTAGATAGTATCCAAAAAGGCTCTTTCTGGCCCAGCAATACTATAACCGCCTTTGTGAATTATCCCTTTAGGATTAAAGAGAATGGTATCTTTTAATTTTCTAAAAAAATAAACATGATTATCAATCGTCACTTCTCTTGATCTTGGGCCGGCCACAAAAACGCTTTCATAATATTGGAAGATTAAACCAGCTTCTCGTAGCGCCGTTTCAAAGCTAAGATAGGTTGGGGAATAAATACTATTTCCTAATTCTCTAATATCATAATTCTTATCTTTTGTGAATATGCCTCTTGATAGACGGATTAAAGCCCCTCTCTTGACATAATATGACGTTTTTGCTTTTAAGCGATTATTATTTTGTTCATGCCAAATTAAGGCCAGATCTTTGGTCGTAACAATCATCTTAGACAATTTATATAATTTTGTGATCAGTGAATCCATAAAGTGCCCCTTAAGTAATAAATACTCTTACTTAGAGTATACATTTTAAAATAGTTTTGTCAAGCTATGATTATCGCCCAAGCCAAAAAGAAGAAGCCTAAAAAAGCATGGGTTTGAGTGTGAATCGATTTTTCCGTTCCCTCCGGGCGTGGTGATTGCTCGACCTTGTCGTGAAAATAAGAGGAAGTTATTAAGCAAGACATGAGACAAAATTTCGAATTTTTATTAGTTTAATCTTAAGAAATCTATTGTTGCTTATTAAAAACGCAAGGAATCCTCGGCCATTTTAGTCACAGCCTCATTTTGAAAGTTATAAAGTTTGACCGTGGTTTGACTAGACGTATCGCGACTTTGTGGTGAGATCACGACAAAATCCATCGTTGTAAAGCCAGGATTCTGATCAATCCAGGTCCCTGAATTTGCATAAACGGTTTTATTACCAGCCGCGTTTTTAGAGGCAATAATCTTTGCGACATGGGTATGGCCAAAAATGACTAGTCTTTTGTCAGAATTTGGATTGGTAAAGTACTGGATCGCCGCTTGGTTATCTAATTCATTTGGATCAGCAACGTATTTAATGGCGCGATCTGTCGGGATATCAACCGCCACCTGATTAATTTTTTGTCTTTCTTCCCAGGTGTCTTGAACCCCCTTATAGAGATTGACGTCTATCGCCCCTCCAGGGATAGCCTGGAATGGGAGCAGGTCATTGACCGCAAAATTACCAGTAAAACCATCGACATTGGTTTTAATAATCTTCTCATCAAATTTATTTGTTATTGGAAAGCTATTGAGCGTATATTGCCAGTTCTGCCAATATCCATACAATAAGTTCTGACTTTCATCGCCAGAAGCATTTGGAGTTACGGTCGGGATAATATTACTTGACGTTTTGCAATTTTGTTGGACATGAAGCGCAGCCAGACGAGTAAAAAAATAGCCTGGAGGCATGATCGTCCCTGGAGCAACTGCTTGATTAGAAATCGGATCTGGTGCACAGAAAAAATTATAGCGATGGCCGTGCTCGATAGCAACCTGAGAAAGATTGTCCGGTGAATAGGTGCCCAGCCCTTGAACCTTATCTCGGGCCTGAACAACCCCTGGTAGAATACTCTCAATCTGCGGCGCAGTCACCGCAAGATCATGATTACCGGGAACATAGGTGACTTTGATCTTTCCCTCCTGGATGATCCGATTGAAAGCCGCAAAAACTTCTTTATTGGTCGTTCTAATCCGTTTTACAAACGCGGCCTGATCCTGGCCTTGGTAAGTATCTGTTGTGGCTGGGACAAACCATTCATCAACTAAGTCCCCCGCAATGACAAGTTCTTTGATATTACGAGAGGCCCTCACTTTTTCCAGGAATTTTTCGAGCGATTTGCTATTGTCGTTAAACTCAGCATAGCTAAGATCTGCCCCAAGATGAAGATCACTAATGACAACCACCAACTCTCTTTTGTGACTATTATTGGAAAAGGGGTCAGTTGAGGTCGTTTTTGGAGTAGTCAAGATCGATCTTACAAAAAGTGCTTCCAGACACAACACAACCACGACCAGGACAATATATAATATTTTCATCGACTCACCCCCTCTATAGTTTTAAGTTCCTTTCCAATTGTAGAATATAAAAAGCCTTTGGTAAATGCCCAATAACGCCCATCTCCGTGGAGGAAACAAAGAAACTTGATCGCCTAGTAGGCTTAGGGTTTTTTAGGCTTTTTGCTCAGATCACTTATTCGAAACCTTGAATACCGCCAAAGGCGGTCTGGGCAAAAATATTATAGACTAATAAGGATAAACTCTGAGCGAATTCGGACCATCAACAAACCAGAAGAAGCAACCGGAGTAGAAGAAAAGGAAACTCAAGGTATTGCTATAGCTCATGAAATTGTTGAACTTAGAAGTAGTGCTCGGAGCGAGGCTGATTATGAGGTTGTATTGCAAAAAACTCGTGAATTAAGACGATTATTTGCGGTTGGCTCAGAATCTAAGCTTTCTGGCGAGGTCATAGAACAAGTAGAAGAGCCCGAGAGATAGTTGGAAAAGAAAACTTAGGTTTGTGAGTGTAATTTGTTAGTTCCAATCCCATCTGGGGTAAATATAGACTGAACTCTTAGGACAACAAAAAGGCCCCTGATGAGACCTTTCTTCCTTCTTGATTGTCCTTGCGTCTTTGGGACCTTTTAAAAAAGTCCACTTTCTTTCTGGCGGAAGGAGTGGGATTCGAACTCTCTGGATCGTTGCCTACCTAGGTTTTCAAACCCTTTTTTGGGGGGGAGTCTCTAATCTGATATTTGAAAATCCTTTTTTATGATTTCTTCAATTGTTTGGATTGTTAGCTTTACAGAGGAGTTCCGTGACGGAATAAGTTTCAGGCTGTTCCCGAAACGATCGAACATGGGGGTTAGGAATTCATCAGCCCAGGAGGGCGACAAAACGACAACGCCGCTAAAATCAATGAGTATAACCTCTCCTTTTTTTATGTTTTTTAACGTCGGTAAAAAGGCTGCGAAGGCTTCTCTGCCTGCCTGACGAGAGACTAATACATCTCCAAATTTTTTGATTTCAATTCGCATGTTTCTCCTTTCCTAATAATGTATCACCGCAAAACAACCTCTGATTGGTGCGTCAGCAATTTTGATTTGTAGCTTTGTTTTATTTTTTAATAATTTCAGACAGGCGTCTCCGGACTGGAAGTCCAATTGTGCATGTGCTTGCTTTAAGGCCTTTTGAGCATATTTGAGACCGTTACCTCGATGTTCTGGTGCTCGTCCAGTTAGAACCTCAGTGAAAGCAACTTTAAGAGCTTCCCTGTGTGTTGATAACCCGGGCTTAATTTGTTTAAGGGTCGCTAAGATTCCGACGCCTCGATCTCCTAAAACAATAGTCTTTTTCCCGAGATCGTATGAGAAAAAGGCCCCCAGAATGTCGGGCCAGTTCCCGAGGTTATGATCGTATGAATTATTTCCGATCTCCCCAACTGCCGAAGCAATCAAATATATAGCCGATCGATCTAATGGGCTTTCGAGTAGTTCCTTAGCCATCCGTTCAAGACGTGCTTTAAAAACATCGCTCGTAGGACAGTACCAATCCGACGGTGGTGTGTATGGTCCGTTTGCGCTTGTCCAATCAAAGGCACTCTGGACTAATCCCTTTGATTTTTTTTCTAGGTCAGCGATCGAATAATAAAGATGCTGCCCAGGTGAAACGAAGGTAGCTTTAAACGTACCCGTTTTGTTCCAGCGTCGCAAAGTAGTAGGCGTTAGACCTAAGTAGGTCGCTGCTTTGCCCACTGAAAGAAGTTGTGTTTTTTCTGTATCCATACTTATCTTATTGTACAGTATGTATACAATTTTGTCAAATGTACTCTTAAGTATACATTGTGTTAGAATGTATCTATCTAAAAGCTAGGGTGATCTCAAGGAATAAAACTTATAATAGTTACACAATTTCAGAGGTTTTGTTGATTCTCCCGTGGTTCCAGCCCCCTGTGGGGAAGGGTCAAATCAGGTCTCAAAGACAACAAAAAGGCCCCTGTTGGGACCGTTCCTTCTTCTTGACTGCTCTTGCATCCTTGAAACCTTTTAGAAAAGTTCCACTTTCTATCTGGCGGAGAGGAAGGGATTCGAACCCTTGATGGGGTTGCCCCCATACCGCCTTTCCAAGGCGGCGCACTAGACCAGCTATGCGACCTCTCCAATGTTGATTATCTTTGTCAGCTCTATTATATAGCGATCGCGATTATAATAAAGGCCGTTAAGGCTAGCATGATCGCGATATAGGTGTAAAGTGAGTAGATTTCTCCGAAAAATAAATAACCCGCCATGTTGGCCAGAATCAAGCCCATAGCCGCGAATAAGGTAATGGTTTTACCAAGTTCTAATTGGGTAAAGATATAAAGTTGGCCAATAGTCGCAATAAATCGAATCAGCTAATAGAACAAAAACCACCAAGTAATAAAGTTCTGCCAAACGAAGCCACCACTTTTCATATAATAGCGACCAATAATATCGCTAACCATAAACAACAACTGACAACTAATAATTATTATTATCAAGATTACGAGCATTGTCCCTTATTTTGTTAATCTGCCTACTTTAGAGATCAATATCCTCAAAAAGGTCAGAAAAATCATAATTTTGAGGCTTTAACAAATAATCAAATTTCTCAGGATTTTTGAGAAAACTCTCGTAAAGAGATTTACCTGTTTCTAGCCCAAACTCTGGCTTTTCTTTCGGCTTAACGACTCTGAGGTTCTCTATTTTGTATTTTGGATTTGGCTCAAGTCCCTTTTCGGTTCGATAGAAGGCCCCACCTTCATGATTTTGATAAAAATCATAATCAGCGCTTGCAGGAAGATCCGCTTTCTGTAAGTTCGAAGAAACTGAGACATCCTTGCCCACGTTAATGCTAATATGGCCGTAACCGGGAGGCACAACGACTTTATCGCCTGCTTCTGCCACCACCAAGATAACATCGAATTTATTCTTTTTATCTGGTTTAGACTGTAATAGATACTCGAGACTGCCTTCAATGACCTCATAAACTTCCGGATAAGTTGTGTCTACCCTAGGGACTTTGGCATGATAATGGCCAACCGTTTTTATAAATTCGTCACCGATCTGACCACTTTTTATAACCGTCAGGTCATATTCAAGGTTGGCTTTTTCAAACTTTTTGAGATTTTTTTTTGCTTCAAAATAACGATACATCCAATAAAGCATCTGTTTGTGATCATCTTTTTTAAGATAAACCGGGATAGCCTCGGTATATTCGCGTGGCTTTGGTTCAACGGCGTATTGGTCGTTGTCGTAAATAAGCTTAAAATTATTGAGCTGTAAATCTAGTCCAGAGATTTTTTTAAGGTCTTTCATGTGACTATCTTACCACAATTTTTACCTAAAATAAAGCCAATAATCGCTTCTCACCATTTTAAAATAAGCTGTTACCTTAATCGGTTTTTAGGTTATGCCCAGTTCTTTCGCGTACCGTATCTGCGTTAGATCTTCTGGCTTTTTGCCTTCGAGGGCGTTGCCTTGGTAACTTTGGATAATTTTAACTTCCTCGAGGTCGAGATCAGTCCGGCTCTCCGAGGCCAAAATCAAGCCTGGTTCCCTAATCTCACCTTTAGAAGGGCCGCCCGTGATGAAACATTTTCGAGCATCCATAATAATCAAATCTGGCCGATAAATTAGATTCATTTCGGCCACCTTTTCAGAAACTCGACCTAAGTGAAATTTAATTCTCTCGGCTGGTTTCATAAAACCAATTATAATCTTAAGCGCGCCCGTAAATTCCGCGATAAAATGAGTTTTACAGCAGGGTAGTAAGATAATTTTGTCGACTTCATCCATCAGTTTTGGGACTGAGACCTTTTTCAGGTACTTCGCTTGGCCGATCTTTTTTGTAACCCACTCGTGATCATCAAAAATATATATTTCTGGCCGACCATTAAGCTGTTCAAGTTCGTAGACACAAGCTTTGCATAAGGTTTTTTTTGTTGAAATAGAGTGATTCTTGATCGTAAAAGTCGAACTTTCGCCCACAATCACTTTTTTTGCCCCAGCTTCATAACAAAGTTCGACCACAGCTTTTAGAAAATCAGGGGCCGTTGAAGCGGGCGACTCATCGGCGGTATTATAATTTGGTTTGATTAAAATGGTCTCATTCGGTTTCACATAATGATTAAAACCACCTAGATTAGAAACAATTTTTTCAATTGATTGTTTAATCTTCTCTTCTGCTTCAAGAGTATAAACAGTTTTCATGGTTGTATCTTAACACACCTCGATCTTTCAAAAAAGTCTCTGAGATTCAGAGACAAAGCGAAAGCCGCCTCACCCAGATGGGCAAGGCGGCTAATATTATTTAACCCAGGGTATCTCCCAGGAAAGCCCTGAGGCAAAAATGTTGACATTCTGGCCTGGATTTAGCCTTGCGACTGCCTCAACATAGTCATCAAGACTATATCCGGCTTGCTCAGCACCTGACTGGACATAAAACGCCCAAATTGTTTCGCCTGGTGCAGCCACGATGACGACGGTCTTGCCGTCGAGCAGTCGTTCTGCCTGAGAGGCCACCACGACCTGGTCCTCAAGGTGAAAGACGACAAGGACAAAGATCCAGCCCACACACACGATCAGAAAGATCAAAACACTCAATCTGATGAGTCCTTTGAGCCTTTTCTGACTCACTCTCTCACCCCCGGTAAAAGTTGGTGAAAATTGGCTCAAGCACGAACAGTCTGAGCACCAAAACCGCGGTTATGACCAAAAAAAGCGTCACCACCATCAAGAGCAATGATTCACTCCGGCTCACCATCGCCTCCTAAGCTAAAGGTACAATATAATAACGTGATAATACAACCTTCTTAATCTTTTGTCAATTTTTTTGTTAAATAGAAAAGCGCGATTACCTGGGAGTTAAACCCAGAAAACCGCGCTGTCGCTATCAGCCTTGGTTACTGCTGAGAGCGGTTATAGTCTCGATGAACGATGATTCGGCGGTTGTTGTCCCACTTTTCATAATCCATCTCAAGATCAGTGCCGTCACGCCAGCGAGAAGCAGCAGTCCAAGTGTCACTTGGACCAAAGGTTTTTTCGCCGCTCTCATCTCTAGTCTTCTCTCATTTTGAAGCATTCACCGCAGTGGCGGCACCGATAAACTGTTTCGGGTGCCTGCCCCCGGTCTTGAATTTCTAGTTGTGGATCTTGGACACCGATTTGATGGTCCCAATACCCACATTTCGGGCAGACGATAAAAAGCTTATCTCGGACGTGTTTTACAATTATAAAATCCCCAACATCCATTTTGCTTTCCTCCCTATCTAGTCTGACAAATGGTCCGTGGCGATCCAACGACCACCATCGGTAAGCACAAGTGTGCACCCGACGGGGACCGTTTCTTGACACCCGCACTGACACCTCTCTCCTTGCGACTCCTTATAACCGTCTGTCTCTCTTTTGGCGCTCAGCCCTGGTTGAAGCCTCACCATGCCCTCCTGACAATTTTTCAAGTACCTGCCTTTAGCACGGCCATACTATATAACAATATGATGTTTATTGCAAGACTAAAGTCGTAAATTCCATTTCGAACCGTGACACTTAAATCAAATGACATCCTAGTCCGATACCTTGTAAAATGTAGCTGAACACAACATTCAGAAAGGAGAAATAGGATGTCATATACACATCTTAGCAGAGATGACCGAATTATGCTTGATGCATTACTTCGAGAAGGCTTAAGCTTCAGAAGTTGTGCTAGGAATATCGGAGCTAGTCCCACAACTATCTCTAATGAAGTACGGATTAATGGTGGCAGAGACCACTATAAACCCCGGGTAGCCCACCGTAGGCGTTTGACTGTGAGACGAATGGCCAATCAGTGTCATCGAAAGATTGGCAAGGAATTGGCACTCACAAACAAGATTTTAGAGCTTCTAACACTAAACTGGAGTCCAGAGCAAATAGCCGGCAGAATGATGCTCGAATGGGGCTTTACTCTCTCTTCACCAACCACAATATACAATTATATTAACCCGAGAAAAGAGCTTCATCACTTGCTCCCAAGAAAGTGTAACAAGTACAGGCGAACCAAAGCGGGGAACCTTAGAAAAGCCTTCAGAGAAGGACTTTCTACGAAGAAATCAATTGATATCAGACCAGCGTCTGTGGAAATGAGGGAAGAGCTTGGCCATTGGGAAGGAGACACAATTGTTGGCAAGGAGAAAACAGCTCGGATACTTACCCATGTTGAGAGGAAAAGTGGTTTTTTGATAGCTGATTTAATGAAAGCAGTTACCTCAGCGCAAGTTAGTGAGACAACCGTTAGATCGTTCAATCACTTGTCTAGATCAAAGAAGCTAACTGCTACCTACGACAATGGCATGGAGAATAGTGATTTTGAAGCAACTGAGAGAGGGACGGGGATGAGTGTTTACTTTGCTCACCCATACCATTCTTGGGAGCGCGGTACAAATGAGAACACGAATGGTCTTATCAGGAGATACTTCCCAAAAGGGACTTATTTTAGTAGTATTAGTGAAAACAAATTAAAGACCGTTGTGGCTAAAATCAATCACAGACCGAGGAAGAGATTAGGGTACAAAACACCATACGAGGTGTTCCACAGTGTCACGGTTCGAACTTTAATCTAAGAG
>CAIMLA010000015.1 GCA_903842085.1 uncultured bacterium | reverse complement strand
CTTAATCTTAAAGAAGTTAAGATGAAAGTTGTGACCGAACCAATAGATATGCTCATTAAAGAAAGAGAACACGCTCGTCAAGCGAAGGACTGGGAACAATCTGATAGAATAAGAACTCGAATCGAAGAACTTGGTTATACTGTAGAAGACACAGCTGAAGGCCAAAAAATTAGATAGCAATGAGTTTTAAATGGGATTCAATTAAAAAACCAGTCTTTGTATTAGCCCCTATGGCTAATATCACAACCCTCCCTTTCCGTTCGATTTGTAGCGAAATGGGGGCGGATATTGTTTATACTCCTATGCTGTCAAGTAATGCCATTGTTTATAACAAAGAAAAAACATTAAAGATTGCCATGTCTTTACCTCAAGAGGAATCGAAGACGATTGTGCAATTATTTGGCTATGACAGCGACCTACTAGCTAAAGCGGCGAATATCGTTCAAGGTGGCTTAAAACCAGCAGGTATTGATATAAATATGGGTTGTCCTGCTCCAAAAATCACTGGCAATGAATGTGGCTCAGCCTTACTAAAAGACGTTAATAAAGCCGTAGAATTAATTAAACTAATAAGAAGCAAATTTGATGGTCAATTATCTGTGAAATTGAGACTCGGCTGGTCAGAGTTTGACATCATAGAATTAGTGAAAAATCTCGAGACAATCGGAATAAACTCAATTTCTGTTCATGGCAGGACGGCTAAACAAGGCTACCGTGGTAATGCAAATTGGGAAGCAATAAATATTATTGCAGACAAGGTAAAAATACCGGTAATTGGCAATGGTGATATTAAAACTTGGCAGGAAGCGTATCAAAGGCTAGATCACAGTCACCTTGCTGGCGTTATGATCGGGAGAGCCGCTTTAGGTAATCCCTGGATATTCCAGGAGATAAAAGAAAAAAAGAGCTTAGTTATTTCAAGAAACGAGATTGCTGACTTAATAATGTTGCAATCAAAGAGATATATCGACTTTGTCGGTGAAAAGATAGCCATGCGTGAAATGCGAAAACACCTTGGTTGGTATATTAAGAATTTTGATGGGGCTTCAGAGATACGGAAGAAAGCGATGCAGATTACAAGCTATAACGATTTATTAGACCTCTTATCCATGCTAAAATCTAATTAAGATGCTAGAACAAGTCCCAATACAACCTCGATCGATTAAAGACTATCAAGGAATAGTAAGTAATGACCTGATTGATGAGATTCATCAACTGGCAAGTAGACTTACTGATCTTCGTATTTTACATATTAATGCGACAAGATTTGGTGGGGGAGTTGCAGAAATTTTAAATAATTATATTCCACTACTCCAAGATCTTTGGGTTGGCACTGTCTGGCAAACAATTGTGGCTGATGAAAGACTCTTTGAGGTAACAAAATCTTTTCACAACGGCTTGCAAGGCAAGGAATGTCTGATTAATGCCAAAGCTAAGAAAATCTATGAACAATTTAGTGCCACCAACGCAAAACTTTTAGAAGGGGATTGGGACATTGTTGTTGTCCATGATCCACAACCATTAGCTATCCCTTTCTTTAAAGGAAAGGGTAAGACTAAATGGCTTTGGCGTTGTCATATTGACGCGTCTGATGCAGAACAGAACGTTTGGTCATTTCTAGACCAGTATTTAAAAGTATATGATGGCGCAATCTTTAGTCTAGAGAGTTTTATCCCGGATAACTTTCCAATTAAAAAAAGATATATTGTACCTCCAGCGATTGATCCACTATCAGAAAAAAATAAAATAATCGACAAGAAGCTGGCTCTATCTATCGTTAAATCACATGGTATAAATATTGCTAACCCGTTTATTACTCAAGTTTCTCGTTTCGATCCTTGGAAAGACCCACTAGGAGTAATCGAAGCCTATT
>CAIMLA010000014.1 GCA_903842085.1 uncultured bacterium | reverse complement strand
TTTGATAAGTTTAATAAGCTTACCGATTGCGGCCATGTCATTTAGTGCTTTTGGCTTGTACCCGCTTCTTTCATTCTTGCTGGCTTGTTGCGTAACATTTTTAATACTCGTCGCCGAAGCCTTAGTTCGTGGTCGTGTTTGGTTCATGCATGGGCCAATTCAAGCAGTTATCGGCCACGAAGATATCGGTTTTCGTATTCTTGTCGTCGCCGGCGGGTTGTTGCTCTTGGTACAATCATTCTTGGTAGTTGAGTTCATCTATAATCCGAATACTGATTACGTCATGTTGAATCTAGTTGCTAAAAAGCAATGCACTAATCCTCAAACCAACCTAGCCGCGGCTATTTGCCCGCTGTTTGGCCTGCCTCTGGTTAGTGCCGAGCAATATTATCTAACATATTCACTGGAAAATCTTTCAAAAGCCCATCTCCTGCCTAATAGCACTTATGGCCAATGCGCAATTTTGTTGCTTAATAAGCCCGGCAAAGACTCCACAATAACCGCCCGTTTCTTGTCTCGTTGTTTTGATGAGCAGGGGAAATTGACAGACAAACTTATAAATACCGAGCTCCTAAAAGATGATCAAGGTTTTTATTCTCCCTTGGCCTGGAGCGAAGAAAATAGCCCGATTAGCCAGCAATATTTTTCTGACCCTTCATACTCAAACCGCCTGAATAGCCGTATTAAAATAAAAATAGCCACCGAGCAAAGGCTCTACGGATTTTAATTCCTCACAACAAACAAAAAAGACAGAGATTATCTGTCTTTTTTGATCCATTTAAAGTTTAATAAGGGCGAGGAACCTTAGCCGCTTCTTTAGGTATAACAGGCTGGCCTGTAGGTTGCTTGGCTTTTCCGGGCTTCTTAAAATCTTGAACCGTGGTTGTTTTATGAGTATTACAGCCAGTGGCTAACAGAGCTAACGAGCCAAGGAGTATAGCAATCGCTAAATTTGATTTTATCCGCATATTTGTATTGACCATTTTATCACAAGCTAACCAAATATGCTAAAATACTGGGTATGAAAATAACCTTGTTCGGAGCCGCACGGGAGGTGACCGGTTCCTGTTATTTAGTTGAAGGTCAAAAAAACAAGTTACTTGTGGATTGTGGCCTGTTCCAAGGCACTTCTTTCGCCAAAGCGAAAAACTTTGAGCCTTTGGGCTTTGACCCAAAAATACTTGATGCAGTCATAGTCACTCACGCGCATTTGGATCATACCGGACGGCTACCACTTTTAATCAAGCAGGGCTACAAAGGCCCGATCTACATGACGCCCCCCACAGCCAAACTGACCGAGCTGGTTTTATTGGATGCTGAGGAAATTATGGACGAAGAATTTAGAAGGTCTTACACTCCCAAACTTTTTGAAAAGGTAGATGTTCAAAATGTAGTTAAACAAATTTCCAAATTGGATGACTCTGGCGCACTTTGTTTAGGCGATTTAAAAATTCAATTCCATAATGCAGGGCATATTTTTGGTAGCGCCTTTGTTCGGTTAGAAGATGGCGATGGCTCAAGTGTTACCTTTTCCGGTGATCTGGGTAATACAAATACTCCAATTCTCCAACCCAAAGCCAAGCCCGATGCTAGCGATATAATTTTTATTGAGTCAACCT
>CAIMLA010000013.1 GCA_903842085.1 uncultured bacterium | reverse complement strand
CTGTAGGATAACTATCACTCCAACTAACAAAGTGGTAACCAAGGGCTGGGGTGGCCGTGACTAAGGAGCCATCACTACCATAGTCTACGGTTTGAGGCGAGTCTCCTACAATAGAACCGCCTGCTCCTGCAGAATAGGTAAGAGTATGAGTATCGATAGCAAAGGTAGCTGAGACTGTAATGTCGGCGGTGACATTAAGATCAGTTCTGGCGGCTGTAGGATAACTATCACTCCAACTAACAAAGTGGTAACCAAGGGCTGGGGTGGCCGTGACTAAGGAGCCATCACTACCATAGTCTACGGTTTGAGGCGAGTCTCCTACAATAGAACCGCCTGCTCCTGCAGAATAGGTTAATATATAACTTGGCAATATACTGGCTTCAAAGTTTGCGATTACTGTTATGTCTGTTTGAACATTAGAATCTGTTCTTGAGGCGCTAGAGACACCATCGCTCCAATCTACAAAATGATAACCCTCATTTGCAATAGCAGTAACTGTTGTTCCAGATCCACCGTGACTGACAGACTGAGGCGAGTCTCCCACAATTGAGCCATTAGCTCCAGCGGTATAGATTAAACTTAGTTGATCATCGTTGCTGCCATTAGAGGCGATACCATAACCAACAAAGCCATCAACGCCTCCATCACCGTGATTTGTCCAATTAATACTGTTAGCTGAGCTTCCTATTACTCCCATTCCAAAGCTAAATCCTACTATGCCCCAGGTGTCGCCATTCCAGGCTAGGTCTCTCCCAGAAAAACCCTCAATACCTCCGTCGCCTTGTCCGACCCAATCGCTGCCATTTGTAGATGTCGCAAATATATTCGTACCACCAAATCCTGTTGCAACCCAAAGACTGCCGTTCCAAGCAACTGTGGTTCCTCCACCTAAAAATATTTCTCGGCCAAGGCCGGTCCAGTTAATTCCGTCTGTTGAAATGACAATTGAATTTAAACCTCCATACCCAACCGCTACCCACATACTACCATCCCAGGCTACATCATAGCCAACTCCAGGATGGGAGTTAATTGCACCAAAAGGATCCCCGCACGATACCCAATCTATACCGTTAATTGACGTAACAACAGGACTTTCTCCATATCCTACCGCGACCCACCTATTGCCGTTCCAAGACACGTCTGTACCATAACCATCCCCAAAAGGATTATCACGAGAAGTCCAACTTATGCCGTCTATAGAGGTTGATATGGTAATTACTCTATCGGTATATCCGTACCCTACAGCGATCCACAAACTGCCATTCCAGGCTACCCCATAACCATACATAAAGTCACTACCCCCGTCACCACGATTTGTCCAAGTAATGCCATCTGGAGAGGTAGCAAAAACGTTGTATCCGCCACTTTCACTATCGCTTCCCTGTCCAATTGCAACCCACAAAGTTCCATTATAGGCCACGTCTTGGCATAGGCCGCCGAGTCCAAATGGATTACCTCGACCAGTCCAATGGATACCATCCAGTGAAGTAACCATAATATTTTCATTATTAGAGTCTTCTCCTCCCGCTACCCAGACATTGCCCCACCAATTAATATTATTGCCGCCATCAAAAGAATTGATCGGATTGATTGGCATATCTTCTATATTATTTGAATCTTTAACGTTTACATATGAAACATCTCTTGACCCTTGAGGGCTAATACTTGCTTGTACTCCTGCTTCAGAACTGACTATTTGTATTCTATTGCCTAAAGTCCCAGTTAAGATAAGGTTGTTTATAATCGTCTGGGTGTTACTTTTTTCAAAGATTATTTTTTTCCCAGCCGTCATTGATTCAAAGTTATAGAAAGTGGTTAAGCCGTTTATTCCTGAATCGCTGACGCTATCAAAGATAATTGTGCCGTTATTGTGATAAAAGCCCACGCTTTCTGTGTTGCTTGGGTTATTATTAGTAAAGTCTTTAGCTATGTACCATTCCCCCGATGTTGCAAAGACGATTGCGGTTACGTCATTACTAAAGCTACCGTCAAAGTTCCATGTGCCAGAATTACCGGTAATACCAAGGATTGCGCCACTTTCGTTGGTAAAGTTACCTAATACATTGATATTGCCAGCAGCATAGGAGAAGATATTTGCCCCGTCGCTGTTTACCACATTATCATAAAAAGTGATAGTTCCTGTATCAGACGATATTTCGGTATCATTTACCTCATCGCCAGAGTTATCTACTGCTCCATGAAAGATAAGGTCCCCGTCCATTGTGTATATGGTTCCACCATGACTTGTTGTCGTTCCCCATATTTCAATATAGCCGCTACCGTCAACCTCAAACCAGCCATTGTTGCTTAGTGTGAGATTGCGGTGTACAACCATATTACCAATGCCATAGGCATATACATCACACTCATTTGTTACTTCGGCGTTACCAATAATATGTATATCTCCATTGTTCGTAGCTACCCAACGGTTCTCAAAATATGCATCGCCATCAATATTCAAAGAGCCGATACCTGTTATATCTATGTGTCCATTATTGGTTGGTGCTAAGAAGTTTAAGTTCCCAGTTACGTGCATGTTGCCATCAACTGCCTGGATTATTCCATCATTAATATTAATATTATGGAAAGTTAAGGTTCCGTCTAGATTAGCAGTAATGGTTCCTTGAAGGCTTGTTTCTCCTCCAACTGTTAGATTGTGGCCACTTATTCCATCATCACCTAGAGGTAGAGTAACTCCTGTTTCAACTAATAAGTTGCCAGAAACATTAATATCATAGTTAACGGTGATCGCTCCCGTGTATGTTTGGTAGAAAGAGAGAAGAACAACCGATACTGAAACATCAATTATTACATCGGCTTGACCGGTATCATTAAAGATAGCTGAATCATTAATTCCAGGGGTGTTTTCGGTTGGATTTGGTACACCATTGAGTAGCCAATTCTCTGGATCTGACCATATATCTGAAGTCTCATCATTACTTGCCCAGGTATAGACATCGCTGAGGGCAAAGGAAGCCGTCACGGTGATGTTTCCTTTAACATTTAGGTCCGTTCTTGAGGCGGTTAGAATACCATCGCTCCAATCTACAAAGTAATATCCTTCATTTGCAATGGCGGTTACAGATGTTCCGTCCTCTCCATAATTTACTGTTTGGTTAGAATCACCTATAATCGTACCATTGGTCCCTGCCGCGTAGGTTAAAGTATAAGAACTCGCTGCAAACAATGCTGCTATAACATGATCTTTTTGAATATTACTAAATAAATAAGAGCTGGTTTGACCTACCGAAACTCCATCGACTAAAACATCTGTGATAATGAAGTTTTGGTCAGCGGTTATCGTATATGACTGATTGTCATTCGCCGCAACAATCGTTTGGCCATTAGGCGAGATAGAACCGCCAGCTTGTGCAAACGAAACGATGGAATAGCTCGCAGCTAAGACAAAATATGGACTGATTGTGTGATTCGATATTACGTTAGTAAATGTGTAACTATCGCTTAATTCAACTGGTAATCCGTCTACAATAAGATTACTGATTCGATAACCTGAATCAGGAGTGATGTTATATAACTCTGAATCTCCAGGATTTATGACAGTCGCGCCAAGAGGGGTGATATCACCGCCACTACCACTTGAAGATATAATGATTGGCTTGTCATTCAAGGTCCAAAGAAAACGGTCTGAATAAGGAAAGCCTTCTATTGAATAGAAATATTTTGCACTAAAGAACAAGGCATTATTGGCGTATGTAAACTCTTCTGGCCAAGATCCACAACCAATAGAATATGTCGAACAGCCCGAATCAAGTGCCTTCACCATTACTGTCCCTGCATCTGTACCATCAGATTTCCAGGGCTGAATACCATTGGCTTGATCATCTCCTGCAAAATAGAGGATGTTGTTAACATTTGCAAAATTATTTATAGAATAACCAGCTTCTGATCCAACTTCCTTAACCATTACTGTTCCACTCGTTGACCCATCAGACTTCCATAGTTGATTAACCAAAGCAGAAAAGAAGAGTCCCCCGTTTACTTCAGTTAGACTACCTATATCAGAACTTCCGGGTCCTGGAGTAATGTCCTTAACTAATACCGTACCAACTTCTGTACCATCAGATTTCCAAAGCTCTCCTCCATATATATCATCGTAGCTAATAAAGAATAACGTATCATTTACGTTTATTAGGCTATAAGCGCTAATCGCGCTTACCATTTCAACTTCATTCAATACGCTATCGTATTTCCAAAGGGCATAATTAACAATTTCCACATCATCAATCACAAAAGAGAAATATAGAAAATTCCCAACAACGGTTAGTTCACTCGGTGAATCTTGAATATTCCTTGGACCAATGTTAGTTAACATTATGGTCCCCACATTAGTGCCATCGGATGTCCAAATTTGATCGCCATATGCAATATCTGGTTCTGGCTTTATATCATCACGGGCGACAAAATATAGAGCATTATTAAAACTGGTTAATTCAGTCACATACGGAAAAGCTGATAACGAAGAAAAGTCCTTGACTAAAACTGTCCCTGCTTCTGAGCCGTCTGATTTCCAAAGCTCACTATATCGTACCCCGTTTTGTTCCCCACTGAGTGTAAAATATAAGGTGCCATTTACGTTTGTTAGCTCATCTATATAGAAATCAGCAAGGTGGTCTTTTATCATCACTGTCCCGACTTCTGTACCATCAGATTTCCAGAGTTCCCCTCCAAAGTGATTGTTTACAAAATATAGAGTATTGTTAACCTTTGTTAAGCTCGAGCCATCTACCCCAGAAAGCTGGTCATTAAGTTTCACCGTACCAGCCGCTGTCCCGTCCGATTTCCAGAGTCCAGTAAAACCAGCGGAATCACCGGCAAAAAATAGCGTATTATTAATATAAGTTAATCCTCTAGGAAGGGTGGGCGTATTAGAAACCACATAGGGATCAAAAGAAGGACTAAAAGTTACCTGAATTGTGTGGTTTGCAGTCAAATCACTAAAAGTATATGAATTAACTGCTCCTATATTTGTGCCATCTATCAAAACATCAAAAATACGATAATTTAGATTTGGTGTAATTGTATATATTTGATCATCACCGATATTTAAAGATATAATGCCAACAGGAGAAATTGTTCCTCCAGTATTACCTGAGGCGATGATTTTGACTTTTGTACTCGGATATACTGCCGTTATGGTCCCCTGGTCGGCAAAATTTGTTGCTTTTGCCCCATTAACTTTAAAGTAATCTCCTGGTACACCATTTAATGTATAGCCGTCTTTTGGGGTAATGGTAATTGTTGCAGTGTAAATTGTAGCAGCCACAAAAGGGTTGTCAGCTGGTGACCATGTAACTTCACCCGTATACTGATTTGTTTCTGTAATAGTTGTCGTTGGAGCCGCGCCTGTAGCTGGAGCGGTTGTTCCTAATATTGAAAATTCGCTTATTATGGCTGGGAAAGTGGCCGTTATCACTCCTGAGTTAGCGGGATTTGTCGTTGTAGTACATCCATCAACATAAAACCAATCTTCTAGCACACCGTTTAATGTATAACCGTTTTTTGGGGTAAGAGTAATCGTGGCCGTATAAACCGTTCCCGCTGCAAAGTAATCATTTGCTGGCGACCAGGCTACGCTCCCTGTGTATTCTGAAGTGTCAATGCTTGTTACGGGCTGTTCGCCAATTGCCGGTAAGGAAATTCCTGGTATAGATTGCTCGTCTATAATGGCCGGAAATTCGGCTGTTATTACACCTGAATCGACAAGATTTGATGCTGGAGTTAAGGTTCCAGCAATAGTAAAGAAATTTGCAGCTACTCCTATCATTGTATAGTCAGGTTTTGCGGTAAGGCTGATTGTGGCTGTATAAACGATTCCTGGGCTAAATTGATTATATTCAATCTCGGGAGACCAACTTACAGTTCCTGTATATTGATTGGTTGCAGTAATCGCTGCTACGGGGGGCTCATAAGCGACTGGAGCTGTGACGCCAGGGACCTCAGCGATATTAACGGTCTCTGCTGCATAGACCCTCCCTGAAAAAACAAAATTAAGCATAAAAGCAAAAGCAAGCACAAAAAAAGAGACAAAACAAATACGTATAAGTCCCCTATATAAGGATTTATCTTCGGCCTTACCTCTCCTTCCCTGTTTGCGAAAGAGATTGTTAATTGGCTTAACAAAATTTTTAATCATTTTTCTCGTTCTGCGCTTTCTAAGAATCTATCTTTGCCTTTAGCTATATTTTTTCCTTCGCTTTGTGCAAAAGAGGCTTAGCCATAAGCTTAACAGAATCCTTAAGCGTTATTTTTTATTTTTTCATCCATCTTTTCGGTCTTCTTGTTTTTGCGAGAATCTTTTTTATTTTCGCTTCCCCTAACCAATCTTTGTTATTTTGACTCAAGATTCTTATTCTTAATACAGCCAATTTTCAAACAAAAAAAAGACAGCTTAAAACATCATAAGCTCCCTTGTCTGGGATTTACTTCCTTCTGCTTGCGGCTTCCTTCCCTTTTTGAGAAAAAAACTGCCTTTTAGCCTAATAAAACTGTTAACCATTTCCCTCCGCATGAACAGGCCAGGTCGGTTTCACAATTATTACCTCTCAACTTTTAGTTGATGTCCTCATAGCAAGGCTTTGTGACCAAGAATATTTACTATAAGTCAAAGGCAACCTGCTTAGTTTTTGTTTTTCCGAAAAAAAACGAACGTTTCCTTTTCCCTTCGAAATTCCTGTACCTTAGTACGATCTAATGTTAACGATTGTTAGGTCCATCTGTCAAGTGTTCTTTAGATATTTTGATAAATAATATTTTGTTTAAGCAGTTTTTGCGATCGGTCAAACTGAGCTATGTCACTTCACTTATCCAAAGCTTTCTGGCTATAATATATTTTTTGGATCAAGATTGTTGAATCTAAGACCAAGGCCACAACATTCCAAAAAATAATCGAAATCGCCCCGAGAAAGATTCCATAGATTAGCCACAAAGCCACCCCTGCCACGACCGCAACAAACATAAATAAAGAAATGTCTTTAACTTCCTTGGTCTGGTAAGACTTAATGATTTGAGGAATTGCGGCGACTGTCGTTAAAAAGCCCGCGATAAGGCCAATAAATTCAATATTCATAAGCTCATCCTAGCAGAAAGCTCGCTATCTGAATAGCCTTGGCTTGTGACTTGTTGCTTTTTTTGGTTACACCTCCTAATCAGCCTGTTCAATCAAAGTTATTCTCTACTAATATAATTATTGATATTTCGCTTTTGTTGAGGTATATTTTAAGCAATATCCATTGCCTCGTTTCCTTCAGAGAGGAGGAGCGTTGACGCCTAATCAAAGGCTCGGCCGAGGTGGTGCAAGAAATGCTCTTCCAAAAGGGAAGCGTAACCCTAGAGGGGGTGAAGTCAGCAAGCTCGAGCCTCTTCGTTTCATGGTTGAGGTTATTCGTCCGAGTAGGAAAAGCGCCAGACCAATAACCAATTAGACCCACTCCACCGTCGAAAGGAGCCCGCTATGGTATCCCGGAAACGTAAGTTCCCGAGCAAACCTAGGCGGGAGGGGGTGATCTAAGAAGCAGTCCCCTTGACCGGGGATTGTGAACGGGTGCGATCCAGCACCAAGCACTCGTGAGGGCTAATCCCCCTCAAACTATCCGCAAAAAAGAACAAAGGAGCGGATGGAATACGCATAAATAGCCCCATAGGGCAAAATTTCCGGCCGGTGTTGCATTGATTAAGAATGCGGCACCGGCCGCATCCATAATCAACCTATTTTAGTTCTTCTAAGATCTCTTTGATGATCTTAGTTTCATCCCAAGTAATCTTCTTGTTTCCACCAATGTTTCGATATTTTTCGTGCCCCATGCCGGTAATGACGACCGTGTCCCCTTGGGTGGCAATTTCGATGGCTCTTTTAATTGCCTCACGCCTGTCCAAATTTATTTCAATTCCCTTTCTTCTAACCCGATATGCCCCTTCAGCGATTGCATCGACGATTACGGCCGGGTTCTCACTATATGGTTCTTCATCAGTGATAATGACTTCATCAGTTAATTTGGCGGCAACTTCTCCGAGCCTTGGCCTTTTTTCTTTATCTCGATCCCCCGTCGCACCAAAAACTGAGATAAGTCGTCCGGGAGTGACTCTCTTGAGCTCCCGAAATAATAATTCAAAAGATTCAGGAGTAACGGCATAATCAACAATAATTTTAATTCCTCTCTTGTTTAAAACCTCCTCCATCCTACCCTTAATCAACTTGACCGACTCTAAGCCTTTGATAATCCTCTCTGGGGCCAAGTCAAGAGCCCTTCCACAAGTATAGGCCGCTAGCATATTATAAATGTTAAACTTTGCAGGCAAGCTAGCCTTTACTGGGTATTTTTGATCTTTTTCCACAATCTCAAATTCTGTCTTTTCACCAAAAATTAAGTTCGTCGCCCAGATTTCACCGTTTTCAAGCCCATATGTATATTTCTTTTCTGCTTCAAAATTATAGAAATATCGCCATTCTTTATCATCATTGTTTACAATAATGGTCTTTGGCAAGCCCTTTCTCTTTGATTTTGAAAGTCCCGCAAATAGTTTTCCTTTGGTATTGCGATAGTTTTCGAGAGTTTTATGGAAGTTTAGATGTTCTGGGCTCAGATTTGTAAAGATTGCTACGTCAAAAGCAATCCCCCAGACTCGGTGCCAAGCGATGCCTTCACTTGCAACTTCAACAACGGCATGGGTACAACCAGCATCAACCATTTGCCTCAAAAGCTTTTGTAGCTTCCATCGCCCTAAAGTCGTCCGGCTAGTCTCGTTTTCTAGCCTCTTGCCCGCGATCTCAAAAGCAACCGACGAGGTCATGCCTGCTTTAATTCCATTGCTTTTTAGAACCGCCGTGATCAAATCAACGGTCGTCGACTTCCCGTTTGTTCCCGTTACCCCGATAATAATCATTTTCTTGCCCGGAAAACCGTATTTTATGTTCCCAGTGACCGCTAGGAATAAATGATAATAAGGCTGAAAAAAACGAAAAACTGGCTTCGGAACAATCTTCCGGCCAACATTCAAAACTGAATCAAGTTTCATTTCTTAAATAATCCTTTCCTGACAATATTTATCAAGGAAAACATTTTATACCAAACTGGCTTAAAAGTATAGTCATATGCCCCTAAAAGATGAATCGGTTCACCGCCAAGACTTTTTTTAAAGCGCGTGATTCCAGCCCAAGGATGGCTTATCTCATCACTAGGAGCGATTCCCCAAAAATCATAAACTTCACACCCTCTTTTTCTGGCCTCTTTTATCGCCACCCATTGGGCAAGCTGATTTGGCATATACTCTCTCTTATCATTGCTGGAGGCTCCGTGAAGGTATATGGCATTTTTTCTATAGAAACAAACCATAATGACTGACAATATTTCCTGGTTATGCTCAGCCACAAAAAGAGTCACATTCTTGTTTTTTCCTAAGGTTTCGAGAAGTTTCTGATAATGCTCCACGTCAAAAGAAGTAAAGCCCCTCTCTTTCATTGCAACGGACAGCTCGTAGAAGACGGCGAGATCTTTTATTGAGTTGCTCTTTCGAACCTTCACTCCTTTTCGTTCAGCGACCTTAATGTTATAGCGCCCTTTAGGCTTCATTTCTGCTAGTAAATCGTCGTCATTTTTCCTTAAATCTAAAAGTAAGGTATCCATTGGAGAAAATTGCCTCGACAGTGGGGCATACTGACCAATTTTTTTAAATTTTAATTTCGCCAAGGTCCCGTTCGGAACTTTATATGGCTCGACTCGAACAAATACACAATTTTCATCTCTGGCAATTTCTTTTATTTTTTTCGATAGAACATGCCATCCTTGGACTGAGCATTGAGGTCCTCGGGGAATATATAAATAACTTTTTTCCTTATATAAAGGTAATTTAATAACCAGACAAGCTTCTTCATCACATGAAACAAACCAGGTTTTATGTCCTAAACTCTGATGAAATTCAGACCAAGCCTTCGATTGTAATAAATTATTTTTGGTATCCGTATAAATATCTAATAAATTATCCATAAGCTTTTTTATTGTAGCATAACCTGGTAAAATGAACCCGTGAAAATTTTAGCATTAGAAACTAGTTGTGATGATACTTCCGTCTCAATTGTCGACGAGGGGACGATTGTCTTAAGTTCCGTGGTCTCTTCTCAGGCAGATCTTCATTCTATTTATGGTGGGGTCGTTCCTGAGATCGCGGCTCGCGCCCACATTCAAAATATCATCCCGGCTCTTGATCGGGCTTTTACTGAGTCAGCGTTGACCATGGCCGAGATTGATTGTCTTGCAGTCACAAAGGGGCCAGGTTTAATTGGCTCACTAATTGTCGGGGTTAATACGGCTCGTGTTCTCGCTTCGCTAAACAAGAAACGACTGATCGCTCTCCATCACACCGAGGGTCATATTTATGCTAATTGGCTCGGGAAATCTTCAAAAACAGCGCCCGCCTTCCCCTTGGTTTGCCTTACCGTTTCCGGTGGTCATTCAAGTCTTATCTATATGAAAAAACATCTTTGCTATGAAGTCATCGGCGAAACGCACGACGATTCTGCTGGAGAAGCCTATGATAAAGTTGCCAAGATGTTAGGACTGGGTTATCCCGGTGGTCCAGCAATCTCAGTCCAGGCTCAAAAAGGCAATGATCAGGCCTATTCATTTCCCCGAATCGATTTAACCAAAAAACCCAGTCGCAATAGTGATGGCTTTATGGAAAAATCATTACCCAGCCTCGATTTTTCTTTTTCTGGCTTAAAAACGGCTGTTTTGCGAGACGTTCGCAAATTAGAAGAGAAGAATCAGTTAAATCCGGGGGCGATTTGTGATCTCGCCGCGTCCTTCCAGACCTGTGCAAATGAAATCTTAGTTCGGAACACTATCCGAGCTGCCAAAAGATATAAGGTAAAAACCGTCTTACTTTCTGGAGGCGTAGCGGCAAATAAGGATTTGCGTCAAAGATTATCGTCGGCTCTTGAGCAAATCGAAAATATAAAATTTTATTATCCCGAATATCAATACTGCACTGACAATGCCGCCATGATTGGCGCGGCGGCTTACCAACATCGTTTGTTAAATGACTTCACTGAGCCTAAGGATCTAACCCCAGATTCTGGTTTAAAATTGATTTCTGCAAGTTAATCCTGTATAAATAGAGTTATTATGGAAATGGCAAAAGCTTACAATTCGAAGGATCATGAAGATCGAATTTATCAATCTTGGGAAAGGAATGGCTTCTTTAAGCCAATAATAGACTCTTCTAAAAAACCTTTTGTCGTGGTCATCCCACCACCAAACGTAACTGGTTCACTTCATATTGGCCATGCTTTAGATAATACGATTCAGGATGTCATGGTTAGATATAACCGGATGAAAGGGGTTCCAACCCTTTGGGTCCCTGGAACAGATCATGCTGGAATTGCGACTCAAAACAAAGTTGAACAAAAAATAGCAAAAGACGGCCTGACTAGACATGATTTAGGGCGCGAAGAATTTATTGGTGAAGTTTGGAAATGGAAAGATGAATACCAAAGCCACATTCTCGGACAGCTAAAAAAACTTGGAGCTTCGTGTGATTGGTCTCGTCTCCGTTTTACGATGGACGAGGATTACAGTCGGGCCGTCATCGAAGCCTTTGTCAGTTACTATGATAAAGGCTTACTGTACCGAGGAAGCCGAATTATTAATTGGTGTCCTAGATGTCATACTTCTATTTCTGATCTTGAAGTTGAGCATGACGAAGAAAATGGGTCTTTGTGGTTTATAAAATATCCTTTAGTTAATGGGGGAGAGATTACGGTCGCCACAACTAGACCAGAGACAATGCTCGGCGATACCGCCATCGCCGTTAACCCTAATGAGGTTAAATATAAAGCTCTAGTAGGGAAGCATGCTATTATTCCAATTATTAACCGAGAAATCCCGATCGTGGCCGATGCGGCGGTTGATCTTGGCTTTGGGACTGGCGCCGTAAAGATTACCCCGGCCCACGATCCTTTAGACTTTGAAATTAGCGAGCGGCATAATCTAGAGAAAATAGTTGTTATTGATGAGGACGGTAGAATGGTTGAATCATTAGGTGATCAATTCGCCGGCATGGATCGATTTGAAGCTCGCGAGGTCTTAATTGGTCTGCTCGAAGATGGAGGATATCTAGTTAAGTCTGAGAGTTACACCCATAGCGTTGGCCACTGTGCTCGCTGTCAGACTATTGTTGAGCCCCTTTTATCTTTACAGTGGTTTGCCTCAATGGAAAAATTAGCTAAACCAGCCATTTCGGCAATTAAGAGCGGTGAAATTAACTTACACCCCATGAAGTGGAATAAAGTTTATTTAGATTGGATGACTAATATTCGTGACTGGTGTATCTCAAGACAGCTTTGGTGGGGCCATCAACTCCCCGTTTGGTACTGTGAGTGTGGCGAAATTATCGTCTCTAAAACTTGGGCAATTGAAGATTTAAATGACCTCTCTCCTACAGTTGGTCGCAAACAAAGAAAGTGCCCCAAATGCGCTTCTTATAATATTACTCGCGATCCTGATGTCTTAGATACTTGGTTTTCAAGCGCTCTTTGGCCCTTTGCTATTCTTGGATGGCCCAAAAAAACATCGGACCTTGAGGCCTTTTACCCAACTTCTTTTTTAGCCACGGCTCGGGATATTATTTTTCTTTGGGTCGCTCGGATGATTATGTCTGGTTATGAATTTATGAAAGAGGCCCCCTTTACCGATGTTTATTTCCATGCAACCGTCTTTAATAAAGAAGGCAAAAGAATGTCAAAATCTCTTGGAACAGGCGTTGATCCTCTAGAACTCATGGATAAGTATGGCACTGATGCAACTCGTTTTGGTCTTTTATGGCAAACGGCCCAAGGACAAGATCTTAAATTTGGCGAAGAGGCCATCCTTAACGGCCAACGTTTTGCTAACAAAATCTGGAACGCCTCACGGTTTGTCATGATGAATTTAGAAGATTATAAGAGTGTTTCACATGAAACAATTAGTCCTTCTTTATTAGAAGAGGATAAAAATATCCTTGCAGAACTACACCAAACGATTACACAAACAGATCGATATCTAGAAAAATATGACTTTCAACACGCGGTTGAAGTTATTTATGAATTTTTTTGGCACAGCTTTTGTGATAAATACATCGAGATCGCAAAAACTAGAATCCGCGAAGGCGCTGATTCTAAGATTGCGGCCCAATTTACTTTAGATAAAGTTCTAGTAGACTCATTGAAGTTGCTCCACCCATTTATGCCTTTTGTCACTGAAGCGATCTGGGAAAATCTTGACCAAGAAAAGTTCTTGATCATTTCCAGCTGGCCAAAATAATCTTTTTTACCAACTAATAATTTTTAAAAAGTCCTGGTATTGCTTTGCTTCATCTTCTTTGCCCAGTAATTTAGCCACCTCAATTAAGTGTTGATAAGTTTGTGGATAATACAAATCCTTTGTTTTTGCTGAGAGTAAAGATTGATAACTTTTGACATAATTTCGTTCTAAAAAATATTCATTTGCAAGCAGCAAATAGCCGTCTCGATCAAGCTGCCCCACACGCTCTTTCTCTTGGAGGAAGTTTATTGCCAGTTGTGGATAATTATTTTCTCTCAGATATTCAAAAAGGAGATTTATTCTTGTCGACAGGGTCGGAGTTTGAACTATTTTTTGAAGTTGTTGGTTTATCGAATCGCTTCCGATCTTCTCATCTAGTATTTGTTGATCTAGAACCAGATCAGCTAATTTGCTTCCGGATAAAGCGTTCTCATCATCTTTTACTAGTTCCAGAGCTCGGTCAAAACTTTTTTTCGCCTTTTCGGCCAAACCTTGTTTCAGATAGACCGTCCCCAACCCAGTCAACGCTTTCAAGCCTTCCTCTTTATTTAACGCCTTTTGAAAAGCTTCTTCCGCTTCTTTGTTCTGATTATTTTTAAGGTAAGTATTGCCGAGAATTGTCAGTCCTTCTGCGGTCTTTATTTTTTTATAATAGCTTGCTGCTATGTCATTATAGCCAGCTATTTCGGCTTTTTCGCCGGCAATTAAATAGCCTTCATCGTCAGCCTCGAGCAATAAAGCGAGCTGAGCCAAGGCAATACTTTTTCTGGAGTTAACCTCTTTTTGGCTTTCTTGCAACAATACTTTTGATTTTGAGCTTCGTATTTCAGCCATTTTACTAAAAGTAAATCCAGCCAGTAACCCATAAGCACTTAAAAGAAGGATGATTCCGCAAGAGAAAAGTAATTTCTGTTTTTTCTTCATATTTACATTCTTACAAACTTTAGACCTTTTTCCAACTCTTTATCTGTCTTGGGTGAGATACATAGGTTACACATCTGATAGAATATTAGAACAATATTTTATGAGTGAGGTACTATGCAAAGCAGTGGCTGTTATTTCAAGCCCAAACCAATAATCCTTTTAGATAAATATCAAAGATATAGAGAAACAGTAAAAATCTTACATCTTTCTAAAGATGCCAGGAATAGACTGGAATGGATGATCTTCTATGACACAAGAGCCTCAAGAAATGCTAGCCTAGTTGCTAGACACTTTGGTATATCAAGAAAAACCTTTCATAAATGGTTAAAGTTATTT
>CAIMLA010000012.1 GCA_903842085.1 uncultured bacterium | reverse complement strand
TTCAACCCAATCATCTCTTCTTTCCGGACCAATATCTTCTTTGGAAAGAAGGACTTCATCAATTTCTGTCTTAGTGCCTTCGATACGACTGGTAGCCGTGGCTTCTTTAGCAACATGCATTCTAATGTAAAAGTCGACATTTGGGATTAACGTTGAGTATGCATCTAGTCCTGCTAAAGACCTGGTAGCCTCAATGAGGAGAGTATCGATTGATTTATTCTCCCAATCCAAATTCTTGTTTATCTTTTCTGGAAGATAACTTTTGTAACCATATTGATTTGTAAATACACCGGATTTGAAAGACATTATTACCACCAAACTATTAATATGAATTTGTCTTATTAATAGTTTAGCATTTATAGTTTTACAAGTCAAGTGTATATTCAGTATTGGTCACCATAAGTGATTACAAAAAGAGGAGGGTTCGAACCCGGCTTAGGTCTAAACATAAATCACCCGAAAGTAATGTAATATTTCGAACACCAAAAAGTACCTTAATAAAGGTACTTTTTGTGTAATATTAGTTTTGTCCGTATTGACGAAGCACTCAGCGCAGAAGCCAGATTAAGCTAGACAGACTTCTCTTTCATAATATTTACACTTGCTTTTACTAACTTTTCAACTAAATCCATCGGCACTTTGTCGTTAGCTGGAAAGCTGACTATATTATTAGTAAAGATAGTGACTAACTCTTGTTGTTATAAGTTATGTTCTAATCTGTTAAAATATATTTAGGAGTTCTAATTGATATTAAACTAAATATACTACCGAATGAGCCTAGTGGTTGGTCTTTAATAATAGCAAATATTCTTGCTATTATAATTTTGTATGTAACCAATAGTTCTGTCGTAACAATTTTTTTAGTATATATAGCCCAAAGTTTTTTTATAGCTTTGTTTACATTTATTCAAATGATAGAAGCAAAAGAATATTATATATCTGGAACTGGATACAGTGATAAGCATATTATTTTGGCGAAAAAAGCACAAATAAAAATATCTATATATTTCTTACTTCAATATAGTTTGTTACTATCTGCTTATGCCGTTTTCACTTTATCTATGTTTTATGGAATTGCAAGTTCATTTTCAAACAATAACAATATAATATCAGAAATTGGGCTTCCTAATATAAAAGTTTTTATTTTTGGATCCTTATTCTTCTTTATTAATCAATTATTCTCTTTTTATTATAATGAAAAAAAGTTTATGCCTGAAACAAACATAGATAAAGTAATTGAGTCTGCTTATCTGAGGTTTCTACCCTTATACATAATCTTATTTATTGGAGGGATATCATTTGACATCTTTTCTAGTTTGGATATTTTACTAATCCTCTTTTTTGTTATTAAAACAATTATTGATTTAGTCTCACATGATCAAAAGTATTCTAAGCTTCGAGCCAAAACAACAATTGCATAATCGATACCGAAAGATCATTTGAAATAACCGAAAACCCAATAATGGGGTTGGCAACTTTGGCGAGCAACCACGGTCGTGTACCCATCTCCCTCTTCCTTACCCCCCCCCCCTAGCAATATTTAGATAATGTGAGACTGGAACATTTGGAACACTATAAAGATAGGATCTTTAATATTCCATATTATCGATAATCAGAATTTAACTATTAATAATTTAAGTATTTTCAAACCTTTTAGCGTAGATTCACCAAGCGGGGATGGAAGCTTATCGATTGAGAACCACTCTAAAGCAGAATGATTATAGATATCAATATTCTTTGCCGTTCCTGAAACAATTTCTGCGGTAACAAGATTTGCTTGAAACATATATTCTTCATTTACATTAATTCCAAATACTTTTATTGAGTTAACGACAAGATTAGTTTATTCTTTTACTTCTCTTATGGCCGTATCCTCGATAGATTCACCGTCTTTCATATGACCAGCAGGAACTTCCCAAAAACCGATAAATCCACCTTTGATTCTTTTAGTGAGTAATATTATATTGTCTTTGATTATAAAAACAGCAACGCCTTGGGAATAATCATTTTTCATGAACTAATATTAGCATAAAATGAGCAAGGCAGATTATTAATTTTGCGTTATTAATAGGAATAGACCGATAAAATCGGTCTATTTGATGTGTTTTCCTTTTGGCGAAGCGAGTAGCGCAAAGACCTGTGGCAGTTAACTAAATTTCAAACTCCGTGATAATTGGGAAATGATCAGTTTGAATTTTATTAAAAACGTTACTTTTGACTAACGTTAGTCCCCTATAAATAATATGATCGGATCTAAAACCAAGCGGACCAGTAAAATCTGTCTGTATAACTTCCTTGACGCCATTTCTAAAAATAGTTGGCAGAAATGACCTTAAGCTCTCATTATCAAAGTTAAAGTCGCCTTGTAAGAGATAGTTTTCTAGCAAGGGTTCTATTTTACAACATATATCCTCTCTTAGTTCTCTAGCCTGCGGACCTAAAGGGTCAACACTGGCTTTCGCAAATGGCACCATATGCAAGGTTTGTATATTAATTATTTTATCTTCCAAAGCTGCTACTGCCGCCGTAACACCCTTATCGTGGCAAGGATATAATTTACCCTCAATGATAATTTGATATCCTGGATTAATAAAAAGCTGAAAACGATGGTTTGATAATGGAAATCTACTTAAGATGCTTTGTGATAATTTGGACTGTTTATCTATATGGGAAGCTCCATAAGAATCTACAACAAAGTGAGGTAACCCAAGTGCTTTTGAAATTTCTTTTGTTTGACTTGTTTTGCCTTCGTGTATTTCTTGAAAAGTCACAATGTCCGGCCCTATTTGTTTCAGTGTATTAATAATATTATTTAACCCGATCTCGCCGCCGCCTATATTCCATTGCACTGTAGTAAATATCATAATAGTCATATTATAACAAAAAAGTACTTAGCCGATTAGTTGTTTTGCGTCTGTCCAATCGAAATAAAGTGGAGGTATGTCAGTAATATAACAAACGCTTCTATCTCAAATATTCTTCTAGGCTATATTTGATTAGTATTTCAACCAATCTTCCTGATATATAAGCTTTAAGTAAATTATCACCATTTACCGAATAGTCTATCCCTTCATTTAAAGAAATCCTTGTCAGCAGGGTTTCTGCTTCTTCCGGGTTTATTATTTTATCACTATCCTTCGTGCTCTTCCCTCTAACTTGCCCAGTGTCTCTGCGCCTGTTTTCCCTCATTGCTAATATTAGTCTTTCTGTGTTTATCTTGTCGTCGGCTCTGTCTATTTTTGCTACTTCGCGTATTATTTTTTCATTCAAAAGCTCATTAATTTCTTCATTGAGCTCGTAGCCAGTCTCCATAAGATTATCCCCTTTTTTGTCCTGGATAATAATTCTACAACCCTCAATAACGATTTGATAATTTTGTTTGAGGTGACCATCTTTATCAAATAATCGTTCGTCTAAATAGCTTTCTATTTCTCTCCTAATAGTAGCCGCGTCCACACCTGAATGCTGAGCTAAGCCTTCTGCCATTGATGAAATACTTTTACTATAAACAAAATGGGCAAAAAGATCTGCTCTTTCTGCCCCTTCTATTTGTTGGGGCATTGTCTGCAAGTGCAGGTATTCATGAGAAAGCATATTCGAGATGTCTTCTATCTTAAAGCTTCTGATTTGTTCTGGTTTATAGCTCTCTAAATATCTGGGATCGCTCAGCTGTGCTCGAAACTCTAATATGCTCTTTCGTATATCGGCGTAAACTAAATATATTTTTTGTTCTTCTGGGTAAGTAATAGCGTCTGCGTTTACATTAAAATTACCAGGAGATTGTTCCCATACAATTCCAAACTTGTCAGATAGAAGCTGGGAGATATCAGAAAGCTCTTGGGGTATTCCTTCAAGATCTTTTTTTATTAACTCTTCACCGTCAATAATGGCAAAAAGACTTGGATCTATTCCTTCGGCTATATCAGGATATACTTGGGACAGGGCCCTTTTAATTAAGATGACTGCCTCTTTGATCAATTCCTTCATTTCCGGAATAATTTCGGCTTTTTCTTTCCCCAAATCTTTAGTGATCTCATAATCTGTTTCGTCAAAAGCGTCTATTTGTTTTTTCGTCTTTTCTGGGTCTTCTATCCTTAATTCGTCAATCATCCTTGAGGCCCGGTCATAATCTTCTTTGCTTGGTTTTGTGATTTTTTTTATATCTGCACTTTCCCTCGCTACAAAGCTTACCACCTTCGCTTCCTTATAAGCATCTTCAGCACTCATTCTTTCTGCGGACATAATGATGTATCCTTTTTACACAACCAGTATATCAATATATTAATACTTATTATAGTTAGCCGCTGCAAATATGAGCATCTCTGAAAAAAGAATAATATTTACCTATTTGTTTATTAGTATCTCTGTAATAATATATATAGATTCAATGGAGCTAAAAAAATGACTGAGTTTGAAAATTCAGATGAAGGCATAAACTTTAATAGCAAGGAATCCTTGGCAAAAAATAACTTTTCACTAAAGCTTGATTTGGCAAACAAAGAAAATAAAGATTACTATAATATTTATAATAATTTTACTAAACATGAAAAAACCCCCCACAGAGAAAGAGTAAGTCAAGATAGTGAGCTTTCTATAGCCGAGATACAATATATTAATATCAGGTTTCAAGGAGGCAGCGCTCTAGAATTAACTGATGAATTAAAAGAGAAATATCTGGCCAGCTCGACAGGAGCAGAACATTTTTTGCTCGTAATCTCAGATTTTTCCAAACAAAACGAAGACTTGCTCGGACCACCTGAAATCAACGAGTCTGCCGATAATGATGAATTTGAAGCCTCTTTAGCAGGACTAGAATTTACCCGTGGCCAAGAAACATCAAACGGGGATCTTTTGGCAAAAATAAGGAGAAGACTGCAGCTAATAAACGAAACCTATTTATTAGATAAAGGGGATCCTGAATCAGATGACTTAATTGAAAGAAGGATAGGCAGTAGCTATAACGAAGAAGAACATGAGCTATTGGACGAAGAGATCGATAAATACCTAGGTCTGGTTATGGAGGCAATTAAAGAAGGAGACCTGGGCGAAACAGTCAGTGTGCTCAATGTTTTTCAGTTAGTAAAAAGAAATATCGAAATTATCGCCTATCAAGATAGAATTGATGCCCAGAACCTACTAGGAGACCACGGTATTAGACATATACTAAAACATAATATTACAGCAGTTGAATCGATTCTGAATTGTCTAAAAGAAAATGGTCAAAGTGTTAGAGCTATTGATGTTTTGATGGGTCATCAAATTATGATAATGCACGATATCGGATATACTACTGAACCTATCAATCAAGATCTTCATGAGAGTCCCCCGCGATATGGTGGCGATAAGGGACACAACGTTCTTTCGGCCCGAATATTCCGCGAATTATGCAAAGACGCAGGAGACCCCCTTGTCCGAGTCTTTTCCGATGATCAAATAAGGACCATTCATGAAGGGATATTGTGGCACGACAGTTCTGAGCTCGATTTTCATATTAGCGAAGAAGAGCAAGGGACTGACTTTTCTACTGTAGAAAGCAGGGAGGACCCAAGACGAGAAGAGACAGCAAAGATAAGAAGGAGTAACTTATTATCAGCAATTCATTTAGCAGACAACACTTCTGCTTTTGAGGAGAAATTGCCGGAACTACTTTACAGCGCACCTGAGACTTTTGAATATATGAAGATATTAATTACCCTAGAAGATTTAGGCACTGACGGTAGTGAGGAATTCAAGTCCATCCTAGAATCAATGACAAGTAAGCTAAAAAGTAGAGTAATCGAAAGGTGTACACCCCTAGATGCTAACGCCTTGATTGATGCCATTACTGCCCTAGAACAGACAGGAGAAAAAAGAAAGGGTTTTAGCAGATTTGTTGGCCGTATTTGTGGAACAGATCCCATTATCACAATTGACCAGAAAGGAATAGTGACCATCGAGGTAACAGAGTCGCCGATTCATCAAAAAATTATGCAATTATATGGCTTTGAAGAGTATGGTCAATTAAAAAATTTCACTAAGGATCTTATTGGCCATGAAATGACAGCGGAAGAATTAGATAGTGGTACAGCTGTGAAAGAAGATAGCAAAATAATTATTAAGATAAGAAAAGCCAATACAGACAAGGGTAGCGAGTTAACTTTAACAGAAAAAGAAGGGGAAATTTCTGCCTTGATAGACAATAAGGCTTTTGGCAATTGGCTCGTCTTGGATAACGAGTGTGCTCTTGAGCTAAATAATCTACAGGGAGCTCTTTTGGCCTTAGACCAAGAAGATGGCCCGGAAGCTGAAAAAATAAAAGCAAAAATAAAAAGCACGACAGAACAACGCTTGCAGTATATGCGCGCCTATCTTGCCTAGAATACAACGATTAAGCCTTCCTAGATAACCTAATGTGTAGACAAATTTAGAATAATTTCCAGTCGTTTTAGCTCAAAATTAGTGACTTTTGACCATTGTGGTTGAAATAAAAAAACACGGATTCTTGCGAAAACGTGTTATTTTTTGTGCTTGATTTCAGGCATTACGGACACCAGGAACCAAAACATTTGGCGACCTTGATGCACTTTGTTTCGAACACTTTCTGGCTTGGATTGACCAGCTAAAGAAGGCCTACAAGATCGAATAACGGGTAATGCTCTAAATATCGAGTGACTTTATCTTTAAAACCTTCAAAATTCGATGTAGTTTTTCGAAGGATAGGTTTACTTCTCCACGCTCAACACGCACATAATAATTAACATTCAATTTAGCACTCTGATGTATATTGCTAACACCCGACCCGAGGTAAGGAAAATAGTACTTTACAAATTATACGGTTATTTTGTATAGTATAGATATCATGTACATACATAGAGAAGCAGAAAATGTTATTACGAAACTCCTTCAAAATAAGAAGGTGCTTATGTTACTTGGGGCTCGCCAAGTTGGTAAAACAACCTTGTTAGAGCCTTTTGTGCAAGCAGCTTCTGGCACTTTTTTAAATTGTGATATTGAAGTAGATAAGTCTAGACTATTACTTGCGAGTACTTTAGGTCCGCTTGAAGCAATGAGGTTATTAGGAAACCCCAGCCTACTCGTAATAGACGAGGCACAGAATTTACCTGAGGTTGGACGAATTGTAAAAGGTTGGTATGACGCTCGTGTTCCTGTCAAAATTGTACTGTCAGGGTCATCCAGCTTAAATTTACTAGACCAGACCGCTGAACCACTAACGGGGAGAAACGAAAAGCTCTATCTGACGCCTTTATTGTTCTCTGAAATATTGCAGAATCAATCATGGTATGCATCGCAGCTATCAAGAACACAGCTGAAAAATCATTTTGGCAAGCAAATTCAAACACTATTAATGCAGCAGGTTGTATTTGGTGGATATCCCGAAACAATTACGACTGATGACAAGGAAAAATACCTTCTGAACCTGACATCGGATTATCTTTTACGAGACATATTACAGAGCGGTCTCTTAAAGTCGCCGGAGCCGATCAAGAGGCTTCTGGCCCTGCTTGCGCACCAAGCAGGTGGAGAGGTGTCAACAAATGAACTAGCGAATAGCTTATCAATGGCACGGCCAACGGTTGAGAACTATATTGAATTACTGGAACGCTCTTACGTAATCTTCCGACTTCATGCTTTTGGTACAAACCAAAGGAAAGAGATATCAAAAAAAACAAAAGTTTTTTTTTGGGACACCGGTATCAGGAACGCTCTGTTAAAAGAGTTCTCTCTTTCCCCGCTCCGTAGCGATATTGGTTCGCTCTTTGAGAGTTGGATTGTCGCCGAGGTGGCAAAGCGGAACCTAATGTTAGGTGGCAATAAATCAGAGTTATATTTCTGGCGCAACACGGAAGGCAGCGAAGTAGATCTCATCATACGAGGTACAGGCATTCTTAAGGCCTATGAGATAAAGTGGGCAAAACAAGGAATGACCGCTTCAACAAAAAGTTTTTCAAACACCTATAACATTGCAGTAGAAGTAATTACAAAGGACACTTTTTTTAACCTGCTGGGGTAGAGAACTTGTCTTACTTTTAAGATTATTTATTGCAAAAGTTAAATAAAGTTCTTAACAACTAGTAATTTTTGCGTCATTAATAGAAATAGACCGAGATAATCGGTCTATTTGATATGTGTTCTATTTGGCGAGCAACCACGGCGTGTACCCATCTCCCTCTTCCTTACCCCCCCCTAGCGATATTTAAATAATGTGAGACTGGAACATTTGGAACACTATAAAAATAAGATCTTTAATGTTCCAAATTATCGATAATCAGAATTTAACTATTATATTAATTTAAGTATTTTCAAACCTTTAAGCGTAGATTCGCCAAGAGGGAATGGAAGTTTATCGATTGAGAACCACTCTAAAGCAGAATGATTATAGGTATCGATATTCTTTGCCGTCCCTGAAACAATTTTTGCGATAACAAGATTAGCCTGAAACTTATATTCTTCATTTACATTGATTCCAAATACTTTTATTGAGTTAACGACAAGATTAGTTTCTTCTTTTACTTCTCTTATAGCTGTATTTTCAATAGATTCACCGTCTTTTATATGACCAGCAGGCACTTCCCAAAAACCGATAAATCCACCTTTGATCCTTTTAGTGAGTAAAATTTTATTGTCTTTGATGATAAAGACAGCAACACCTTGGGAATAATCATTTTTCATGAACTAATACTAACACAAAAAAGTGCTTAGCAGATTAGTAGCATTGTGTCGTTTGTAGAAGTCTCGAGCATCTTGGACACATTCATCTAAAATGAAAGGAGATGAAAGTGAGCAAGAAATATATGACAAACAAACAACTTCAAGTGTATGGAGCTAGAATTAGGTATGCCTGGTTTAGAAAAGCAGAAGAACTTGGCAATGTTAAGGAAGCCTGCAAGTACTATGGAGTACCTAGAAGTAGCTATTATTACTGGCATTCCAGATGATTGGAATCAAGAAAGAAACTGCCAAGCTTGTACGATCAACCTAAAGTAGCTAAAACCCACCCCAATGAGCTTCTAGGGACAAGGAAGGGACTGATATTAGCCATTCGTAAGACCACAGGCTTTGGTAAAGATAATCTCTCATATGTACTGGCAAGGGACTATAGTATTAAGATCTCACCAACCGGTATCGGTAATGTTTTAAGAAGAGAAAATCTAGTCAAGAAGACCAAACGGAGGAAACG
>CAIMLA010000011.1 GCA_903842085.1 uncultured bacterium | reverse complement strand
TGAGAAATACAATACTTACAGACCACATCAATCATTAGAGATGAAAACACCCCTAGAATATCTCCGTAGTCTACCGGGCTTTGAGCATGCTAATATAGATTTAACAATGTTAAGTGTCTAAGATGTCCGAGACTTGGACCTTATAGCATACAAAATCATTGATGTTTTGTTTATTTTGTTGTATAGTTACATGCATCGTACCTCAAAATGAAGGCGTAGTTGCCCAAAAAAACAAGTCTTTACAGAAATAAGGGAGTGAGAGATATGCAATTTCTTCTTCTAGGTGCCATTATCCTCGCCCTAATCTCAGCTTATTATTCTTACTGGTCGGTCGTTAAGGATCTACAAAAACTTCAACAAGAAGAGGCTGAAAACCTAACCTTCATCGGTAGGCTTTTGGCTGAAGAAGCACAACTCTACCTCACCAGCAAGAGATCCCCTCATCAAATTTTACTGGAAAGGAGATATGCTGATGAGTCCTGGTCGAACAACTGATATTGTTGCAGAAGTCCACCGGCTCATCTTTTGGTGGTCTCTTGCGGCGTTAGTTCTAGTGGGGCTAATTATCCTAATTGTTCTAGTTCTGATAAGCTAGACAACAAGGAGGAATCTTGGAAGCCAAGGGAAGCGTAACCGCAGAGCATACCCAATTTATAGATAAGCTCTGCAAGAAACTTCACCGCAACCGGCGGATCAGGATAATCCGGAAAGAAGTCTTCCAGCACCCAAGTCGGCATCACGCCTATAGCATCAAAGAGCTCGAGAGGGCCTTTGTGGCGACGGTGTGGCATGAAAAAATCGTGGTGAGGCTTTACTTTAAGAAGTCGCTGGCTAAAAGCGACCTCAAGAAGGCTTTCCATCTTGCCTTCCTCTACGCAATTTAGCCTCTCTTTTTGAGGAATCCTGGGGGCGCGCGCACCACATTTCATTGTGGGGCTGCGCGCCCCTTTTCTTTTTAGACAAATTTGCCCAAGAAGCTCGAATTCTTTACATAAAAAGCCGCGAATAGATTGACTTTTATTTATTTGTTTTATAATTTAGGTTCAGTCAAAGTTATTTTTCTGAAGGACGGGGGAAGAGATCATGAAGAACCATGTCAACGGTTCTAAAATTGGAGGAAAGCACACCACAGCAGTCGACGGAGCAAAAGAATTGATCGAGAAACTGCGAAAGATTCCTGAAGTTAAGAGGGTCGTAGCAAGTACAATAATTAGCCTCAACGGGCGAAGCTCGAATCGGAAAATTAAAATATTTCCAGCTAACGGCTGCGCTAGAGTCGAATATATTGGCAACCTCTACCGACAAACTCTCCTTGTTTACTCAGACCAGGATTTCCCCTGGCTTGAATCCTGCATTAACCTTGCTTTTAGCAAAATCAACGGTTGCCAGAAAGGCAAGCATGGAAAATAACCTTAACCCCTATTTTGGGGGTCGTAAAGATTGTGGTTAAGCCACAATTCAAGCCGGTTCGTCTCTATGGAGATGGCCGGCTTTTCAAAGGTAGCTGGTTAATTTTTTAATAAAGCATACGATAGATAATAAAGCAGCCAGACGTGTAACGGATAAAACACATAAAAAAAGTATTTAAAGCTTTGCCCTTTCTTGTCATTATAAAGCAATAATAAAGGTATCGCGGCCACAGCAAACCATTCATAATTGTGTGTCCAAAAAGAACCATGATAAACATAAATTTCTTTAAATAATATTATCAGTGGCATGATTGAATATACCCAAAATAGATATTTCTTTCCTCTGCAAAAATAAAATATAAAAAACAAAATCAAAGCAAAATAACTATATTCGGTAAAAATAGCGAGGATTGACAAACAGTAGACGATGGAAATTGGAATTATTTTTCTTAATTTTTTTGTTTTTTTCTCCCACTCTAGCCCAGCGACAATCGACACACCAATGGCAATGGTCAGAAATATGTTTTGTCCTAAATAGTAAAAAGGTGATGGGTGCAAAGAGTCGATCACAAAACCCATTACCACTAAATTACCTACCGCCATAATTGCCGCGGCGATATAAAGACGTAAAATATATCTTTTTTTATTGTTTGTATGAAAATAGCTTTCAACCGCCAGGTAGAAAAAGATAGGAGCCACCACCCGTCCCGCATAGCGAAATATTATATCTAAGCTCCCTGGTAAATATTCAGGTAGATACTTTGCAACGTGATCTAGTAACATTAAGATCGTTGCAATTATTTTAAGATCAAAGGCTGTCAGTCTTTTCTTCATGCTCTCGCTCTTTGATCGTCAGGCTGACGCAACCATCTAGGCTTTTTGCTCTGACTTGAATCTAAGGCCCTATTTTTAAGTTTTTTTTGTAATATAAAGCTACCGATCAATTGCATCTTCCTTCCAAATCTCTCTACCCTGATCACGAAAAAAATATATTAATGATTGGTTGATAAAAGACGACCAGTCCGATTAGGGTTGCAAAAATTGCTGCCATCAAAACACCCCCCGCTAAAATATCTTTAACCTTGCCGATCCGTTCATCTTTTTGTGGGGTTAATCTGTCTATATAGCGCTCTAGGCCAGAATTTACCATTTCTAGAGATAGCACAAAGGCACAGGTAATCAAAAGGACTGAGATGCGAAGCCAATCAAAATTTAAGACTAAAGCCAGCGTTATAACAAAAACACCGATCGTTAACTGAATTCTAAAATTTTGCTCTCTTCGGTGATTTTCCATCAAGCCGACCCAAGCATATTTAAAACTATTTTTCAGTCTTTTTAGATTCATATATTTATATTATTACATATTTAAGGATCTGTGGTGACTTTTCTGATCGACCAAGCCAAGCTGAGCCTATCTCGAAATTATTTCCGGTCTTTTGAGTAATAATTGTTATATTCTGACCTCAATTTATTTTTTATATTTTAGCATTTGTCGATAAATAATTGGACTTACTTCTTTAATATAAGTTGCTCTCTTTCGCCCTTCTGCTAATTCCTCTTGCCAGTGGTCGCAAGACAGCTTAGGCGAGAGAAAAAGAATCGCGTCTCCATCTTTAACTTTTTTTGGTAATGTCTCTATATCTAAGGCCGCCCTTCCTCCGACAAAGGCCTGAATGGCCGTTTCCGGATAGCCAAGGGCTCGACCAATCATAACGTCATCGTCAGACCACCAGCATTTCTCTAATGCTCTTAGTTTTTTCGTTGAGTTAGCCGCTAGAATTTCAATTGTTTCGGTGCTAACCTTGGTCTTTTCGCCTAAGGGATTTTTGGTTTCAAATTCGCTCACGACAATTTGTTTATCCCTGATCTGATGGCTTAAACCAGAGGCTTTGATTACTTTAATAATTTCTTCTGTATCGGTCTTTGATAAATATGGATAGTCTTTTCCCTTGATCTTTCTGTTAATCGTTAAATCAATTACTAACGCCGGCTTAATTTCTCCGATTACTAATAATAAGTTTGATTTATCTTCAGCTTCAAGTGCAGTTTTTTCAACTGCCCTAATAAAGTTCTTACTAATCATAAGTGCGCTTCTTGCTCTGCTACGAAAGATTACTTGACCAAAGTCCATGGACGTTGCAATAAGCTCTCGCGATAATTTGTTCTTGATCTTTGTCAAGTTCGAACTCTGCCCTTGCTTCCTCGCCCGGATGTAAAAAGATACGATTAATCCTTGTCCCACAGATGACTTCTATCCACTCAATCAAGTGCTCTTCAAGCATCGGATGAGGAACAGTACCAACTTTGACGGTTATTATATTTCCCGATTTTTCAATGACCGGTAAATGTTTCTCCAAGCCTTCTGGTCCACTCGCTGGTTCTAATTTCGTCATCTTAGTTCCGCAACAAGTTAAAGAGTCGCTCCCGCCATGGACAGATTCTAAAATGTTCCCACAAATATCACATTTATAAATATCATTTATTTCGGCCATGCTTTCCTTTCTTTTTTTAATAATAAATTAATTATCTTCTCTTCCGGCCTTACTTTCAACCTAAAGTCATTATTCGCCCCTACCTTTTAGGCCATGTGTCATTTAAGATTACAATACAATCTACCTATATTCGCTATTCCTTCAGCCATCCTTTAATCCATTCAAGCTTCTGGAAACCGAGAAGTTTATTTAAAGGATTATTAGGATGCTTAGAGTCAGTAATCTCAGGGTTGTTACAAAAAGCCTTGACTATTCTCTGTTTTTGTATTATACTTCGTGTTTGTTATGAAGAAATTAGACAAATCAATATTAATTCCAGTCATTATTGCGATTATCTTGCTAATAGCCTTATTTAGCTATCTTGCTTTACAGTGGAAAAATAATCCCAAAAAGGTGGAATCGGTCAAGCCAGTCGCTATTAGTGAATATGCCAATCGAGACACCACCGTTAGCTATCTGGTTGATGGCATTATTAACGGTGATGAATCCCATCGAGCCATTAGAATCACAGTCTCAAAAAACAACAGACTGCTAGAGATTTTGAGTGGTTATCAATATACCCCAATAGAATCATTTTCATATACCAATAACGTCGCTGCTTATAAGCCTTTCCTGGCTTCATTGGAAGTTGCTGGTTTTACTAAGGAGAAAAGTAACCCCAAAATAACTAATCCAGAAGGGACCTGCCCTTTAGGGAATCGATACTTTTTTTCTTCAACAGGCATCCCAGAAATCTCAAGTAGTCTTTGGTCTTCGAATTGTACTTCTCCTGGCTTGTTTATGAATCGTTCCGCTCAAGGAACCTTCAACGGCAACCTGAAGACGATTCAACAGTTATTCGAAAATCAAATCCCTGGCTATAGCGCCATTACAAAAAATGTAAAATTATAAGTATTTTTACAAATAATGTTGTTATATTTTTAAAACTGTTTCAGTAACACCACTAGTCTTTAACGATTAATGTGAACTCTCTATCTGATAAATTTTATTAGGCGGAGCCCCTGTCACGTTTTCGTCGTTACTTTGCTGATCCTCAAGGATAAAACTTATTGAGTAGGTTGAACCTGGGTCTGTTGTTGAGTAAGTAAATGCCGTCAGATTAATTCCCTCTCCAAGAGCGGCTGATGTCTTCTCTTGAAGCTCAGCTAACGTTTTTGGGTAAGAACCAGTCGTAACATAATAATTTTCTATAGCATTTTTAATTTCTTGTATTTTTATTTTATTTGAAGCATCGTTTGCGTTGTTATTTAACTCAGCAGCCTTTTTAGCTCCCTCGTTTCCGATATTAAAGCTTTTCTTTCCATACTGGGAGATAAAAAAGCCAGCCACAAAAAGACAAATAAAAACAAATGCAACCATAACAATGATCGTTTTATTCTTTTTGGATTTTTTTAATTTCGCCTGAATCGATTGATTAAAGTTTTGGTTTAGTTGTTCTTCCATCTCTTTCGTTTTTAATTAATGTATTCTAATTGTATTATAAATTGCTTTTTATAAACATAAAGTTATAAAAAAAGAGCCATCAAATGACTCTAGTCTCATTTTGGTGGGCCCGGCTGGGATCGAACCAGCGACCAATTGGTTATGAGCCAACTGCTCTAACCGCTGAGCTACGGGCCCTTGCAGTTCAAAATACCTGCTTATTTTAGTACAAAATGGCCTTTTGGTCAATTTAATACTGCCCAACATAGGCTTTCTGATGCTAAAATAAATATATGGAAACAATCGATAGATTTAATGAGAATTTAAAACTCTGCGGTATCAAAGAAGGCCAAATTGTCGTACTGGGAGTATCTGGTGGTGCAGATTCAGTCACGATGTTAGACTTGTTTATTAAAACAAATTCAAATTTAAAGTTGATTGTCGCGCATATGAATCATGGTCTTCGTGAAGAATCGGCAAAGGATGAACAATTAGTTAAATTCATCGCCGATAAAAATAATCTTGAGTTTGTCAGCAAAAAAATTACTCCTCCAAAAGGCGGGAATCTAGAGGAAGAATTACGCCTTAAAAGGCGTGAATTTTTGCTTGTCGTGGCGGCTGAATGGAAGGCAAATTTTGTGGCTTTGGCTCATAACGCTAATGATCAAGCTGAGACCTTTTTTTTAAATAGTTTGAGGGGAAGCGGCCCAGCAGGCCTGGGCGGTATGAAAATAGCCGATCAACTTATTATCCGCCCCTTGTTAAATTTTGAACGTCAAGAAATTATTGACTATGCAGAAACGAATCATCTAGCGTGGCATGAAGATGCTACCAATAAAGACACTACCTACAAGAGGAACTACTTGCGTCACAAAGTCTTTCCTCTGTTTTCTGAAGTAAACCCAAGTTGGCTTGAAGCTATTTTCCGGACGACGGCTCTCCAGCGCCTGATTGATGATCATCTAAAAACCGAGGCCGAAAAATATTTGGTCATACCCTTTGACGTCAAAACAGTCCATGGCCTGAACAAACCAGTCCTCTATGAAATTTTAGGCTTGCTCTACGAAAAAGCAAAAGGAAGCCGAAAGGATTTGACCTTACAAAACCTATCCGATCTTGAAAAACTGATTTCTTTAACTTCGGGAACCAAGTCAATCGCTTTGCCTGGTAATATAACGGCGACCCGTCGCTATAACAACCTTGATTTTATGCTTAAAATGAAGTATAGTAGTTATTCTTCAGTCGTTCTTGAAAAATTAGAGATTGGTGAAAATTTCTTTAGTCATTGGAAGGTCATCGCCGAGAGAATCGAGATTTCACAGTTTCGGGCAAATTCCCGCTATTCCATCGCGGTAGATGCTGAAACATTGCCAAAGCTAAAGGTCAGGAACTGGAAAGCTGGTGATAAAATCCAACCATTTGGCATTACCGGCAGCAAAAAGCTTCAAGACCTTTTCGTCGATGCTAAAATAGTTAAAGATAAAAGAAATACTTGGCCAATCTTTCAGCTTGGAAAAGAAATAGTTTGGGTCCCCAGGCTTGCCATTAGTCGTAACTTTATTTTAAAAAAGAGTCCAACCGTCAAATTAACAATCGAGGAAATACTATGAAAAAAATGAATTACAAAAATTTGATATACCTGGTCGTGGTGGTCTTGATCCTCGCGGCTGGTTTTACATATTTTAGCCGACAAACAACAACAGAAAAGGTCTCTATTAGCAAAATTGCAGAAGAAGTCAAAGCGAGTAACGTCAAAGAAATCTCCGTAGCTGGCAATAAGGTTACCACGACTTTAAAGGATAACAAAAAACTGACCTCAGAGATTAGTTCTAATCAACAGATTACGACAACCCTAAAAGATCTTGGTGCTGATCCATCCAAAATTAACTTAACCATTAAGGAAGGCTCAAACAGCGCTCTATGGTTAACGCTGTTGGTCAATATCTTACCTTTTATTCTAATAATCGGTTTTTTCTATTTCATGCTTCGTCAGGCCCAGGGTAGTGGAAATCAGGCGATGATGTTTGGTAAGTCACAGGCTCGATTGGCCGATGATAACAAAAAGAAGGTCACCTTCTCTGATGTTGCTGGTGCCACAGAAGCCAAGCAAGAGTTAATCGAAATTGTCGAGTTTCTCAAATACCCTCAGAAGTTTCTTGCCTTGGGAGCAAAAATACCAAAGGGGGTTTTGCTTTTTGGGCCTCCTGGAACAGGAAAGACCTTGATGGCCAAAGCTGTTTCTGGTGAAGCCGGCGTTCCTTTTTTCTCTATCTCTGGCTCTGAATTTGTCGAAATGTTTGTTGGAGTTGGCGCTTCAAGGGTTAGAGATTTATTCAGTAAAGCCAAAAAGAATGCACCTTGTATCATTTTCATTGATGAGATTGATGCCGTCGGTCGTCAGCGTGGTTCTGGTCTAGGTGGTTCACATGACGAACGGGAACAAACCCTAAATCAGATATTAGTTGAAATGGATGGTTTTGAAACAGATACAAATGTCATCATCATGGCCGCCACAAATAGACCCGATGTCTTAGACCCAGCGCTTTTGCGTCCAGGACGATTTGATCGAAGGATAGTCCTTGATATGCCTGACATTCAGGATCGAACCGAGATCCTAAAGATCCACGCCAAAAATAAACCCTTAGCAAAAAAAGCCGATCTTGAGGTGATTGCCAAACAAACCCCCGGGTTTTCTGGGGCAGACCTCCAAAACATTCTAAATGAAGCTGCTATTTTAGCTGCTCGTGATAACAAAAAAGAAATCTCAATGGATGATATCGAAAAATCTGTTGAAAAAATATACTTAGGACCAGAAAGAAAAAGCGCAGTTATGAATGAGCGCGAAAAGAAAATAACCGCTCATCACGAGGCTGGCCACGCTCTTGTTGGACATTTACTTCCTAACACTGATCCTATTCATAAAATTAGTATTATCTCACGAGGAATGGCCCTCGGCGTCACTTGGTCTCTTCCGTCTGAAGATAAGAAGCTACTAACTAAATCGGAGCTATCCGACGATATTGCGATGATGCTCGGTGGTCGTGTCGCTGAAAAAGTCTTTTTCAACGAAATTACAACTGGCGCTTCAAATGATCTGGAAAAAGCCACTAAGATGGCTCGTGATATGGTAACCAGGTATGGGATGAGTGAGAAGCTCGGTAATCAAATTTATGGTCGTCGTGACGAACTTGTTTTTCTTGGTAAAGAATTAGGAGAACACCACAAGGATTATTCAGAGGTGTTTGCTGAGAAAATTGATAACGAAATATCAGACATGATCAAAGATGCCTACAAAAAAGCAGAAAAATTAATAACGGCTAATAAGAAAAAACTAGGAAAGGTCGCCTCAGTCTTACTTGAAAAGGAGACCATCGAGTCAGAAGAATTTAATTCATTAATGGATCAAGTCAAGGCCTAATGGGCACCATCAAAAAATTTTGGTATTACGTCTCAAAAAATAAACTCACGATTGGTAGCGCCGCCATTATTCTTGGCGTTACTGGTTTGTTATCAAATATATTAGGTTTATTCCGGGACAGAGTTATAGCTGGCTATTTCGGCGCAGGCCCTATGACCGATGCCTATTATGCTTCTTTCAGACTCTCCGATACTATCTTGAATCTTTTGATGCTTGGTGCACTTTCAAGTGCGTTTATTCCTATTTTCATCGAAAAAATTACTAAGAATAACACTGACGAAGCAAATCGTTTTGCTAGTACTTTATTAAATTTTATTTTAGTTTTTACAATTATTTTTTGCCTTATTACTTTTATTCTTGCCCCAAGACTAGTTCCTTTGTTTTTGCCTGGTTTTATGAATCTCCCTGATAAAGAGCATATTTATCAAATCACCGTAAATCTCACTCGAATAATGTTACTTTCCCCCATCTTGTTTTCTATCTCCGCTATTCTCGGTGGCATTTTAAATTCATATAAACGATTTGTTGCCTATGCCATTGCGCCTTTGGTTTACAATATCTCGATTATCCTATCTGTTTTCTTTTTAGCAGACAAGTTTAATACCCCTATTTATGGAGTTGCCTGCGGTGTTATCATTGGTGCTTTGTTATATGCTTTAGTCCAAGTGCCCGCTGTTTTAATTGTTGGCTATCGCTGGAAGCCAATTATTGACCTGCGAGACGGACAACTGGCTCGAGTCATAAAACTAATGATTCCTCGGACCCTCGCCATTGGTAGTAGCCAAATTAATTTACTTGTAGACTACATTGTTGCTTCTTTTTTTGCTGGCGGCATAACCGTTTTAACCTTTGCTAATAATATCCAAACTGCCCCAATTGTTATTTTTGGAGTCTCTATCGCCACCGCCATTTTCCCCGTTCTTTCTCAGAATAGAACCGAGCATAATATGAAAGATTTTATGAAAAGTTTTTCCTGGAGTGCTCGGAGAATCCTTTACTTTATGATCCCTATTACCATCGGCGTCATCGCCTTACGTGCTCAGATTGTTCGTTTAATCTATGGGACTGGTAATTTTTCTTGGGACAACACCTTTTGGACGACTCGAGCTCTTCTCTTTTTTGCTCTTGGCTTAGTTGCTCAAGGATTAATTCCTCTTCTCTTGAAGGCCTTCTATTCTCTGCAAGACACAAAAACACCACTTTATATTAGTTTAGTGGTTATGATTATTAATATTGTTCTTTCTGTGACTTTACCCTTTGTTGCCCCGGTTTTATTAGGAGTTGCTGGGATTGCTCTTGCTTTCTCTATTGCCGGCATCGTCAATATGGTTTTACTATTTATCTTTTTGCACGAAAAAATTGGCGCATTAGACCGTGATCATAAAATATTTGAATCTGTCTCACGCTTGGTCGTGGCCTCTATTTTGATGGGTATTCTCGTCCATTATTCGTTGTATTTTTTCAGCGATCTCGTCGATACCTCTCAAGGTTTTGGCCTGCTTCTCCAAACGTTAGGCGCAACCGCCTTCGGTGCCGCCTTTTATTTCTTGATTACTTATTTACTGAAATGCGAAGAAACTCAAATGATTTTTCAAAAATTTAGATTAAAGCCACATAATTAGATGGATAAAATCCGCAACTTTTGTATAATCGCTCATATCGATCACGGCAAATCAACACTGGCTGACCGGTTTTTGGAGATAACCGGCACTATCAACAAAAGAGATATGCATGACCAGATTCTTGACACGATGGATTTGGAACAAGAGCGGGGTATAACGATTAAGCTTCAGCCCGTTCGGATGAATTACAAAAATTATGTTTTAAATTTGATCGATACCCCCGGCCATGTCGATTTCTCCTATGAAGTCTCTCGAAGTTTAGCCGCGGTTGAAGGCGCGATCCTTGTTGTTGATGCCTCCCAAGGTATCGAGGCTCAAACCCTTTCGAACGTCTATTCTGCGATTGAGCACAACCTAGAAATCATCCCCGTCGTTAACAAGATAGATTTACCTCATGCTGAACCAGATAAAGTCGCCAAGGAGATTGTCGATTTGCTTGGCTGCAACAAAGATGATGTCATTTTTACCTCAGCCAAAACCGGACAAGGTGTTAAGGAAATTTTAGATAGGATTATCGAAAAAACACCGTCACCAAAAGGAGTTATCGAGAGCCCCTTGAGAGCTTTAATTTTTGATTCTTTCTACGACCCCTATAAAGGTGTTGTGGCTTATGTCAGGATTGTCGACGGATCACTCGCCCACAACCAAAAACTATACATGCTAGAAACTAAGAAAGAATCTGAAGCTTTGGAGATCGGCTACATGAAGCCAAAACTACAACATGAAAAAAACCTTTTGTGTGGTGAGATTGGATATATTGTTACAGGCTTAAAGGGTGTTTCCGAAGCTCAGGTTGGAGATACGATAACGTTAGTGGGAACTAAGGACGTTCAAGCTCTCCCTGGCTACAAAAAAGTTAAACCTTTTGTTTTTGCTGGAATTTATACCACCGATGGTGACGATTATCCCCTGCTGAGAGAGGCCCTTGGGAAATTATCTCTTTCCGACTCATCACTAGAATACGTTCCCGAGAACTCCAGTGCCTTAGGCTTTGGTTTTCGCTGTGGCTTTCTTGGTTTATTGCACATGGAAATTATTATGGAACGGCTAGAACGTGAATTCAATCTTGATTTAATTGCCACTATTCCTTCTGTTTCTTATGAAGTCGTGAAATCCAACCATGAAGTTATCAATTTACATTCTGCTAGTGACATGCCTGATTTGTCTCAAATCTCTGAGATCAGAGAACCTTGGGTTAATGTTGAAATCGTGACCCCTAGTGACTATATTGGGCCCATACTTGAACTTAGCCAGAACAGACGAGGCATCTTCAAAACAATAGATTATTTTGAGGAAAAAAGAGTCATCGTCAAGACGGAGATGCCTTTAGCGCAGATAATAACGGATTTTTATGACAATCTAAAAAGCATTACCAGCGGCTATGCATCAATGAACTATGATTTTATCGGCTATCGTATTGGTGATTTAGTGAAACTTGATATCTTAGTTGCAGGTGACATTATTGACACCTTGTCTTTACTCGCACATCGGAGCGAATCATTGCGAGTTGGCGCAAATATCCTTAAAAAGTTAAAGGAGTTAATTCCTCGTCAGATGTTTAAAATATCTTTGCAAGCATCAATTGGAGCAAAAATAATTGCCCGAGAAGATATCCCTGCTTTCCGTAAAGACGTCATTGCAAAACTTTATGGAGGAGACGTCACCAGAAAAAACAAACTCCTGAACAAACAAAAAGAAGGGAAAAAGAAAATGAAAAAATTAGGAAGGGTTGAAATTCCTTCGAATGCCTTTATGGAGCTTCTAAAGAAAAACTAATAAATTGACCATAAAGCTAAATTTTGCTATAATTTTCAGGTTAAATACTATCGTTCCTTGATTGTTTAATAATCCCGGGTAGCTCAGCGGTAGAGCAGTTGGCTGTGTACACTAAAGATCTTAGTCACAAGTAGTATAATATTAATGCTATGGAAGACAAAAGAAAGTATGCCGATCGTCGTGAATACTTAATTAAGGCTGTTTCGAGAAGAAGAAAAGAACTTCGAGAAACTGCAATTAAATATAAAGGCGGTCAATGTATTGTATGTGGCTATAATAAATGCAGCGAAGCCCTAGATTTTCATCATCAAAGAGGGAGAGGCTTTGGTCTTTCCGCGAACGGGATGACAAGATCGTGGGCTAACACAAAAGCGGAGTTAGACAAGTGCATTCTTGTCTGCTTAAATTGCCACAGAGAAATCCATTCAAAAACGCAGCCTCAAAAAGAAATTTTTGAGTGAACACTGGGTGAATTGCGGGAAACCCTTACGGGGCAATCCGCAGCCAAGTTCCGACAATAACGTCGGAGAAGGTTCAGAGACTAGATGATTACATCCAAGAGCGCCCAGCACCTAAAGCAGATTGCAAAGGTGATGAGATAGTCCACGCCTATCAGTAATGGTAGGGTTTGTGTAACCAATTGGTCGTCGGTTCGAATCCGACCCCGGGAGCCAGGTTGAGCACCAAAGGTGTCCGAGGTGTCTATGACACCACGGATGGTAACCTAAAACATATAAAGAATCTCTTAAGTCTTACTGACCTGAGAGATTTTTTAGATTTCGACTATTTTTCGATCATGGACTGCTAGTTTGACGTTTAAGTTTCTGATTAATTGAGTCTTCTCGAAATCAGTTCCTTTTTCTAGTACGTATTTAGCATAATTCTTGATAGTTTCGTTCTTGGTATATTTCTTGTTTGGATTTACAGTTTCTAGCATAGAGCGGAACTTCTGAATGGCTTTTGTTAATCCTGGTTCCATTGATACTTTGTCTGCAGTTAACTTGTTTGATATCAGCAGCAAGGCCTCAATCAACTGTTTTTCTGATAGGTATGGTTCTTTACAATTATTATCTACTTGTCTTGAGCAGTGATAATATATGTGTTTATTCTTTTTGCCATTCTTTAGTGTTTTATGCTTTTCTTCGCCGACTATAGTTGAGCCACAAGAATAGCAAGTTAGAAATCTCCGAAACGGGAATTCCTTTGAACCCCATTTGGATTTTTGTGTACAGTTTAGCTTCTTCTGTGCCTTATTAAACAATTCTTTAGTTATTAACGGTACGTGTGAGCCTTTATACCAAGTGCCACTACCGATTGGATATTCAAAGGTGCCGTAGTAGAAGGGATTTTTAAGCATTAAGTAGACAAGACTTAGGGTTATGGGTTTATCCTTTCTACTTGTCGCACCTATCCCATCTAGCCAAACCTTGATCGTTCGACCGCTTTCTCCTTTGGCTGCATGTTTGAACATTTCTGTGATAAATGGTCCTCGATTCGGATCAACTACAACATCTTTAATCCCTGCCATCGCCCTGTTGTAATAGCCGATTGGTGGCATACATGGTCGCCAACCCATCTCACACTTAGCCCTGATACCCCTTTTGACATTCTCCCCCTTGTTATCATTCTCTAGTTTGGCTTGAGAGCATAGAATCATTAACATGAACTTTTCACTTGGAGTATTGGTAAAACTTTGAGAATAGGTTCTAATTTGTACTAGTTTCTTATCGTCCATTAAGTCAACGAGTGAACCGAGATCCCCAGCATTTCTCGAGAGTCTATCTGGAGCCCATGTAAGCAGGCCATTAACTACGCCTGAGCGTATATCAGTGAGTAGTTGCGTAAAGACTGGTCTTTGCCCTGATTGTTTAGCAGAATAGCTCTCCTGAACTACCTTAACAATCTTAATGTTTTCTCTCTTTGCTAAATCAGACATTTCTTTAATTTGAGAATCAATAGACATGGCTTGTCTTTCGTCAGATTCAGATGATTTACGAGCATAAAGACAGTACTTTAAGCTTGTTTGTTCAACAATGTTATTCATTGGGGACAAGGGTACCGCTGATTTGAGAGGAATGTAAGTAGAAAATAACACATTAAATTTCTTAATATGTCGTCTTATATCTAAGTTGGCGTCAAGTAATTATCAAGGCTTTTTTAAGCCTTCTCTTATTCGTACCTCAAGGCATCTAGTGGATTGAGTTTGGCCGCTCTTCTGGCTGGATAGACTCCGGTCAAGAAGCCGATCGTCACAGATGAGATAAAGATAATTGAAGTAAATAGAATCGGGATTTGAAAGAGGGCAACAGCTTCACCTCCGGCCCTAACAGCTAAAATACCGATCAAGACGTTAACGATGTAGCCCAAAACTAGAGCAATGCCTAACCCAAAGAGACCCCCCAGGCCAGCAATTATGGTTGATTCAGTTAGAAAGATTGAATAAACTTCTCGGTCAGTTGCCCCGAGTGATTTCATAATCCCAATATCTCTGGTTCTCTCTAATAGAGATATCGTTAAGGTGTTAAACATCCCAATGGAGGCCACAAAGAGAGCAATAGCGCCGACTGCTAGTAAGACAATGTTTACTATCTGGAAGAATTGATTAACTTGATTGACCTTATCGCCTAAAGAAGTTGCCTTAAAGCCCATTTGAATGATCTGATCTCTAACTTTTGGCATCTGATTAGCATTGGTCGTATCTACCTTGGCGGCACTATAGATTGTTCCATCAGGAAGAGTAACTGTTCCATTAGGTAGATAGGCATAAGAAGCTGAGGTATCTTTAACCACACCTGAGATAGTGTATTCTTTTTGGACCAGTGTTGGCTCCTTGTCGTTTTTAGGATTCGGTATATAGGTGTAAACGGTGGCTTTTTTGCCAATAAAGTCATTTGGTTTTGTAGCAAAGGCATTAGTGACAGCAGAGGAGATAACAATCTTGTTATCCTTATCGTTCTTGTAAAGATCCCCTGCCTCTAGCCTTAGAGACTCTAGATCTGCATAGCGAGCCGAGACTACATTAGCAACGATATCTGTCATACTCTTACCATAGTTTAGTTGTCCTGAGACAGTTAAGTTTGAGTCGACTGATGAGACTCCCTTGATCTTCCCCAACTTATCTACCGCTTCTTGGTTTAAAACAAGAATTGAGGAGTTGCCACTGACAACATTAATCGTCTTTAGCGCTTTACTGGAGGTAATCTCATCGATTGTGATCTTCTGGAGGCCATAGCCAACTGAGAGTAGAAAGGTAATCGTCCCGATACCAACCGAGACACCAAAGATAGTTAGGAGGGTTCTCATCTTGTTATGAACGAAGGTAGAAAAAGCAATCCTGATAACATCCATTGGTCTCATAATGTCACCTCTCCGATTTCATCAACATTAACTTCGTGGGCTTTCTTTTTGGTTTCTTCTTTGGTGATCTTACCATCGGCCAGATGGATAACGCGATTAGCAAACTTTAAATGGTCTGGATTGTGGGTGACCAAAACTACTGTCCTCTTGGATTTACTATTTAGCTTTTGGAGTAGGTCCATTACTTCTTCGGAAGATTTGGAGTCCAGATTTCCAGTCGGCTCATCTGCAATTAGAATCCAAGGGTTGTTAACTAAGGCTCTGGCAATAGCGACTCTTTGTTGTTGCCCGCCCGAAAGCTCCGTTGGGATCCTTTTGCCTAGGGCAGAAAGACCAAACATCGATAATAGATGCTCAGCTCTTTTGGTTCTAATCTTTTTTGAGGTTCCATTGAAGATCTGAGGCAAAGCAATATTCTCTATGACATTGAATGATTTTAAGACATTAAAAGACTGAAAGATAATTCCTATCTTTTTGTTTCTGTATTTAGCTAGTTCTTTACGAGAGAACTTAGAGATATCATCACCTCTGATTATGACTTTCCCACTCGATGGAATCTCTATACCAGCAATACAGTTTAGAAAGGTAGATTTACCACAGCCAGAAGGACCAAAAAAGACAATATACTCTCCAGAGTAGATCTTCAGACTAACATTATCTAAGGCTTTGTTTTGCGTATCATCACTGCCATAGACCTTTGATAGATTCTCGACTTCAATAATTGGTGATTTCATCTTTGCTCTATTACCTTTACCCCTCTCCTTATCTATATATCATCTCAGTTATTGATTACCAAATAGGTTAAAACCATTAATCCATGCAAATCTCTCTTCTAGAATCTGTAAGATATATTGAACTAGTGATTTCTCTTGTCCTTGAGTTAGAACAGTATAGTCATCAGAGACTCCGATATTGTCTGAAGCATCCTTTGAAACTATCTTCATATGATAAGTAGAAGATGGTTTGATATTTGAGATGATGACGATATGAGAAGTAGTTAGGGTCGGTTCTTCTGGAGTTGAGTTAGTATAGTTACCATCAGTTGTCACTCCAGCGGCATATTTAACTTGAGAAGTAGCTGGTTCGTCTGTAGACCAGGAGATAATAGCTTGAGCCTTACTGCTTCCGTCTGAATCAGTAATAATGCTTGTTTCACTCTTTAAATCTTTGATGATAGGGGCAGTTGTATCGATGATTGTTTTAAATGATTTGATATCAGAGATAGCTTGATTACCATATTTATCTCTAGATTTAAGTTGAATCTTGTACTCTGTAGCTGGAACTAGATTGGAGAGAGTAACGGCATGGTCTTTGACCTCTTCACTTCTACCTTGGGAAGCATCTAGAGTCGTTAGACCATAGTCGACAAAGGAATCAGCCTCAGTATCAGTCTTCCATGTGATAACAGCTTTGATGGAGCCGATATCTTTGATACTGATATCTGAGATGGTGGGTTTGGTGAGAGAGGAGAAGACGTAATCATCAGAGGAGACCAAGACTCCACCCGTGGATTGACCTTGGACTCGATAGTGATATTTTATGCCTTCTTTAAGATCTTTAAGTCTGATTAGGTGCTTAGTCGTAGAGCCTAAGGATTGATCTTCTATCTTAGAGCCATAGTTGTTATCTGTCCCATACTCAATGATTGAGGTAGCGACAACGGTCGTCTCCCAGGAGATGATGGCAGAGTTTAGGGTGATATCAGTTGCTTCAACGGCAGAGACTTTAGGAACACCGGTACCTGTTTGAGCCGTGACGAAGTATTTAACTTCATCCGTCTTCTTGTTTCCATATTCATCGACTGAGACAGCTTGGTAGTAGTATCTGGTATTAGGTAATAGTTTCTTTAGATAAACATAGTGCGTTTTGTTTAGAGAAGAATCAATTGGACTTGATTGGTTTAAATCGTCTTTGTTAATACCATATTGGACCTCTGAGGTAGAGTATTTATCAGTCGTCCAGATAATAGTTACTTCTTCTGGGTCAGCTCCTTCTTTCTGAGCTGTGGCTCCAGTGATAGTTGGAATAGAGGTCTTTTCTTCTAAGACTAAGGTCTTGAAGGTAAAGTCATTACCAACCGCGATGTTAGTGGCTGGATCAGTACTTCTGACTCTGAAGTGATAGGTTGTATCAGGATCAAGGCCAACTAGATCAACGGAGTGATTGGTAACAGCATTGATGATACCTTGAGTATTACCATAGCTAGCAGTTGGGCCAAACTCGATGAAGGAATCTGAGTTTTCATTAGTTAACCAAGAAATAGTAGCTGTCGTGGCACCATTAGTGACACTCGGGTTAGGGCCAGTAATTTGAGGAGGAGTTAGGTCTGGGCCAAGACCGGTTCTAAAGGTAAAGTCACTCCCTGTAACTGAGTTACCATAGCTATCAGTTGATTTGACTCTGAAGTGATAGGTAGTCTCTGGGGCTAAGCCAGAGATCATAACAGAGTGAGTTAGGGTTAAGTCATTACTCCCTTGGGTATAGTCATAGCTAATACTAGAACCAAATTCTACATAGGAGTCAGCAACTTTGTCTGTTAACCAATCAATGTTAGCGGTATATGGAGTTGTAGTTACTTCTGGATTGGGACCAGTGATGATTGGTGGGACTTTAGTGAGGTCTTTGGGCGTATCAAAGGTAAAGTCATTACTTGTGACAAGGTTGCCATAGGTATCGGTACTTCTCACTCTG
>CAIMLA010000010.1 GCA_903842085.1 uncultured bacterium | reverse complement strand
GAATTATTTTTTCTAATTTTACTAACATTTAATTTTTTGTTGTGCCGGAAAATGGTATCACACAAATAATCAATATCAGCCGCTCGACTAATCTTCCATGGTTTAATAAATTTGAAACCGTCTAAATCATTGTAATAGACAGAAGCGCCAAGTTCAGTCTGTTTTGATAGAAAATACGCCCCAGCACAACTTCCAGACGATGAAGCATAAACATAATCAAAGCTATCGGTCAGTCCAAGTTTCTCTAAACCAACCATCACCCCACCACTAAAAGCGCCTCTCATCCCTCCGCCTTCTATGATTAGTCCAATCTTAAATTTATCTTTCTTCTTCTTTCCTTTCCTCGCCAATAATCGCTCTATAACTTTTTTGTCGTGTTTTATCATAAATAGATTATATACTCTTTGTTCCCGACTTAGATAGGAGAAGGGGTGGCCCAAGATTCGGACCACCCCTTTGTAAAAAACCTGGTTGACTTCTATGGCTAGCCACACACCAATTAAATAATGATCTACAGACCAGAGTGTACCATTGTAGTACGTCTGTGCTCAGTCATTATAACTGATGGCGTGGTTTGTCCACTATTGTCTCGCAATTCGAAGTGCAACCAGGTGCCAGCCAAACTGGTTTCATTCTAATTGGTCATCTCAATTAGACGAAAGAGCAGAAGGCTGACGGTTGTGATTGATGGATGTTTTGACATTAAAAGCGCAGTTTAAGATTAGAAAATTTGTCCCCCTGAGACTAAACTTTCTATCTCAAAAACCTGGCTCCTCTTGTCAAAACTGGTACATCCAATATCAGAGATTACCTTTCCATGTTGCGTACTCAGTATCTACCGACTAGTCCTCTTGGTTAAGGACTTGCCATCTCTGACAAGGAATAAAAAATAGTATATAAACAAAAAACTAAACTCGCAAGTGTTTTGTTGTTAGCCAAAAACTATTTTATTCAGCTAAAAGTTTTTTTACTTCTTTTTGCGTTTCCAGAGTCTCTTCTTTGAACATCAGAAATTCGTCGTACATTATTTCATCAATATTCGGGATTTTCTCAGCTAAAAATTTATCAGTTTCATCTTCGTTCTTTTGATCAACCAATTTCTCTAGTTCTTTTTTATCTTCTTCAGTTAGAAAATTTAATGCCCTTTCCGTAATCCTAGACTGCAAGGCATCTGCTAAAGAAACTATTAAGTCGTTTTTTTCTTTCTCGGGTAAATTTTCTAACCCGAGTTCTTCAATCAAATTTTTCTTAATATCAGGTATCATTTCTTCCTCCGTTTATTACCATAGTGGACTAAAGACGCCAAAAGCTCCACCAAGCCACGGACCCAGAATCCCAGCGGTCCATGCTGCTATTTTTTGGCGCGTCCTTTTTGTGTCTCTTAACCCTTCTCTCGTTACAAGATATCTCATCGTCTGACCAATAATCCTAGCTTCAATTTGATCATTCGAAAGCCCCGGGTTTTCTGCTCTAATTTTCTTTATCTCCTCTTCTTCAATCATTAACACTTTATCATAAAGTCTTTTTCGCTCCTTGTCGCTATCGATTAATTTTTCGTCTCGGCTAGCCCCTTCAACTAATTGAGCGACTTTTGCATTTATTTTATCTGGGTCATTTTCTATCTCT
>CAIMLA010000009.1 GCA_903842085.1 uncultured bacterium | reverse complement strand
GTGAGAAATACAATACTTACAGACCACATCAATCATTAGAGATGAAAACACCCTTAGAATATCTCCGTAGTCTACCGGGCTTTGAGCATGCTAATATAGATTTAACAATGTTAAGTGTCTAAGATGTCCGAGACTTGGACCAGTTAAACGCTTAATATATTGACATAACTTCGAGTTAATTTATAATCATAAATAGGAATAAACTATTGTGGAAAAAGAAAAAAACAAAAATGAGGGAAAAATGAATAGAATGAAACTGTTATCTTTTGGTGGTGGTGCGGCGATTATTCTCTTTATTGTTTTTGGCGGCTTTTTCATCGGCAGATACTTCCGTCCATCAAATATCGTAGCCGACAAAAGCCAGCTTTACTCCGCTAACCAAGTTTCACTGAAAGCAGCCACGGCGGACCCAATCTCAGGCCGAAACACGTACTTTCAGGCTCGCTATAAACCAGTGAATTCGACAAAATGGGCTGAAACAGAGGTTAAACTTGGGATCACGGCTGACGCTGCAGCCAGCCAATCATTTGATGTCGCTAATCTAAAAACTGCCACCACCTATGAGTATCAAACCAAACAAATAAGTGAACAGGGCCAGGCTAAAGACTGGGGAAAGTCAGTGATTTTTGCGACCGCTCGCGACGCGGGGGTAAAAACAATCGAAAATCCGGCCAATGTTGCCTATACAAGTGCAACTGATTTCAATAATCCTGGCGATATCACCTTTGATGGTAAGGTTGATGGTGCTGACTATTATGTTTGGGATTTTGGCGATAATCAAAAGAGTGGTGATTTAGTCGGGACCGCCAGAACAAACCATATTTATGAAATTGGTGGGACCTATTTAGCGGTTATGACTGGCTATAAATACGTCCCCGAAGCTAGTAATATTTTTAATAAGCAAACGAAATACTCTGGACAGGCAATCGTAGGGCAGAAAGTTGTTAATTTTTATGTTAATTTGCCAGAAGTGGAAGTGGCTTTAGGCGATGACGGGAGTGCGACGATCGGGCCAGTGAGTAGTAATACCAATGCCAGTTTAGATAATATTGCCGCAGCGCAGCCAGATCAAGCGGTTTTAGGCGTTGAGACAACAAAAACCTGTAAGTTAAATTTCGAGACCTTCAAAAGCGAATGGCCAACCCAGATAGAGGCGGGAAAAACGGTCGTTTCTAATATCCCTTATGCCAAGGGGAGTAAAGTTGTAGTTAAGCTTGACGATGAGTTAATCAAGCGAGGCGAATGTTATTTCCGAATTGGCTATGGCACTAAAGCCAACCAATTAAAGTTAAACTGTAAATATGCCGCTAACGGCGTCATGACGGTTCAGGAATTTACAAGCTCCAAAGATAAGACGAGCACTTGTGCCGTCACGAGCGTTAACGTTGAAGTCAAAGGGACGGAGAAGAAATGTGAGTACACCGCCTGGGTGATGCAGGATGGTAAGTGTCAGTATCTCAAGAACCAATGTAGTGCTAGATTGGATCAATGTAAATGCGGCATCACGAAACTATCAGCTCATCAAGATGCGGTTAATCCCTTAAAATATACCTTTACGATTGCAGTCCCGGAAGGTTCGACCGCTAAATCGTTCAAGGTTGATTTTGGTGACACGAGAACGGAAATTTTCAAAGCCGGAGCGACGATCACCCATACCTATATCGAGCCAGGGCAGAAGAAGGTTAAAGCGTATTCATATACTGAGGAAACCCCTGGCGAAAACCCCTGCGGCTCTAGTGTTACCTATATCCATCCACTGGCTTGCTCAATCACCAAAGCCTTTGGAGCGGATGTCTATAGCGGTGTTTTATCACCAGCCGACCAGACCGCGGGCAAGAAAATCACGGTTAATTTCACAATGGGCGTAATCGCGGATCAACCACCGACCGCGACTCTGTATAGAATAACCTACGGTGATGGCACTGATAGTGGTAACACGCCTCTACCTTTTAAAGATATCGCCAAGCATGACTATGCAACGCCTGGGAATTATTTGCCAAAAATTGAAGGCTTCAATAATTCACTCTACAATTGTGGCAGTACGACCCTAAATGCCCCGATCATTATAACGGGGGCTATTGAAGGTGCAACTTGCAGTATTGGGACATTGACAGCGGCTCCAACTTCTGGCGAAGCGACACCAGCGAAGCCACTAGCAGTAACGTTTACAACTGACGTCTTGATTCCAGCCACTGGCCAACAGAAGGCAACCCTATATGAGCTAGATTATGGCGATGGCTCAGCGATAGATACCCAAAAAGCAGGCGAGGTAACGATTGCAATTGTACCTGCACCAATACAAACCCTGACCTTCAAACATAGTTACAAGGGGCCAAATGTCAACCCAGGCTTAAGCGCAGCCCAAAATTATACGGCAACCCTTCGAGCCTATAGGCTGGAAAACGACCAGAAAATAGACTGTGGTTCTGTCGCTACGAAAGTCCAAATAACAACGCCAATACCAACACCAGTTGGACCAACTGTAGTCTGTCGGTTTGCCGGAACCCTAAAAGCAACACCGACTCAAGTCACAGTTGGCAAAGAGGTTACTATTACATCTAAAGCCACATCAGCACCACGTCCTCAAAACGGCGCCTATCAAACACCAACTTCGTGGAAATATAGTTTTGGCGAAACGGTTATGAAAGATTTCACCGGGTCAATTGATGAACTTAATAAAAATAAAGTTACTTATATTCCGACGGCAAATGGAACTTACCCAGTAGTTTTACGTGGATATTATACAGATTCCGTTGGAGGCACAATAGATTGCGGCTCGATCGCGACCGCTATCCCAGTTGAGGTTACAGGAGGGCAATCAACCAATGCCAATATTGCTGAGGTTACAGTTACCCCACCAGTTGTCTCAACCCCACGAGAAAATGTATATGCCACAGTGTCAGGGATTGATAAAATTGATTATTTAGTGGTTGATTGGGGAGATGGAAAAACCGAGAAGGTTTCCGTATCAGGCAAAACGAAAACTAAATTACAGCACAGATATGACAATCAAGGTGCCTATACTGTCGATGTTTCAGGATTTAAATCTAACCTCGAGAAATTATTTGGAAAATTTAAGAAAAGCGCCACGGTTGGCAAAAATAAGCCAGACAAGAATGCCAAGACTAAACCAACTGTAACTCCGGCAACAACTCCTAGCGGTACCCCGACGACAAGTCCTAGCGGTATCTTAGATCCTAGTTGTGCCCCGGTTAATATTACACCTGGGTTGATTCCTGGTAGTGGCTACAGCTTGTCATGTGAAGGCGGATCAACCACTCCTTCGAAATGGGAGAACTGCGCCTGTTATATCACTGTGGATCCGAACGAATATTATGCATGTGATGCCAGGATAAATTCTTGTGGAGGGCCACCAATAACCTGTGATGGTACAAACCCAGACGGCACCTATAAATGTTCTACTGGTTTTCCACAAATATACCCAAATCCTTACGCAAATTGTGATCAGCAAGTTTGGTGTGGGGCCGATAAGTGCGCTGAGTACGCTCCAGCTACTGGCACTAAATGTGAACCGATAATAGATCCTTTCGGAAACACATCGCCGCCGCCAATCTCTCAACCAGTTCCTATTGCACAGAATCCAGTAAACGGAGCTTGTGGAACTGATGGAGGGTGTGATAGCGGAACAAGAGTAGACACAACGGGTAGTGACCCTTGTACTAAGTATTATGACTGTGTAGGCTCTGGATCAGGAGCATCCAACGCAATTGGTTGCGAAGAAAAGATTATTCGTCCTGAGTGTGGCTAATGATAAAAATAATAATAATAAATTAGGATAGAGATTAAAAAGCAAAATGAAAACAAAAAAGATATGTAGAAGGCTAAAATGAGTTCAAGAAATAAGAAGTTTTTGATGGCTGGCGTTTGTGTAGCGGCATTTTTTTTAATAGCGGTTGGAGGTTATTTCCTAGCTCGTTATCTTAATCCATCGGTAGCACTCGAGCCAAATAATCTATACCTAGCGAATAATGTGAATTTGCCAATCAATGTTGTCGCTAATGAAAGCGGACTAACCAAGATCCAGCTTCGCTATAAGCCACTAAAGGCGAAGGATTGGCAAACTACTGATTCAAAGTTAGCCAACCCCTTAGTTGAAAAATTAGTTACTAATTCATTTGAATTATCTAATCTTCAAAAAGCAACCACCTATGAATATCAATATCAAACAACCAATGAACAAGGAGTTAGCCAAGACAGTTGGAGCGCTCCGTTATACTTTGCGACGGCGCGAGAAGTCGGATCTTCGCCGACAAACGGTATGGTTGCTCTGACGAAACAGGCTAATTCTGATAATCCTGGTGATATTACCTTCGAAGGCAAAGCCGAGAACGCGACATATTATGTTTGGGATTTCGGTGACGGTATGACCAGTGAGAACTTGATTGATACAGCCAATACTCACCATATTTATGCTACTGGAGGAGATTATAATGTGACATTGACTGCATATAAATCAATTTCGGAATCTGATAACCCCTTAGACAGACAAGCTAAATATTCAGGACAAACGATTGTCGCTCAAAGAGAACTTAAACTTTTTGTGAATCTGCCGATAACCCCCGCAAACCCTGTAACAATCGACGAAACAGTTGTCAATAATGGCGATATTTTGTCTCTAGATAATAACAAAACAAGTAGTTCAAATGTTGCAAAAGCTGACCAAAAGCAAGCAGTCTTGGGTGCTTGTAGTGACAAAGGATATTATTTAAACGTAATTGCAGGAACTCCACAACTAACTGCAACAGGTTATCTAGTAAATTACTCTATAGGAACAAATATGCCAAGATCAAAAGTTACTGTGTCTTGTGGAACGGGAGCCATAAGTGAAAATGGATGTTATTATGGCAATACACAAGGAGGAACTACTGTAGGAATTGGTGTTTATGGAGAAGACACTTGGTGTAGAGAGAGAGGTTGGGTCCAAAATCAATTTTGGCCCTGGTCTAAATGTTACACCTGCGAACTTTCTGGTCGAGATAGTGCATATTTACCCATAAAAAATTATAGCGGTTCAGAACACAGTACTTATTATTGTACTAGTCGGGGATCAGGTAATTGTGAAAAACGTAAAGGGTCAGATGGGTTCTCAACACTGGCTGCTTGTGAATCAAGTACTTTTTGCAAAGTGCCTAAATGGGGATGTTCTGGAACACATACGGGAAAATGTGCTTTAAGTTCAAGTGGAACCTTTACTAGTGAAACCGCTTGTGAAAATTCTGATAGTTGTAAAGTAGCTGAAAATAACCCTCCTGAACAGGGGACTAAGTGGGCATGTGGTACTACAAGTTGCATAAGACAAACAACAGGCCTTGATAGTTGTAACTTTGCTACAGACTGTGCGGCTGGTTCAGGGGGGAATAATGGCGGAGGTAGTGGCGGCGACTCAACTCCAACCACCTGTAAAAATTCTGTTTGGGATCTTCGCGATGGCAAATGCCAATATGTCACCAACTCCTGTAGTTCAGCCTTAGATCAATGCACTTGTGGTATTTCTGAGATAAATGCAAAAAGAAACTCAGGTATGGAATATACAATAACTGCGAAAACGCTAACTGATTCTAATGCTAAATATTTCAAAATAAAATTTGGAGACAGTAAAGAGAACGAATCAAGTGAAAATAAATTTACTCATACCTACACAGCATCTGGGACCTATAAGGTTGTCGTTAGTTCTTATCCTTCGCAAAAAGACGCTGATGCGGGTAAACCTTGTGATACACAGATACTTTATCTTACGACAAGTACTTGTGACACAGGCAAACTAACAGCTAGTCCTTATACAGGCGATGCAACAAATGGAAAGGTGGCTGTTAAGTTTACTAATGTTGGAGCAGACAAAGTGAATAGCTACCAATTCGTTTATGGAGATGGTGTAACAAGTCCCAAGAATGCTGACTTTAATAGTATCGCAACCTATAGCTATGCTGGTGGATCATATTTACCAACGGTAGAGGGCTTTGATAGTTCGGGGAGTAGTTGCGGTGTAGCCCAACTTGATAAATATATTAATATTGGGGGCCAGGCAGCCTCGCCTTCTACTGGTGATAATCTGACCTGTTCAGTCGGCATAGTTAAACTAGAGAATGCCAACACTGATGCCAATCAAACAACAGCAACTTCTGCAAAGCCTTATAAAGTAAATGTCTTTGTCGCTGTTCCTACAATCCTTGCATCACCAGTTCCGGCAACAACCGATATACCTGATACATATCAAGTAATTTGGGGTGATGGTAAGATCGATGAGCGACCAGAATCAGGCAAGACAATCACGGCAGGAGAGGGGCTACCCTTTTCACACGAGTACAAACAAGCTAATTTAAACGATGCAACGGGCTATACGGTAATTGTTCAAGCGTTTCGTACGGATTCAAAAGGCCAAAGAGTTCCATGTGGCTCTACTGCAAATAAAGTCGCAATCACAAACGCTAATTTAGACGTAAATAATAAGCCAGTTGCAAAATGTGATTTCAAAGGCAAGATTACAATGAAGCCCGATAAGTCTACTTACAATGCAGGAGATGAAATTACCTTCAGCGCAGATGTCAGTAAAAACGGTGACGCAAAATTACCAAACAAGTGGACCTATCGTTTAATAGAGGACGGGAATACCAGGACATTTGAAGGGGATCCAAAAGACATCAAATATGCTTACCAAACAAATGGTACCTATACTGTCTCTATAACGGGTAAATATTCTGACAAAGACGGTATTAATAATTGTGATGGCGTTGCCTCTTCATCCCAATTCTCGATTGTCAAAGGGGAGAAGGCAGCTGTCGATACTGGAAAATGTAGTATTACAGGCTTTAAAGTAGATCCGATGTCGACTAAGGCTGTTGCTACTGGATTTACTGCAAGTGTGACTAAATTAGAAGGGGCTGACAATGTTCAAATATCGTGGGGGGATGGGACCTATGAGCAAAGAAATGTTAAAGATGGTAAACTAGAAACTGCATTTTCAGTTAAATATTATGCAACTAGTGGCTCTCGTGATGTTACATTGACTGCCTACAAAACGAATTTGGGGAATATCTGTAATAGTCAAACCATAAAGAGCGTTACGGTAGAGGACGCTGCGGCTCCTCCGAACCCTACTCCAACTCCAACTCCAACGCCAACCAGTACATATAGCGTTACTATGAATATTGTTCCCGTAGGCGGCGGATCTGCCGTTGCAACACCGGCTAGTGGGATTACATCGGGAAAACAATCAACCATCAGTGCGACAGCAGCTTCTGGATTCCAATTTAATGGCTTTACTTGTGCTGGCGTAAGCTATCCTAACTCTTCAGCTCTAACCATTAACCAAAACGTTATTTGTACCGCAAGCTTTTCCTTGCTTTCAGGCTGTGCTGCTGGGCAAACCTTGTGCAATGGTAAATGTGAAGCAGCTGGGTTCACCTGTGTCTCTGACACTTCATGCACAGTAGGCGATATTTTTGCTACTTCTCCAGTGACAAACAACGGGAGCTATACATTAGAGAGCTTACCTTCAGAAATAACCTTTAGTATACCAGCCGTAGGCCAGGCCGATGATTATATCTGGTCTATCTCTGGCGGAACCAGCGGAACGACTGGTAGTACTGATAGTAATACTTATACTTTGGGTCAGAGTGCTTTTAAAAAAGGACTTAGTTATAAAATCTCAGTTAAAGTATTATGCAACAACAGCAATGGCGTTTACAACGAAAAGTCGTTTGCCTTCTCAGTAAACAAGTAACTAAAGTGAAACTTTCTTTAAGAGCTGCTTTAATCGAGGCGGCTCTTTTTATCGGTAGCGGTATCTATTGACTTACTGAAGTAAATAAACCTACAATTGATATAGATGAAAAAAATCGCTCTAAACCTAAAAAGTGAAAAAAGTAGGCGGGAAAGAGGACTCCTGGTTGGGCTTGGGATAATGACAGTCTTGATAATTTTTCTGGGAGGGATATCTCTTGGTCTCTACCTCCAATCAACCGCCATTACGATTGCCCAAGATGAACTCTATCTACCTAATAAAGTGACCCTGAGAGTGACTGCTGACAGCACGACGATTAGCTCTGGGTCAAAGATAAAATTACGATACAAAACTAAACCGATTGGCCGATGGAAAGAAACTTCAGCCAAGTTGGCCATATTTGATGGTAATGACATTAATCAAGCTTTCGATCTGAGCAATCTTAGGAAAGCCTCACTTTATGAATATCAAACTCAAATTATAAACAATAAAGGCGTGGCCCAAAATTGGTCGAATCAAGGCTATTTTGCGACCGCACGAGAAGCTGGCCAATCAAATAGTAGTGGGGCCGTTGCTTTTGTCGAAGCGAGTAATTTATCAAGTCCTGGTGATATCTCTTTTGACGGCAAAATGGAAAATGCTGATTACTACACTTGGGATTTTGGTGATGGGAATGTCAGTAATGATTTACCGACACAAGCTTTGGCTAATCATATTTATACTAGCGGCGGAGATTATATCGCCACGCTGACGGGCTATAAATATGTTCCGGAAGCAGACAATATTTTGAACAAACAAGCTAGATATTCAGGCCAAGCAATTGTTGCTCAAAAAGAAGTATCCTTTTTTGTCAATCTCCCTCTACTCAAGGCGACCTTAACGACGGATGGCGGCATCCAGTTCAACTCTGGTAACAGCTCTAGCTCAGGGAGTAGTGTTTCTTTGAATAATCAGGAAGAAACAGTCTTAGGCGTGACCACATCGAAGAATCTGGAATGCAAAGAAAACCAAATCAGTCTTAATGGACCGCAAAAAATTAGGACAAATTCGGAAGAAACATATACCTTGGAAACTAAATCGACCTTATCGAACCTAAAGCCAACGGTCAATTTGAATAAAGCCCTTAAAGATGCTGGCTGTCAGCTTGATTTGTCAGAGAACGCCCAATGCGTTGATTGCGTCAACAACAACGACACTTCCTTCAGATTAAAATGTGACAAAGAGGTTAAAGGCTCCTTGACGGTTAATTGGTCAGTTCCTAGCAAAGAATCAACTACGACCTCAGTGCCATGCACTTCTAGTTTGGCGGTTCAGGTGACGGGAGACCAAAAATGTAATAATGCAGCCTATGTGCTAGATGGCGAAAAGTGCGTTTTTAAAAAAGATCAATGTAGCCCGGTGCTTAACCAATGTAAATGTGGAATAACTAAGGTAGAGTCAGTTCAAGATTCAACGAATCCTTTAAAGTATACCTTTACCATTGTGACTCCGACCGGCTCTAATGCAAAATCCTTTATCATTGATTTTGGAGACAAAACAAAGGCAGAGACATTGACGACAAAAACAGTCACTCATACTTATGATAAGGCTGGACAGTATCGAGTGGTGGTTAAGTCGTATACCGAGAATCCACCAGGCAGTAATGAGTGTGGGCAAGAAAGAGTCGTTGTCAGCCCATCTACTTGTCAAACAGGAATCTTTAGTGCCGATAAATACAGCGGGGAGACGACGACAGGGTCAGTTCCAATCACATTTGCAAATACAAATCCTACCAACGTTGCGACTTATGCCATTAAATACGGTGATGGCAAGAAGGGCCAAGGGGCATTTACTTCGCTAAACAATTATTCATATAGCAAACAAGGGGTATACCGACCAGTGCTGACCGGATACGATGCCAAAGGGAATAGCTGTGGTAGAGTTTCCTTAGATCATGCGATAGTCCTGACAGGAACGTCAACCGATGAAGCCTCGTATATTACTAAATTTGAAGCGAAGCCCACCTCAGGCGAGGCGACTGAAGCAGTGCCGCTAAAGGTTTCTTTTGATACCGAGATTAATATTCCAGCTACTGGTCAAAATAAAGCTACTGAATATAGCTTGGATTGGGGGGATAACAAACCAGAAGAGACCAAAAAAGTAACTGATTTTACTAAAGTCAGTGGAACTCTATATCAAGCAACATTTGAACACCAGTATACAGCGCCCAACCCAGATAACAATCAAGGCTCATATACAGCCACGATTCGGGGCTATTATACAGACACCAAAGGGGAAAAGGTAAAATATGGTTCAAAGTCAGTCGCGATCAATATTACTAATAGTGTTACCGGCCCTATTTCGACGGAATGCCAATTCAAGGGAGCCATCACTTATAAACCCAAAGAGGCCAAAGTTCAAGGCAATATTACCCTCAGTGTTAAAAATATTAAAAAAGCGGATGGAGCACAGTACACACCAACAACTTGGCAATACAATTTTGGTGACGGCGAGCGCTCGAATACTTTCACAGGTAAAATTAACAAACAAAAAGTTAATCATACCTATACTGAGAGTAAAGACTATAGCGTGGTCTTAACGGGCTTCTATGATAGCAACGGAAGCAGACTAAATTGTGGCTCGATCGCGACAGCAATAGCCGTTAAATCAGCTGATGGCAAACCTCCAACCAAAAGCTGTCAGGTGGGGACACTTGCAGTCACGCCGACCACCGGAGATGTGGGCCAAGAAGTAACGGCCACCCTTACCAACCTCAGCTCCACCGATCGAGTTCAAATTGCTTGGGGAGACAAAAAAACAGAGAACATCGCGACTAAGGGCAAAACAACGATTACAGTCAAGCATACTTATTTAGTGACAGGAGAATACAAAATTTCGGCAGTTGGTTATCTCTCAAGTCTAAAGGAACTTTGTGGAGAGGCAAGCGGAACCGTCACTATCGGTGGCTCAAATAAGGGACTTGCCGTAAATACCGCTACCACAAGTAACTTCACTTTAGAGGCTGTGCCGGTCTTAGGTAGCAACCCATTAATTGTAGATTTTCAGATTAAGGACAAGGCGGGCACACTTGTAACTGCCCCGAATGGAGACTATAGCATCGTTGTGACTCAGGTTGGTTTTGAAAGCGATCCACAAACAGAAAGTTATGATGGCAAGAAGTTTAAATTCTGCGGTCCCGACACCAAGACTTCTTACAAAGCAATTGCGCTCAAAAAAGCGTCCGGGAGTGATCCGGAACTTTCTTCTGCAGAAATTAATATTGCGGTTGATCCATCAACAGACAAAGATAAGTGTGATAAATAAGCTTTGAGGGGTCTTTGGTTGCTTAGGTTTGATCTTGACGCTTATTGGCCCAGGACCTACAATTAGATTATAAATAAACAAAAAAAGCGTGAGGGCAAATTAATGCAAATAAATAGGAAGAAAGCCTTAACCATTGGCGCGATTTTTGCGGTTGCTGTGTTGATTATTGTCGGCGGTTTCTTTCTAGGAAGATATTTGGCTGGACCTAAAACTTTAGCCAAGGTTGGGGATCAAAAAATCACCGAAGACGATTTGGCGATGGAATTTGTTTTTTCGAACAAAAAGCCAAGCGATCAGGAAAAATTGACTGCTCTCAAGCAATTAGTCAATTGCAAAATTGCCCAAAATGAAGCGGGCAAATTGAATCTCAAGGTTAGCGATGCTGAAGTCAATCAGAGTATCAAAAATGTGATTGGGCCTGATTTTTCAAAATATACGGATTTACAAAAAAATGTCGTTCGTGATGACACCCGTTGCCGAATCTTAGAATACAAGGTACGAGATTATTACATCGCTTGGGCGGATGGTAATTATTTAGCGATCAATGTGCCTGCAGACGATGTTGTCGCGGATAGCCAAGCCGAGGTGTTGGCTGACCAACTGGCGACCGATATTACTAATGGCAAAATTAAGTTTGATCAAGCCAAAAACCAAGTTGAATCAAACCCTAGTTTAAACACAACTGTTTCTAGCTTCGATAAAAACGCTTTTCTTAATAACTACGATATTTTTTCTGACGCGGCAGTCAAGACTAGCGTCTTTGATTACCTAAAAGTAGCCCCATCAGGAGATAAAACAACCAGTAAAAGCTCTTTATTAGCGCTTTTAGTTGGTCAGGCGAGTGCAGAAGGTGAAACTGCTCCAATCTTTGCCTTGCCAGCGATCGTCCAAAGACAAGCGGTTAAGACAGGTGATAGCAAGATTGCTTCCAGATATCTCGTCATCGACGTTAATAACAAACAAAAGGGCGAGTACTCTAGCTATGATGATTTTCTAAAGGCTAAATACAAGGAGTATAACGTTTCGTACAAAATAAATTCCAAATTAAATTCAAAGAAAGATAATAACAATGTCGCATTATCGACCGGAGGGGTAAAAGATTTAACGCAAAATCAATTTGTTACGGGCGTCTATTATATCGACCAAAAAGGCAACAAGGTGCCGTTAGATCTAACGGCAAATGGTAAGACCAACTTAGAATTATCGGTCAACAATAATCAAAGTAATTTTCAAAAAACAACGACTGATAAATATACTGATTCCTCGAACAAAACAGGACAAACTCAGATCTTGTTACCAGAGAAGATAAGCAGTACTGTCGCAAGCAATTTGCCTCAAAATATCAGCAATGTAAGCGGATATTGGCGGTGGGATGTAAGAGAACACGTAACCGCTAATGATGAAAATAGTACGACCTTGGGTAGTAATAAAATTTATAATTTGGGGAATATCTCTGATACAGGAAAAACCTATTACAACGAATTTGTTTGGGTTTCAAGTTATGTGATACCAGCCCCAGCCAACCTTATCTCTCCTCCAAATGGATCTTTACTAGCAGCAAACAGGGTTGTAGTTAAAGCGGAAGTTCAGACGACTTCCTTAAATAGTTACAAAATCAAAGTTCGTTACAAGCCAATAAATGATTCAAAATGGTTAGAAACTGGTTGGCATCCAGGAGAATTTATAATTAGTGGCACGCCTCAAGAATTTGATCTAAATAATCTAAAAACTGCAACAAAATATGAATGGCAAGCCAAATCCTTATCTGTCGATGGAGCTGAAAGCGACTGGAGTACCTCGTCAAGCTTCGCTACCGCTCGAGGAAAAGAAGACTCAGCTGATAACGTTTTGATCGCAACAGCAACTTCGGAGAATATAGACAATGCGGGGGATATTACCTTCAATGGTGTTATCCAAAACGCTGATTATTATGTTTGGAACTTTGGGGATGGCTCGACAAGTGAAGACCTAACTGAAACAGCCTTTACCCACCATGTCTACGAAAACGGCGGCCAGATCATGGCGACATTAACGGCTTATCAATACGCATCGCAGGGAAGTTGGTATAATAAACAAACACAATATGCTGGCTCGGTGGTCTTAGCCCAAAAAGAAGTAGAATTTTTTGTCAATTTGCCGATCATTGACACTACCACCCCGACGATTGAAGATGAGGCAATCCATGGGGAATCAGACGAAATATTGTCTAACAATAAAAGCTTGCCATCAATTGATGAAATAGCGAGTAAACCACTTTTTGGGATTAATGTTGCAGAAGCTGCGGAAAAAAACGTTATTACCTCCTGTGAATTAAGCAAAGACTTGAAATTATCGGCTAGTTTTAAAAAAGAAACCACCACTAAAGATAGTCGGGGTGTAGCCACTACTAAGTATACTGATATCGCGGCCAATCAGATTAAGAAAGGGATGAAAATTGAAGCTACCGTAAAGGCAACGCGCAGTAAGAATATCTCATTAAGTTGTGGAAATTTAAAATATTCTATTAATTGGGGCGTAAATGATACTTCTGATAACAAGAGTCTTGTTGGAGCTAGGTATCAGTGTAATGGCTATGCTAATTATTTTTATCATACCTATACCACCGATCCGGCTGGGAAGAAAATTACAGTTACGGCTCATTATTATAGCGAAGGCGAAAATGATAATTATGATTGTGTTAAACAGGTCAGTTTTTCTATTCCAACGGTTAATACTGGATCAACGTCACCTGTTAGCCCGGTTTCGGGGACGACTTGTTCTCTAGCCAATGCTTTTCAAAATAATGTCAAAGTTGATGGCAAGGCAGTAAAGGTTATAAACCCAGTCGATATGACGGAAGACCAAAAGCTAACCTTTAATAGTATCAGGCGAGAAAACAATCGAAATCTTGACATCAATGCAACCGTTTGGAAAGCTGATTATGGGGATGGCACGGTCTCTGGGTATAAGACCGACAAAAATCCTGATTTCAGTCATAAATATACAAAAAAAGGATCATATACGGTCAAGGTTTATGCCTATAAGGGCGCCGTTGCTGATAAAACTTTGATTGCTTGTGAATCTTCACCATACATGTTTAAGGTAAAAGTTACTGCTGCCGAAACAGCAACTGTTTCAAAGTATGGATGTAATACAGCTACTAGCCAGTGTGGAAAAAGCGCAAATGGCAGCTATGATACTTTGGTAGCATGTGAAAAGGAATGCAAAGCAACAAGTAGTGGTTCAGGAGGAAGCTCAGGGGGCGGTTCTGGAGGGACAAGCGGGGGGTCAGGAGGAGGGTCTAGTGGTTCAAGTTGTGATAACTCAGTTTATGCTGTAAGAGAAAAAAAATGTGTTTTTGTTAATAATGCCTGTAGCTCGAGTTTGGATCAATGCCAGTGTGGGATAGCGAGTCTGAAAATAGCCCAAGACTTGGCCAATCCGAAGAAGTACAACTTTACAATTAACCTCTTGGTTAATTCTACCGCCAAAATATTCAGAGTTGATTTCGGTGATGGTAACATCAATACATACACCACAAATACCTTCAGCCATACTTATGGTAGTACGGCAACATATAAAGTAAAGGTGGAGTCTTTCCCTTCAAAAGAGTCAATAAATAGCGGCGAAAAGGCTTGTGGCGTCCAAAACACAACCGTCAGCGTCAGAACCTGTACAACGGGAACCTTTACCGCCGATACTTACAGCGGGGATGCAACTGCTGCTCCAATAAAAGTGACATTTTCTAATTCTGGTGCTAGCAATGTCGCTAATTACAAATTGACCTATGGAGCGAATAATCTGATAAAAGAAAGCCCTATTTTTACCAGTATCAATACCTATGATTATCCAACGGGTAGCTATCGCCCAGCACTAGAAGGTTTTGACTCAGAAGGAAGCTCATGTGGCATAGTGTCCTTGGATAAACAGATGCGCTTTACGGGCCCGGGAATCAATAATAGTGGCTGTAAAATTGGCAATTTAACAGCGGTTCCCACTGAAGGTGAAGCAACATCATCAAAACCGTTACCGGTCAAATTTACCTCTACTGGAAATGAAGGAGCGACTTACTTCCGTCTAAAATGGGGAGATGGATCACTTGCCGGTGAGACAAGTGGGACTCAAGCGGACCTTTCATTTGATCATTCATATAAAAGACCAAATTGGGGCTCTCCTGATGGCTCATACACCGCGATCTTGCAAGGCTACAAGAATGATCCGGCTAATGGTGCGCTGATGGATTGTGGATCTGTCTCGACAGTTGTAAAAATTACCAATTTCGAAGATCCAGGGGATGCCAAATGCTCGTTTACCGGCACGATGACCGCTAAACCAAAAAAAGGAGACGCAGCGCTAGAAGTGAGCTTTGACCCAAACATTAAAAAGGCGAGCGGGGCAACCGTAGAGCCAAATCGCTGGCATGTCAGTTATGGCGATGACCGGTATAATCCTGGCAAAGGTTCAACGACCTTCGATGCGACCATGGCGCAATTGAACAAGAAAAACCTAAAACACACCTATAATTACACGGATGATTATAGCGTCGTTTTGTCGGGGACTTACAATGGCTTGTCCTGTGGCTCAATCGCCACTAATGTTCAAGTCACTGGCGATAAAACGCCACCTGTCGAAAAATGTACGATCGGGAGTTTGACGGTTAGTCCAACTGAAGGAAAGGTTAGCGATAAGTTTACCTTTAATGTCACGGGAATGAACAATAGTCGAACGGTTTTTATTGACTATGGTGACGAAACAGAAGGTGAAACGAAAACAGGCAATACAGAGACCACTTTGTCGTTGACCCACACATATACCGCACCGAGTCCGACCGAGGGGTATAAATTTACAATAACCGGGGCGATGGGCCAAGGATCGAGCCTGACACCCTGTGGCAGTCAAACTGTTTACGTCAAAGTTACTGGCGATCCCGTCGCGGGTCAGTTCCTTTGTTCTGATTCTAACCAATGTATTTTTGGTGGAGCAACTTGTCCGACTGGGTTAGATTGTTATAACAACGATAATAGTTGTAGCGGCCAATGTGCCTGTGTAGCAGAAGGCGAAGATCTAGGGCCTGTCACCGCCACAAATACTAAAAAATGCTGTACTGGCCTTGTTGAGACTCCGCCAGAGAACGGTTCGGTGGGAAATAGAGGCACTTGTGAACAAAATGACACTGGCAACACTTCACAATGTGAGGATAATGGCCAAATTACATGCAGTAATGGTTCTTGTGCTGATACCGAAGATGAATGTAAAGCCCCAGAAGATTGCAGCGCAACCGATCAAGTCACTTGTGGTGATGGAAGTTGTGCTGAGACGGCCGCCGATTGTAGCACCGAGACAGATCCTGGGTTAGATGGTATCACTTTATCAGCTGATCCTCTCACGGGAGCAAATCCTTTGATTACAAATTTTGTAATTTCAGATAAAGATGGTAATGAAATCGAAGCACCTGATACTGATTATAATATCGAGATTGTTCAAGTCGGCTTTGAAAGTGATCCTCAGACCGAAAGTTATGATGGGCTGCCTTATAAATTCTGTGGTCCTGAGCAAAAAACAACCTATAAAGCGAAGGCAACAAGAACGGTTACGGATTCAGCTGGAGGCGAAGTAAATATTGTTTCAAATGAGGTTGCAATCACGGTCAATCCTTCTACCAACAAGGATGGTTGTGTTGTCAGTGATTCTGGAAAATCATCATATAGTGAATTAGATAGTGCAGAGGCCGATGCTAAACAGCCATCTATCGCATTAGAACAAAGCGACGTTGATCTTTTGAACAAAATTTATGCAGAGGTCGAGGTGAGCATGAACGAAAATACCGAAATGTCAAAATTATCGTTAATACCCAAAGCCTTTGCGAGACCAGTGACAAATGGAGACCTTATGATAGGATATGCAAATAAGGAAAAACCCAGCACAAACAATATCAACCCAGCTTGTGAAACGATAGCCAATAACCAAGGTCCTCGGCTGAAAGTTTTTCAAGATTATGGCAACAAAGAAAATGATAATCACCGAAAGTCAGACCCAAATGGTGCATGCAAAAACAATGCATGGTGTGCCGCTTTTGTTACCTACGTCCACGACAAAATTGCAAAATTACCTGGTAAATTACAAAGCTGTTATATTCCCTATATGATTGATCACGCCGAATCTCAAGGGAAATTTAAACAAATTACTGCAACACAGAAACCTAAGAAAGGAGATATTATAATTAATAATAAAAAAACTCACACAGGTATTTTTGTTGAAATAAATACTAATGGTAAATATTTATCGATTGAAGGTAATAAAGGGGATCCATTAACTTGTGTAAGAGACGTAAAAAGAGAACAAAGCTACTGGGGATACTTTATTAGCGTATAGGTTAATTTTATGGCAAATGTTATCACTCCCAAAGAAGGCGAAAAAGTCCTCCTGACCTTACGTAAAAATCCCAATAAATTCGGGAAAGTTATCGTCAAGGGATTGGTTTTTTTGATATTACCCATTTTAGCTTTTATTTTCTTTAGCAATCAGATTATTTTAACAATCGCGGCTTTCCTAGTAATACTTTTTTTCATTTACGTTTTATATTACTTTCTAATCTGGTTTTATGACGTTTATATTATTACTAATCGGAGAATAATCTGTGTCAATCGACACAGTCTGTTTTCTAGGGACTTTTCGGAGACTGATTTAGATAAGGTGCAAGATGTCACATATTCCATTAAGGGCGTCTTTGCGACGATCTTTAAATATGGGACGGTTAATATTAGAACATCTACCGGCGTAACTTTAGAGCTTTCGGATTTGTCGGATCCAGACGAAGTCCAAGAGATGATCAAAAATTTAGCTGATGTCACTCATAAAAACCAAAGTCATGAAATGTCTGCCAAAGAGTTAATCGCCTACATCTCAAAACATCACAATAAATAACTTGTAGAATTACTAAAATATCGGTATTATAGATTAAGTTAAAGTCAAGGAGAGGTGTGAAATTCACTGCTCATAAAAAAGTCCTGGCGAAGGTTAAAAGCACAATCAAGAAAGACAAGCCGGCAAACTTAGATCCAAAAAAAGAGACAACCAAGGCAAGCGAGCCTAAGAATCAAGAAGTAAAGGAAAGAAAGCTTTTTAATTTTATCCGTGTTAAGAAGAAGAAAACCTTGGCAATAATCGGTATCGTATCAGCGCTTATTATTTTTTTAGGCGTCAATGCGGTTGGTCTATATGCCTATGAATGGGAAGGGAAGTACGCTACTAACGTTACGAAATATATTCCTTATCCAATCGCGATGGTTAATAATCATTTTATTAGTTACGGCTCTTATTTAGATAGATTAAATATGTTGAAAGACTATCAAGCGAACTTCAAAAAAGTTGATTTCAATTCAGCCGAAGGTAAAAAACAGCTTGAATCAATGCGTAAAGATGTCCTCTACGGACTGATTGAAAGTGAAATTATTAAGACCGAAGCAAAAAAGCAAAATGTTAAAATTACCCAAAAAGAGCTTGATGATTCTTACGCCCAACTGATCAAGAGCAATGGAGGCGATAAGACCTTTGCAGAAGTGTTGAAAAAATATTACGGAGTGTCTATTAATGAATTTAAAACCGAGGTTTACAAAGATCGTCTTTTAAGACAAAAATTAATGCAGAATTTTTCTGCTGATGAAGGCTTAAACCAGGAATCAAAGAAAAAAGCCGAAGAAGTTTTGGCAAAAGTGAAGGCCGGAGAAGATTTCCAGGCTTTGGCAAAGACGTACAGCCAGGATAGTACCGCTGCGAACGGTGGCGACCTAGGCACCTTTGGTAAGGGTAAAATGGTCCCAGATTTTGAAAAAGCGGCTTTCGCCTTGAAGGCAAATGAAGTGAGTGAACTGGTTAAGACGGTATATGGCTACCACATTATTAAAGTCACCGAGGTTAATGGGGACCAAATCCACGCTTATCATATTTTGATCAAAACAAAGGATTTCCAAACCTGGCTAGACGAAGCTGAAAAAAATGCTAAAGTTAAAATATTTGGAAAAGTTTAAGAAGCTTTAGATTGACCAAAATTCTATTTATTGATATAATTCACTAGTAAAAATAAAACTTGCGGTGACAGCGCATATAGATATATGGGCCTCACTGAGCAAGTGAGGTATTTTTTGGCCCGGTAGTTCAGTTGGTTAGAACGCCACACTGTCACTGTGGAGGTCGCCAGTTCGAGTCTGGTCCGGGTCGCCAAAGTTGCCAACCCCATTCTGAATATTAAGAAAAGCCTGATAAAAAGGGCTTTTTTTAGTGTTCGAAATATCACATTACTTTCGAGTTATTTATGTTTAGACCTAAACCGGGTTCGAACCCTCTTCTTTTTGTAATCACTTAGGGTGACCAAAACTGAATATTTTTACAAAATGGTCTTGACAAGACCATAAAACAAAGTAATATGGAGTTATGTATACTAGAATGATAAAAGCCCCTAAGACAAAAAGCTTTTTTCTCTTTGGTGCTCGCGGTACGGGAAAAACAACGTGGGTACGGTCACAATTCCCACAAGCTATTTATGTAGATCTGTTGAGTAGTGAAACGTATAATCGTTTGCTTGCTAATCCAACACGCATTGCTGATTTTATTCCTGAGCACTTCGCAGACTGGATTATAATTGATGAAATACAAAGGATTCCACAGCTACTAAATGAGGTGCATCGACTAATTGAGACTAATAAATATAAGTTTATTATGACTGGATCGAGTGCGAGAAAACTAAGGAGAGAAGGACAAAATCTTCTTGGGGGTCGTGCCTTGACTTACTACATGCACCCGTTAACGGCTGTAGAACTAGGGAACGACTTTAATTTAGAAGATGCTTTGAAATTTGGTAGTCTGCCTCCGATTTTTAGCGAAGAAGATAAGGAAAAATATTTAACCAGCTATGTCCATACTTATTTACAGCAAGAAGTAATCCAAGAAGGGATTAGTCGCAATCTGGGAGCATTTGCCCGCTTCTTAGAAACAGCTAGCTTTTCGCAGGGATCAGTTCTGAATGTATCCGAGGTTAGCCGCGAGGCTTCAGTGAATCGTAAGGTAGTGGAGGATTATTTTACTGCCCTTGAGGACTTGCTTTTGAGTATTCGTTTGCCCGCCTTCTCTAAAAGAGCAAAGCGTCGTCTTATAACCCATAGTAAATTTTATTTCTTTGACGTAGGCGTCTATAACACGGTTAGACCGATGGGGCCACTTGATCAACCGGAAATGGCCGAAGGAGTTGCCTTAGAAAGTCTATTTATTCAAAATATTCGTGCCATCAATGATTATTTGGAACGTGGATATAGTCTTTCATACTTCAGAACTGCGAGTGGCGTAGAAGTTGACTGTATAGCTTATGGGAAAAACGGTTTATATGCATTTGAAATAAAACGCAAAAGAAACATATCTTCGACTGACCTAAGTAACCTGAAAAGTTTTAAACTGGATTACCCTATCGCAAAATGTTATGCCTTATATGGGGGCAATACGCGAGAATATATCGACGGTATTGAGGTTATACCTTTTCAAGAAGCCTTGTTTTCTTTGCCACACCTACTTTAATCAATCTTAATAATTACTTTGGTTTTGTTTCTGATAGTCCAGTTATTATTTGTTTAATCCAAGCCAGAAGGTGTTCGAAACAAAGGGCATCAAGGTCGCCAATACGGACAAAACTAAAAACATACTAAAAGTACCTTTAGAAAGGTGCTTTTAGGTGTTCGAAATATTACATTGTTTTTGAATGATTTATACCTAACCCTTTGCGGACTCGAACAAAACATACACATTTAGCTACTTACTGCAATAAAGAAGCAGAAACTTAAAGAAAACGTTGACTTATTGGTATTACCTGCTAAAATTTATTCAGGAATAATTAATATTATAAGGAGTGAATATGTTGCTCAGCTTCAAGGTCAAAAACTTTCGATCGATAAAAGATGAGATTGCACTAAATATGCAAGCGACTGCCGGGAACGAACTGAAGAGGGAAGCAACTTTTGAAAATGGGAATATCGCTCTTTTAAGGGCAGCGGCAATTTATGGGCCAAATGCTTCAGGTAAAAGCAACCTACTTAAGGCTATGATGGTTTTTAAGACCATGGTCTTAGAGTCTTTGTTAAGAAGCAATTTGCCCGTTGATCTGTCCTATGAGTTTTTCAAGTTAAGCACTTCGACTCAGAATAAGCCTACGTGTTTTGAAATTTCTTTTGTACTTGAAGAAAAGGTTTTTACTTATGGTTTTGAATTTAACAAAGTAAGAATCCAAGCAGAATGGCTAAAAAAGGGGAATGTAACCCTTTTCAAAAGAGATGGGCAGAATATCAAACCCAGTAGATCATTTAAGGATTCTTCTGAATCACTTCGGAAACAAACAACCGAGAAAGTTTTATTCCTCTCGGTTCTTAGCAGCTACAACAGGGATCTTTCAAAAAAAATCGTCGAAATTATCAGTAAAATTCAGGTAATTCTTGAAATTGGCACTACCCTAGATTATACATTTGGGGAATTCCTGAAGAATCCGGCAATTGCTGCCGAGATAAAAAAGTTTAACATCGAAATTAATCCAGGTGTTATGGATATAAAAGCGACTGAGACCCTAACAACTCCGGCAAAGTTGAATATGCCGGATATCATAAAACCCTCCTTTCTTAAAGAGGACTCTCCTATAGCCCAGCGAAGCATGAAATTCTTTCGTAAAATTTATGGTACCCAAAACAAAGAAGTTGGGATACAGGACATGGATTTTATGTTTGAAGAGTCAGTCGGAACCAGAAATGCATTTGCTATGTCCGGACCAATTATAGACTCTTTGGAGAAAGGCAATATTCTCTTCATTGACGAACTTAATGCGAGCTTACATCCTATACTTTGCCAGTATCTTATAACGATATTTAACTCAAAAAAAAGCAATCCCCATAATGCTCAGTTGGTCTTTACAACGCATGATATAACTCTTTTGGACGAACAATTATTGAGAAGAGACCAAATTTACTTTACCGACAAAGACAAGTTTGGGGCTACAGAACTTTTCTCTTTGGCAGACATTAGCGAAAGAAAAGGGGTAAGCTTTGCGAAAAGGTATCTTGAGGGACGATATCGGGCAATCCCATATATTAGAGAATTCGAGGAAATAAAGTTTTCAAGAGATTGGATTGAAAACGATGGATAAATATCGAGGAAGAAGCCATAGAGTTACACATCCAAAACTTTTTGTGTTCTCACACACCCAGAAAGCTGAAATCGATTACTTCCAGGAATTTAAGCTATATTTACAATCCAGCCAGCTGGTTCCACATCGGAAAATTCAAAGAAGGCCACAACAACTGATTGAAAAAGTGATCGATTGGAAAAAGAAGGAGGGCATTTGTGAAGATGATAGAGATCAGGTCTGGTGTGTCTTTGATGTCGATGAATTTTATAAGCTTGATTCTGCTGGTTTCCTTAAGGGAATAAATAGTGCACATAAACATGGAATAAAAATAGCCTATGCGAATGAATGTTTCGAACTATGGATTCTATTACATCTAAAGAAGATTACAGTACCACTCAACAAAAGGTCTGATTATGAAACTGAGATAGGAAAGGCCTTCAAAAAAGCTGGTTTAGGGACGTTTCAAAAGAATCAAAAATGCTTTGATGAAATATTGAAGTATCAGCAGGATGCCATCAAGAATGCCAAAGAGCTTATTGGCCTTAAAAGTTACGACGAAATTAATTGGCAAATAGCTCTTTCGCCAAAAGGAAACCCTTCCACCTCAATTCATCTTCTCATCGAAGAGATATTCAGAATACACGGCTTATAGTATTGGCAAACCATGTTAATTTTTTTCATATGCCCTCCTAATGTAATCAATCCAATCTAAAAGGTGTTCGAAACAAAGTGCATCAAGGTCGCCAAATGAAACACATATTTAATAAGCTATCTTTCGGTAGCTTATTTATATTAATGACGCAAAAAGACTAATTTGCTAAGCACTTTTTGTGTTAGTATCATTTTATAATTCAAATGATACAATATATAATTATTTTTGTGCTATAATTAGCGTAAAGGAGCACTACAATATGCAGGGTTACAAAGAGTATATTTTATCAAATAAAATAAAAGTGCTCTATTTTAATTTTCCATTCATGAAATCTACAGAAGTAAGTATGTTTCTTAAGGGAGGTTCTTTATTTGAATCTGAGAGCCAGGTGGGATTATCTCATTTTTTGGAACATATTTTATTTACGGGAACGAAAAAATTTCCACATCGTATGGACTTATCGGAAGCGATAAAACAAACAGGGGGTTCAATTAATGGTCATACTAGTAAAGAGCTCTGGCACTATCCTATTAAAGTAACTGATGGATATATTCCTCTTGCTTTTGAAGCATTATCTGAGATGCTTAGAAACCCTTTATTAAAAAAAGAAGATGTTGAAAAGGAAAAAAATATTATCAAAGAGGAATTGCAAAGAATAGTGGATAAACCGAGTGATTATCTTGGTCGATCTATTATGCCACAAACTATCTTCCAAAACGTAGCATTGAAACGGCCGCTAGAAAATGAAATAGATAATATTAATAAAATAAATCAAGAGATGGTTTTTGATTTTTATAAGACTTTTTATAACGCAAACAACATGCTTTTAACTATTTGTTCGTCCATGCCAGCTGAAGGAGTGCTAAAAATGGCTGAAAAACATTTTGGTAAAATCATGCAAGGGGACCAACCGACACAAATAAAAGAAAATATATTAGTTAAAGACAGCGTTTTGTACAAACGGCGAGACATCAAACAAGTCATCTTTAGTTTTGGGTCAGAAACATTCGGCATTAAGGATCCTCGTCATTATCAATCAAAATTTGCAGCTCATCTTTTGTCATCTGTTCTGTTTGAGAAGCTCAGAGAAGAACAAGGATTAACTTATTCGGCTAATGCCTTTAATCGATTTTACAAAGAAACCGGTGCGATATATTCAATTATTTCTACTGACAAAAATAAGTTAACAGTAACGCTAAGAACCACGCTGGCTTGTATTGAAAAACTAAAAAGTGAGATAAAAGAAACGTATTTTATTAAAGCAAAGAATGTCATTCTTTCAAATCTACTATTTGAGGAGGAGAGGCCAAGTGTTTTTTCATTTAATATTGCCTACCAAACCTTATATAAAGAAGGAGTAGAATCAATCGAAGATAAGGTTAAGGCAATCAATGAGGTTACAAAAGAAGATGTCTTTAATTTGATGAATGAATATTTCGTAAAGGGGAAAGTTGGTTATTCTTTTTTGGGTAATATAGATAACAAAACGATAACTGAAATTAACACAATTCTATAAAGAATTGTGGGTGTATCGCCGAAGCGATACACCCACATGATGATTCAGATAAACAACTTTTGTTGATCACGGTGACGATTCGTCGCCGTAATTATCTGAGTTGCTTTCAGCTGAACCGCTGCCTTCGCCAATCTCGTAATCATAGTCGCTTGTGTCGATACTGTTGTCGTCATCCTGCCTTTTCATTGGTTTTCCTCCTTTCTGGTCTCGGAGTTGATAGAAACCTTAAAGGCGAGATTTGCTCCATAATAGATGGGGCTTAACGAAAACTATAATCACATTTGTTTTTATGTTTGAACAACAGAGTATCACAAAAAAAGCCTTATGTCAAGGTTTTATTGGCTCTTCGTCACTTAGCGGGGTAAGAACAAAGAAGAGATGATAGCAAATGGTAAGAAAGATAACAGCATTTTCTTGATATAGACATCAATGTTCTTAAAGCCAAAGGAGGTCCTCTTTAACATTTTAATCTTAGTGTG
>CAIMLA010000008.1 GCA_903842085.1 uncultured bacterium | reverse complement strand
TACACTATAAACTTTGAGCTGTAAAAGATAAAGTCTTTTGGTCATTTTTGATAAATTTTCTCGATCGCCTCTAGGTTCCTTTCATAGATGACGTGCCTTCGTAAGCTTAGCTTAGGGGTTAATTCGCCGTTTTCAATCGAGAATTTCTCAGGCTGGATAATAAACTTATAAATCTTTTCGTATGAAGCAAAGTTTTTGAGCTGATCTTTAATCTCCTCCGTAATAAAGTCGATGACTTGTTGGTTTTTGACCATCTGATGAGGGCCTTTATTTTCAAATTTCTCTACTAGCTTGTCAAAATTAGGAACAACAATCGCCCCAATGTGTTTTCTGGCATCACCAAAAACAAAGACTTGCTCAAGGTACGGACTAGATTCTAGCTTCGATTCAATGATTGTCGGTGAAACTTTTTTCCCAGTCGATAACACAATCAAATCCTTCTTTCGTCCGGTAATTACCAAAAACCCTTTACGATCGAAATACCCATAGTCACCAGTTTTAAACCAGCCCTCTGCGGTAATTGAGCTTTTAGTATCTGTCTTCCTAACATAGCCCGGAGAGACAATGGGTCCTTTGGCGATAATCTCCCCGCTTGGGCTAATTTTAACTTTGATGCCCTCCAAAACTGGTCCAACCGTCCCAAAGGAGTAGTCTTCGATCCGATTAAACGAAATCACGGGCGAGGTCTCCGTCAAGCCGTACCCTTCAAGAATGACCAGACCAACTCGTTCAAAAAACTTCCCCAATTTTGGCGGTAAAGCCGCCCCTCCTGAGCAGAAAAATCTGATATTGCCGCCAAACTCTGACCTTATTTTGGCAAATACAATTTTGTCAAAAATCTTTTCGAGCAAACTGCCTTGTTGATTCTTGTGACCAAAGGCCCAACGAAAAATGAGTTTGCTAAAGAGATTAGCATTGACCTTATCAAGAATTTTTTCATAAATTTTTTCGAACAATCGAGGCACGGCAATCACGATCGTAGGCTGGCGCTCCTTGATCTCTTGAGAAACCTTGGCCAAGTCGGTCGCATAGCCAATACTGGCCCCACTATATAAAGGGATATAATAACCGATCGTCCGCTCGAAAATATGAGATAGCGGTAGAATCGAAAAAAACCGATCATTTGACTCAACCTTGACCCAGCTGATAACTCCTAAAGCATCAAAGATTATATTTTGATGAGTTAGTTTCACCCCCTTAAAATGACCGGTCGTGCCTGAGGTATAGATAATTGTCACGACCTTATTAGGATCAACTTGGAGCGCGAAGTCCTTAATTTTGAGGCTTAGATCAGGCGCTGGTTTTTGCTGATCAAGAAGCTCCTTAAAATAACTGACTCGCTTGAAACCATTTTTTTCTATTTTTTCAAAGGAAAATAGATGTGGAATCGTGGAAATTGTTTTGGCAATCTCTAATAGCTTTATGCCTAAATCATGGTTCGAAAAAAACAAGGCCTGTGGTTTAATTTCATCGATAATATCGGCTAACTGGGCTGGCGAGAGGACACTATGAATCGGCACATTGACGACTCCAAGAGAGATCAGGGCGAGATCAGTCACAACCCACTCTGGTCGATTTTCAGAGAATATTATGACCTTATCGTCCGCCTTTAGTCCTAGATCTTTTAAGGCCATGGCTAATTTAAGAACTTCCGCTTCGAGCTTCTTATAGGTTAGCTGCTCATAATGATGACCGATTTTATACTTTAAAGCTTCGTGGTCAGGAAATTTTTCTGCGGCCCCATAAAAAAGGTCGGCCAGGTTAGTCGGTTGCCATATTTTTTTTGGCTTTTGTGCCATAATATTCCTATTTATGGGTTTTATTATAAACTATTTCAGATCATAGTTGAACTTAGAATCAATTCCAAAGTGCAATTAAATAAATAAAGACATCATTCGTTCCAGGTAATATAGTCTTTAGTAACAACACTAAACTAATTACCATGGGAGGAATGATGTCGTACTCACATCTTACACATCTTGATCGATT
>CAIMLA010000007.1 GCA_903842085.1 uncultured bacterium | reverse complement strand
TAAGTTTATACCATCAACCGCCTTCACGACCTGATCACCTGAAACAAATTCTTTTTTTATGTTTTCGACTTTTAACATCGCTTCTCCTTAAGGTTATTCATTTCTCATTACTTCGGCTGGCCTAATCTTAGAGATAAACCAGGACGGTAGCGCGCTGCCGATGATAGCAATTATTAGGGCCGCTAGAAGACCATAGAGGATTATATCCAGGCCAACATTGGCCTGTAAGGTATTAACGCCCGTCATTTCCATGAATCGTCCAAGGCCACGGCCTCCGCCCAGGCCCGGCCCAGCCCCAATCGTCGCGGCCGTCGAGTTTTGGACCAATAGTTTTGTCACCGAGCTGCTCGCAAAGACGCCAATAATCAGGCCAAAAATAGCCCCAAGAAGCGTTAAGGTCAGCGACTCAACAATAAATTGAGTAGTAATCATGATATTACTCGCTCCAATCGCTTTGAGGATGCCTATTTCCCGTCGACGCTCTCGAACAATCATAATCATGGTCAGGAAGATAATAATCGCACCAGCGACTAATGACCCTAGGAGGCTAATTGTTGAAATACTTTTAATGTTTTCTAGAGGGGTCACAACCTGCTTGACCTGGTCGGCACTATTTGTGACATCAGCTTTATCGCCTAGAACTTTTTGAATGGCGGTCGTGGCTCCATCAATATTTGAAACAGAATCGATGTTGGCAGTCAGAGCGGTAATCTGCCCAGGTTGGTTGGTTAAATTTTGCAGGGCGGCAAGTGGAATAATAACCTGATTATTTGAAAAATTATTTCCAGCATCAAAAATCCCGACAACTTTAATAGGATTATTATAGGCGGTGAAGGTTGAGCCAACTTTTAGATTATTTTTTGTGGCGAGGTTTTTGCCAACAAGGGCGACCTTCTCGGCGCTAAGACCGTCAAAGACTTGGCCACTCTCTAATTTGAAAGAGCCTCCGCCTTGAGTCGTCGAGAGATTGGTCGGCGCCGTCGTCCCTAAAACTGTAATCGGGGGCGTAAAGCTTCTGGTGCCTTGAGCATTTTGATTATTAGCCCTTATCCCAGACTCATCGGGTGGGGGTGTAACTGACTCACCACTTCGTTGCGAAAAGCGCTGCCCCATTGAGCCGGCCTCGATAGAAGTGACTAAATTACTATCAGTCATCGTTAAACGATCATTAAGGGTTTCTGTCACTGAGTTGACATGAGCGACTCCTTGAACTGTTGTGGCTTGCTCACTGGTCAGAGCCTCGCCCCCGCCTTCAAAGCCCCTCATTCCGGCCGGTGAGATAGAAATGGTATTCCCGACGGAGCTTTTGACGGTTTCAATTTTTTGCTGGACGGCTTGTCTGGCAATTAGCATCGTCAGGGCCAAACCAATACTGAGACTTAAGATTATAACAATTGAGAATGTTCTGACCCAATTTCGGAAAGCGTTTTTGAAACCTCTTTTGATAACTCCCATTTTGCTCCTGATTATTTAGTTTCTTCTATTACATCTTTTCTATCTGAGAATCTGCTTAAAATAAAAAGCTTTATCCTTTTAACTGATCGGATAAAGCTTTCTTAAGTCTCTAGTTAGCTAGTTCTGCAGTTTTTCTTTCAGCTGTTTATTAACGAAGTAGTCTTCAACCATATCAGCAATCGTTTCAATCCCTTCCTTTTCCTGAATTTTTCTGACCTCGATCTCGTCTTTGCCACTAATTTCGGTAAACTTTCTCATTAACAGTTCATTTGGTAACATGCCGACTCTCTTTAACATTTTCCCTCCTCTCATTAAACTATTATAAATATAGAATTTAATTCTGAGAAAAGGCTTAAATTATTTGATATATTTCGGTAATTTTATGACAAAGATGGAGCCTTGGCCAATAATACTCTCAACTTTTATCTCTCCGTTATGAGAATCAACAATTTTCTTCGCAATTGAAAGCCCTAAACCATAACCATCAATCTTGTCTCGGGACCTTGAGAGATCAGCTCGATAGAAACGATCAAAAATATGAATCAGATCGCCCTCCTTGATCCCAAAGCCTTCATCTTTAATTCTGGTCACAATCAGGTGGCCATGTTTTTCCGCCGTTATTTCAATCTTTTTTTGGTGATCGCTATATTTGATACCGTTATCTAGCAAAATCGTAAATAATTGAACCAAGCTGCCTTTATGACCGATGATGACCAAGTTTGGATCGATTGAGTCGTTAACTGTAATCGCCTTCTTTCCGGCCGCTTTCGAGACGTTTTTACTGGCCTGGTCAATCAATACCTTCAAGCCAAGTTTTTCTTTTTTTAAGCCGTTCCCATTATTCCTGGTCAACTCTAAAAGATTACTAGTTAAACTGCTCAGCTTCTCTATTTCTTCGAGATTGCTTTCGAGAACGTTCTTGGCTTCCTCTGCTTTCATGTTTTTATCTCTCAAAGCAACTTCGATTTCTGTTTTCATGGCTGCAAGCGGTGACCTTAATTCGTGTGACGCATCGGCCGTAAAGCGGCTTTGGGCTTCATGGGCCTCTTCGATTGGTTTAAGGGTCTTTCGAGCAAAGAGATAACTAATCGCCCCACCGGTTACAAGAATAATGATATTGGTATAGACTAATTGCCAAAGGATCCTTCGATTGCTTTCTGCTATTTGTTTTTCTCGTTCCAGAACCATGTTTTGATTCGGTGCCAAACCTTGAGGCCGACCAAATTCTTCAAAAATGGTTTGCTGACGACGCATCCCTCGACCAATTTCACTCGTCGAGACTTGATATAAAGTAATACAAAAAAATAAGCTGATCGTCATAATGACGATCAAATATAAAAAAGTTAATTTGACTAAAGCCGAATGAAACATTATCGCAACCTCCCAAAATAATAGCCAAAACCACGCCTGGTATTTATATATTTCTGACCTTTAAAGGGTCGATCAATTTTATTTCGTAAGTAACCGATATAGACTTCGACCGTATTCGGTAAGATATCAGCATCAAAATCCCAGACATGGCTAATAATGTTATCCTTGGTTAAAATCCGGCCCGTGTTCCGCATCATATATTCCAGCAATGAAAATTCTTTGGTGGTCAGTTCGATCTGTTTGTCTCCTCTTTTGACCGTAAAATTAACTGTATCTAGTTCAATCTCGTCGGTCTTCAGAACAGGATTTAAGGTGTCTTTCGGTCGTCTCAACAAAGCCCGGACTCGAGATAAAAGCTCTTCAAAAGCAAAGGGCTTAACTAAATAATCATCTGCCCCGGCATCGAGACCATTGACCCGATCAGAGATCGCGTCTTTAGCGGTGACAAAGATAGTGGGCGTATGAAGTTTGTGTTTTCTCATTTCCCTTAATATCCCAAGACCATCTTGCTCCCCCGGGATCATCCGATCCAAAATAGCTAAATCATAGTCCCCCGTCAGCGCTGAATCCAAACCATCATCACCATCATAGGCGACATCAACAGCAAAGGACTCCTGTTCAAGGCCTTTTTTGATCGCATTTGCAATCTTGTGATCATCTTCTACGATTAATATTCTCATATCATTATTATACACTCGTAGCTGAGATTTGGCTTAGAAAATAAATGACACCGCTTTTTTGGCGGTGCCATTGAGGGGGATAGAAGGACTAGTCAGGAAGGACTTAATTCATACCTGCTCCGCCTCGACCGTGACCACCACCTGGCATTACTAGTTTGATGTCTATGCCATTATCTGTGGCCCACTGCTCTAAAGCGGTTCGACTGACTTGCATTTTACTCTGCATCTGGTCGTGAGTGAGATTCTGATCTCGATTAGCTTGGCGTTCAGCGTCAAGCTCTTTAATCTTGTTTTCAATAAGCGTTTTCTGAGTGGCCGTAATCGTGCCAGCATCGACTTTGGCCTGAAGATCGGCTGATCTCTCGGCCGCTCTGGCGGCTTGCTTCTCAGTCCTAAAGTCATCGACAACTTTCTGAACGTCTGTTTTGCTAATATTGAATTTTGAGGAAATTCGATCCGCTAGCGTGTCTCCACTTGTAGCGGCTAAGGCCATATTGGCTCCGAGAAAGGTCATCGTGCTCATCGCGGCGATGGCAACTCCGAGAGCGATTTTTTGCTTACGTTTCATCTTTATTCCTTTCGTTAATCATTTTGTCTAAATAATTATCGACCGCTCCTAAAATAAATGGATAAATTATTTATGACTCACCCACTATATAATGAGATTCTTAGAGAAAGCTTAAAAACTAAAAGTAAGATAAAGTTCTGCTTAAAGCGCTTTTTTATTTGGCTAAGACCTGGTTTTCGGCCCTAAAAAATTATTTCTTAGATTGTTTAAATTGTTTTAAGATCATGGCGCTTATGATAAAAGCAATCAGAAAAAAAACAGCGCCATAAAAACAAGGTGTTAGAAACGGATTCACTATCCCAACGGCACAGCCGGTCGAACAGGCTCTTTTGTTCAGCCAATCGATCAGCTCGATGGTAAAATTTGTCCAGGCAAAAATTGTGCCAGCCAGTAAGATAAAAAACTCAGACCAAATTAATTTTTTCATTTTTCTCCATCTCTCTATTAATGATAATTAAATATTATCACAAAAGCTTCTCTTGAGGTACTTTTTCTACAATGCGGCTAGACTGGTTCTATGGAAGAATCTTAGAATTCATGAGCTCGGAGAGTTCAAGACGGAAGAACCAAAATCGCTCCACTCACCTTTTTCTAAAGATATTTTTCCAACCAGTAATGTGGGAGTAGTTCCTTAAGCTCAACTTCTTCATTATTGTTTAAAATAATTTTAGTTTTCTGATTGTCAAAGTTTATTTGTCCCATTAGTTCACGACATCGACCACAAGGAGGCATAATTTCTCCGTCAGCATTAATCGCGACAATTTTTTCAATTCTCGTTTCATCCTCTGTTATCATGGCCGCGATGGCTGAGTGTTCCGCGCAGAAGCCGATACCACATGAACAATCGATATTTTTACCTTTGTAAGCCCTCCCATTTCCCGCAATTAGGGCTGAACCAACCCCTCCAATCGTGGCGGCTGGGGTTAATTCTCGATCAGATGAAACTGATTTTGCCAATTTTATTAATTCGTTATTTTCCATTTTTTACCTTTCCTAAATATTTAAGTTCAACCCTCATGGCGCCGTATCCTTTTTTCAATGCTTGATAGTTGTGAAGGGAGTAGCTCCTATCGATAAGACTTTCTTCTGTTTTGTGGCGATAGTAACTTGGACCTGTCTTTCTAAATAATCCTAAAGCCGAAAAAATGCCGACTTTATGAGGTTACGTCTGAGAACAATCAGAAACTATTATTTTTGAGATCGATCCTCCTTTGTTTTTATTCGATGTCACAAGAAATATTGTGATCTAATTTTTAGAATTTACGTAGGTTAGGTCAGTACAATCAAGCTCGTTGATCGGCATTTATCCAAGACTATAAAAACTACGCCTCTCTATCTGCTAATAACCAGTCTATTGTGTTTACCTGGCGGATGCCGTTATCGTTGTAGCGATCGCTATCCATAGTTATTATAAATTTTGGAAAATGATCTTTAATCCTCTTAAGTGGTCTCGTTTCCCTTATGCGCGTCTCGTTGCCTAACAATGTTTCAGCGACTTGGTAATACCCAGTGTCACCCCTATTTGTTTGGACGACGAAGTCTATCTCAGTATCATTATTTTTCCCAATCCAGACATGGCGGTTACGCCTTAGCAATTCCAAATAAACAATGTTTTCTAAAAGCTGGCCTCTATCACCACTCAGTGTACGCCCCAAGATCAACAACTTATCTATTTGTAAAGAGCTCTTTCCATTATCCTTTTATTTCGTACATTTGGCAAATACAGTAATTACTCTTTAGCCGAATATAGAAGGAGAAAACCGATCCCGTTGCTTACGAATAAGAAATTGACATGACTGTTTTCAAAGATGGTTTGTATGATAATTCATCTAGCATCAGTTAAGTGGATGATATCAAAATTGATATAAGAATAAGAGAAAAAACTACTATTCTCAGCTTAATCTCAGCCCTATCCAAGAAACTATTAGAGCATGACTAAAAAGATTAGCAAATTCAAACAAACCATAATCGTGTTAATGATTCCATCTGTTGTAATTATTATGTTTTTTATTATAAGCAGCTCAAACGGTAAAACAGAAACTTCGACTTCAGTGTCTGCTTCACCTACTGCCTCCCAATCGACTTCTAGCCCAGTGGTTTCGGAGAAACAAAAGACGACACAAGACATCCAACCGACAAGTAATTATACCTCGTTAAATGTAGATCCAAACCGCTGTCGGGGCTGTGGCAGATGCGTTGGTATAGACCCAGAGCATTTTGAGATGACTGGTAATACGGCTCAAGTGATATCAAAAAACAATCTTGATTCACAAAGCTTATCTTCAGCCATAAGTGCTTGTCCTGCAGATGCCATTAATCTATCGTAAGTTTTAGCTTAATCGTTGTAGAGAAAATTAACAAAATCAAATCTCTATTAATAACGATTACGTTCAGAAGGTCCGGTCTCTTTGTTGGTCGGGTTGAATTATCAGGTTAAGAGCTGAAAGGTTAAGCTCGCTAGTTATTTTAGATAAAAAGCTGAGTCAAGATGCCAATAACAAGACCGCCCAATGTTCCTGTCACGATAATAGGAGCATAAACCCTCGTGATGATGGCAGTTGGGACACTAAAGCCTAAGCCAATAAAAGCTCCCCATATCGCTGGCTGGATTCCGATACTTATATTCGGGATCAAGAATCCAATCATAAAACGATCAATAAAAGCACTAGCCATGGCCTCTTTCTTCTTTCTTGAGTCTTCATATTTTAGAGGAATCATTATTAGCACATCAAGCGTTCCAAAGCCTAAGCCAAATATTAACCCTAATAATAACCTGTTCATAATTAGATAGTAGCACAAATAAATAAATCTCGGCTTTTTTGTCGGCGCTTAGTCTGTGAACAAATAGTAGTTGATATTAAAACCAAGCTAAGCCTAAATAACAATTCTTTTTGCTTCCCACTGGACTGTCTTCAGTCTATCCACGATCTCAGACTTCAATCTTTTATCTAAGATATTAATAACTTCATCGTGATACCAGTGTGTTTCTTCAAAAGTGGCATTAAAGTTTTCTTCTAGTTTTTTCCCCACTCGTTTATATTCAAAGATTAGAGATTCGGTGTTGGTTATCTTATCAGCCGCACTAACTAGCAAACTTTCAGGACAATCCTTTTCTAGGTTTCTAAGATAGTCCTTTTTCCTAATTAACCAAGGCCTTTTCTGACCGTCCTGATCAAGTTTTTCTTCCGTAACTCCAGCGACTATTTCTCTTACCTTTCTGCCAAAATCTTTTTCTAGATCATTTAAGGTGTAGTCAGTATCTTCAACTGTATCATGCAAAATAGACGCGATAATAGTGTCTTCGTCATTCGTATATTCTCCTACAATCGCCATGACCTTTATTGGATGGACTATAAATGGAGTTTTGCCATCCCCCTTAGTCACTTGGTCTTTATGTAAGATGGCCGCTTTTTCAATTGCTTTACCAACCCTGTCTGTGTATTTCATAATAATATTTTAACATAAAAAGAGGCATCTTAGCCTCTTTATCGCTTACTCGCTTGGGGTCGGATCGTGAATATTCTCAGAGCCGATATTATTTCCGAGGGAGAACGCTCCAACCTGGTGGCAAGCAGCCACTACTAAAGGTATATGTAGCTCCTGTGGCCTTGTGTATGCTAGGTGTCATAACGGCAGTACAGATTCCTTCGGGCTGATATTCTTGAGCTTGAAGAATCGCTTCCTCTTTTGTTTGAACACTAGGCATTGTCTTATTATCGGTTTTTTCTTGAATTTTCGTTAATTCATCAATCTGTTTTTGTAATGATAGAATCTGTTTGTCATTCGCTGTCTTTTCATGCTTAGCTTGTTTATCCATAAAATACCAGGTCATTCCTCCAATAACCCCTGCCGTCACAACAACGATTCCTAAAGTTATTAGTAATCTTTCCCAATTAAGGTTTTCTTTTTGTCCATCCATTATTTTCACCTTTCTAGAAGCAAGTATATAAAAAGCAGCTTATTAAAGCTACTATATTTACTTATCATGGAGTCGGCTAGTGCGAGATATCAGAACCGAAATTATTAAGAATAGCTGTAATTTAAAAACTACTTATGCAATAATTTGTTTAAGTTAATAAAGGAGTAAATAATGGAATCTCTGGTAACAGCTTTTGGATGGAGCTCTCCAATCGGATTGGGAATATTTGTGGTTTCTGTCGCAGCCACTTTGTTTTTCTTGTCCAAAACAATACAGACACTCTCGACAATAGATCGAGAAATTAACCCAAAGAAGTAATCAAAAGAAGGGGTCGTATGACCTCTTCTTTAATAACTTTTCTTGAGATCGGATAGTTGAGTTAATTGGAACCGAGATGAACGCTGATCGCAATTATTCTAGACTTCGCTGATTACCTCAAACCCTTTGGCACTACCGGTAATTGCGTATCCAATAATTTCGCCCTTACAAATACCCTTATCTCTTATCTTTTTGGCAATCTCATTAAGGGTTGCTCCTGATCCTACAGCATCGTCAATAAGAAGCACATTATTGAAGGCACCGTTCTCATCAACAACCATGGTCTCTTTAGCGTTTACAATTCTGTCTTCAAGCTTATTCAATGTCTTTTGAGGCACGATCACTGGCGTTTTTATCTTAACAAGGTTTAGCTCTCTAACGCCGAGGTTTAGTCTTTGTTTTATTTGTCTCATCAACTGGCGTTCCCTTTTAACCGTTGGCGGGATATAACCAACCCCATCAATTTTATATATATCGACTATCTGTAGTATTGCTGGCTTGACTTTGTCTATCATTTGGTTCATTAACTCTCTGTCTTGGCTCTGTTTTGAATAAAGTAATTCTTGACCAAGTCTAGTCTTTCCAAAAATCTCAATACTGTAAAAATCAGAATAAAAAACTTTGTCCAAGGCAAGATTCTTAAAAGTTGACTTCATTTTTCTGGTTCCATCGATAAGGCTTTTTTTCCGAAAGGCGTCATACTCATTAAACGTTTTATAGTAAATTTCTGACATTCTTTCTGGGTTTTGTTTTCTCTCTATGCACCACTCCGAAGATCCCTGCCATTTCATAAGTTGTTTGCCAATTGGATTTACGTAGAAAAAATTATCGTCAATTACCTTTTTTACTTTCTCACCTATCACTAGAGTATTAGCCGTGGTTTCTACTGATTTAGTCTCAGGCCTTGCAGTAGAATAAAAAACTTTTGGTGGTTTGCCTGATTTTATCAAAATACCATCTTCAAGTAGTGTTTTTAGCTGTTTCTAACAGCTCGATCTGTTATTCCAAGATATTCACTCAAGTTGTTAGCCGAAACCTGACCATTTTCTTTAATGTATTGAACGATTTTGTCTGATGTTTTCACAAATTTATATTAAAATAAAAGTTCCTAGCACACAAGGAACTAGGAACTATTATTTTAAAAAATACTTTACTGGGGTGGTTGACGGGACTCGAACCCGCGACCTCCGGTACCACAAACCGGAGCTCTAACCAGCTGAGCTACAACCACCATATCATATTCATTTTGACGCCCTTGGGTCACTTTTCATCGAACACCTTTTTGTTTGTTTCAACAAACTAATGAGAATTTATGACGAAAAAATGAGGAGGGACTAGGAGAGATTATATCAAATCCTTAGCTTTAAATCAAAGATTTTGTTACGCCTGAAGCCTTCATTCTCCAATTTTCCAGACACCTTTTAGCTTGGTTTGATAAACTAATGCGGGCTTATGACGAAAATAAACCAGAGATGCGACTTTCTCTAGAGCAGTTTCTCTAATAACTTATCTATTTTGTTCCAAGGCAAAATTTCAACACCTTCTCGATTAAAGCTTTCCTGACCTCCATATACGACGTAAGGCTGACTCTTAAAATTGCTGATATCTGAGAGCCATTTCTTGAGATAGGCATAGAAATCCCTGGAAACTGTCTGGCCTGACTTGACCTCTATGGGGATGATGGTACGGGCTTCTTCAATTAAAATGTCGATTTCGTTTCCTGTGTTATCACGCCAAAAATCTAAATTCGCGTCTAATCCTTTATTGCACTTATCTTTTAAAATTTCACTGACCACAAAACTTTCGAACAAAGGCCCTCTCATCGAGTGAATTGCTATCTGCTGGACATCTTTGATCCCTAGGAGCCAGGCTGCCAAACCAGGGTCATAAAAATAAATCTTAGGCGCTTTAGTGAGTCTCTTGCCAAAGTTATTATGGAATGGTTTTAAAAGGAACACGATATAGCTTGCTTCTAGAATTGATAACCACGCTTTGGCAGTATTGTGAGTAATCCCACAATCATTTGCCAGGCTTGAAAGATTTAAAAGCTGCCCAGTCCTAGCGGCCGTCATCCTTAGAAAGCGTTGAAAGGTGCTTAGATCTTTAATTTCGAGCATTTGCCTAACATCTCGCTCGACGTAAGTAGAAACGTAGTTTGCATACCATACTGAGGGAGAAATACTCCTGTCGTAAATAGGTGGATAAAAACCTTTTAAAAGCGTTGCATCAAGTGTCTTTGGACTCAATTCTACAGACTTGAGTTCTTCGAGTGAAAAGGGCAAAAGCTGAAGTAGACCAACCCTGCCCGCTAAAGATTGAGTAATTTTTGAAATTAAACCAAATTGTTCAGATCCAGTAATAATAAATAGTCCAGTTTGGTGTTTTTCGTCCACAATGCCCTGAAGGTAGGAGAAAAGCGAAGGAGCCCGCTGAATTTCATCTAAAATCGCGCCTTCTTGGTATCTGGCTAAAAAACCACGAGGATCTGTTGTCGCGAATTCTATCTGGTCGGGGTCTTCTAAAGAAACATATGGCTTATTGGCAAAGACAAATTTGGCCAAAGTGGTCTTACCGGACTGCCTCGGTCCGGTAATAGCGACGACGGGGAACCCCTTTGCCAGTTGCTTTAATGTTGCTGCAGCTTTGCGATCAATCATAGATAAAGTTTAATTTACCATTTACTGATTGTCAATAGCTTTCTCAATTTGTAAAGCTCTCAATCGCATATTATTTTCCATACACAGTTAATTCCTGCCAAATCTTCACAATACTCACGATTTCTCTAATCAAGCACCATAGAAGGGTCAATGTATCAAATTAATACTGATAGAGGTATGTTTTGATTCGAAAGTTATTCAAGTCCTCTAACAAAGACGTTGAGTTTTGCGACATTTTGTCGGGATACTTAGTAGACACATGTCTAATTTAGCCAGGCTGGGTTGATTCGAACACCAGTCAAAAGGCCTTACTCAAGCATATACATGCATTTTAGTCTCTTAATTATCCCTGTTGGCTAAAATCGTGAATATAGTCGAACACAAAAAAGACCCCTTTTGAGAGGTCTTCTCATGTTTAACAAATCTTGCATACCTTGGCGCCCTTGGGTCACTTTCCATCGAACACTTTTTAGATTGGTTCAACAAACTAATGAGGAAATATGACGAAAAAATGAGGAGGGACTAGGAGAGATTATACCAAATCTTTAGCCTTAAATCAAAAATTCTGTTACACCTGAAGCCTTCATTCTCCAATTTTCCAGACACCTTTTTCCCTGAAGGCAGAAACAGTTTGCCTTTTCGCTTTGTTTAGTAAACTATTTAATGTTTCATCGGTTTTCTTGGCATATTCAGACAACCGAATAATCTTTTCGCCTCTTAAATAAGATATTCTTTTATGAAAAGATTCAATTAGAGCCAAATAAAGAACTCTTTCCATCTCAATCGTCTTTTTGTCGTTCTTATATTCTTGAAATGATTTATAATAAATCATTTTTTCTTTATCACGAATAATAATTGGAGGAAGCCCTAGCTCCATTAATTGGTAATTTATAATGACCCGCCCAATTCTTCCGTTTCCGTCATTAAAAGGGTGAATATGCTCAAATTCTAAATGAAATTTAGCTATCTTCTCCAAGAAATACTCAGCATACTCACTGGAGTACGTAAGTAGGACAGACTCAAGCATTAAAGGCACTTTTTCTGGAGCAGGGGCAATGTGCATTCCAACTCTCACGTATTCACCTGCTTTTCTGAATCTACCAGCGATATTGTCGTCGATATTACCAATTAACATTCGATGAAGCAGCAGAGTAAATTCTTCGTTTAAACCATCCTTAGTTGACTTGGCTTTAATAAATTCGAATACCCTAGCTAAATTTTTTGCTTCGAAAACTTCTCTCACGGAGACTTCCCTCGAAACTTCCATTTCCATCAAGATTTTTTCTGTTTCGGCTATCGTAAGAGTCGAGTTTTCAATTGCATTCGAATTATAAACTGATTCTGGTATTTCAGTTTCAAAGATAATATCCAAAAGAGACTCCTTACCTTTTTTCAAGGAATCGTATTCTCGCTTTAAACCATTAATTTTTTCTCTAATGTCTTTTGATACAGTCATAACATGTCCATTATATAGTATTCACGTATCTTTGTCAATATAACGTGAATATATGCTATACATTCACAATATTCACGGTATTCTTCATAATCTCGCCGTCTGGGAACGATAATCGTACCAAAATGGTACGATTAGAGGTATATTTTGTCGGGATACTCAATGGACAGATACCTAATTTGACCAGGCAGGTTTTTTCGAGCACTCGGGAAAGGCTTTTTACCAGCATACTTACGTAGTTTAGATTCCCGCTTTATTTCATTCGGATAAAAACACGAATTTAGTCGAACAAAAAAAGACCACTTCTGTGTGACCTTTTTCTAGGCGACAAATTGTATGTATCCTGGCGCGCCCTGAGGGACTCGAACCCCCGGCCTCGTGGGCCGAAACCACGCGCTCTAATCCAACTGAGCTAAGGGCGCATAACGTACGGCAAATCACAAATCGGTAAAGCAATTCCACTCGTTGAAAGTTGTGAGATCGAAAAACATGCTTTGATATTGGAGCGGGTAGTGGGACTCGAACCCACATTTTCACCTTGGAAGGGTGACATAATAGCCCTTATACGATACCCGCTCAATATTGGTCGGGGTGAGAAGACTCGAACTTCCGACCTCCGCGTCCCAAACGCGGCGCGCTAGCCAACTGCGCCACACCCCGTGAAATTTGCCCTCACATTATAGCCAATTTACACAATCTTTTCAATACAATCAAAAACCCCCTACATTCTAGAACCGAATGCACCAGATAGCTCTCCATAGAATACCTCAGATGGTGTTTTATAGCCAAGACATTTTCTTGGCCGATCATTGATCCTTGCGGCAATCCAGTTAAGGTCTGCTTGAGTAACGTTCCTCATTG
>CAIMLA010000006.1 GCA_903842085.1 uncultured bacterium | reverse complement strand
CAATGAGGAACGTTACTCAAGCAGACCTTAACTGGATTGCCGCAAGGATCAATGATCGGCCAAGAAAATGTCTTGGCTATAAAACACCATCTGAGGTATTCTATGGAGAGCTATCTGGTGCATTCGGTTCTAGAATGTAGGTTATCCCTTAAAGCCCAGCGATCGAGCGGTATCTAAAACACGATTTACATAAGATTCGCTGTGGTTGTAATTATAGAGAGCCCCTTCGACGTTGCCACCTGCTACGCCGTTTGTAGATAGGTTTTTGGCGGCTGTAAAAATTGCATCATGGACATCGCTGATGGAGGCTTGATTATCTCCATCACCATCCTGAGCATAAGCTTGAAAAGTGCTTGGCATAAACTGCATTGGTCCTTGCGCCCCAGCTGAACTTTCCCGAGTCGTATCATCACTTTGCCTCGTCTCAACATAATGAACCGCTTCAAGCAGATAACGAGAGACCCCGTATTTTTTTTCCGCCTCTAAATAAATACTATCAAAATTAGTTTTTCTTGCCCCTAGCACTTCCCTGGCAATTGCTTGGATAGCCGCCTCTCGGGCAATCTGAGCTTCTTTGTCCGCTTTGGCTTTTGCTTCTTGGATGATAAGTTGAGCTTTCTGGTCAGTAAGGTTTTTCTCGGTCTCGGCAATTTGTTTATTTCTTTCCTCAATTTGAGCCTTTTTAGCAGCTTCGTTTTTGGCTCTCATCTTAGCTACCTCTTTGGTATCGATTAAATTTTCTCGGGCATAGGCTCTATCGGAGTCTGTATAGACAAGAAGAAAGGCGCCGCCTGCAAAGAAGAAAGTGGCCACAAAAAAAGACCCGATAATGATTTTTTTAGACATAAATCTAGGCCTCTCTCTTGTCCGATAAGCGGTAATTGTAATTTTTACTTTTTCTTTTTGTCTTAAAGTATCAAGACGTTTTTCCATACAAACATCACCATTTATTTTTGTATCCACCCTCAATCACAAGTATAGTATACCTTTCGTTATAGTTAAATAGAAGATTGTAAATATGTAATTTTAAGATAATAAATCATAAATACAGATGATAGCTACGCTCCGTTTTAATAAATATCCAAAAAAAATAGCTATTTTTGTATGCCGGAAACAAGTTCAGTCATATTCGGTGTACCGTCTAAGACTATTTTTTTGAACCTTTCCATTTGTTTTAAAGCTTTTTCACTATCTTGGACCTTTAAGACAAATCCAGCAACGGTGATATTATCACCCTCTCTTTTTATTATTTGTCCACAATCGTAAAATGAGATATAGTTGCCATCTTTCGCCTGTATACGATAGCTGACTTCATAAAATTCGTTTTTTCCTTGCAGCAAGTCCATCATTGCTTTCATCGCTTTTGCATGATCTTTAGGATGAATAATGTTTGCAAAGTCTGTGTAGTTTTTGAATTTTTCTTTAGGGTAGCCTAACATTTTTGTTTTTGCATTACCAAAAGAGACTTCTCCGGATGGTAAAATCATTTCCCACCATGTAGTTTTACCTTCTAGCACTGTTTTGTAGAATTCTTCTAAATCGAAATGTGTATTATCCAAATTTACCATTTTAGCTATTAAGGTTTCAATCATAACATACTTTTGATAACTATCGTTATCGACTTGATATGGTGAAGTGAGTCGCACCGGAACCATTTAAGCACAATGTGAGAATGAGACAACTATATTAGTTTTTTTAAATTCTAGCTTTATGCTCTTTTCAAATTCATCTAGATTTATCCTAAATTCACTTTCGAAATCATGGGCAAAGCTTTCTGGTGTGGTCTTTTTATCAATTCCACTGACTAGGGATACAATTTTTTTAGCAATTCCTGTCTAGGGCTTGGTTCCCATGATTGTAATTAAAAAATATCTGACTAATTCGTTCTTGCCTTATCGGTCAAAGAAGGGTCTTCGGCTTTAGTCTCTACTGACTCCGGGTGTTTCTCATTTGTTAATTTATTATATAGTTCACTATAATCTCTTTTTAGACTCTCAAAATAGCTAACATTGGCCATATCGATTGGTGGTTGATTAATGAAATTTATTAAATCGTTTTCTTCTTTTGCCTTTACTTCATCACCAGTCAATAAATATTTTCCATTTACAGGACCTTTATCTTTATGAGGAAATTTATATTGATACATCGGTTCTCTCCTTTTAAAATATTTGCTTCGACGGATATATTATAATACAACTAAACCTATAGTAATAAATTATCTATCCTAATTTCATACCAAAGCCACGAATAATTTACATAAAATATACAAAATAACCTAAGGCGAACAGTTGACTGATGCTGGAATCTATAAAGCTAGACATAATATAGTCATTTTTAAGCTTCCACTAGAAATGTGTGGAAATAAGCAAAGAAGCTGATAAATAATTGGCCAAATATGAAATACATAATTTCAAAAGTTACAATTGGCGATACAAACGCCTTATAAATAATAGGGACCTATGCAAAAGGGTTCATCTCCCGGCTCATAAAATAGTAATGGGAGGTCCACGCAAACGCGTGAACCTCCCTTGTTGACTGTCAAACAGCCATTTTGAAGGTATCCAGATTCCCTTGGGCCTCGAAATGGTCATTGATGTCGTCGAAGACATGAGTGACCTTGACGATCTCAACCAGGATCAGATGAAAAACCTCGAAAATTTCCCATTGTGCATGGGTAGTCAACCGCTTGATGAACATGTTCCGAAGCTCGGTGAAGTTCGGTGTGATGATGATCTCGGACTGGACGGCATTCGGTAAAATGAAGCGTGCATCCTCGTTCGTTTTGCGATCGACGGAGAGAAGACCATCTTCCTTGGCCTTCTTCAGAAGCCTTTGAAGTTCGAGATAATTCTGTCTCGCTTCTTCAACCATCTTGCCATAGATGGTCTGGATACCGGCTTCCTTAATGGACGGTGGCACGATATAGCCAAAGTTTCCTTCATCACAGTAGCGTTGGGACTCTTGTGAGATCGCTTGATGCCGATGACGAACTTCCTGATGAGTGAAAACTCGGGAAGCACCACGAATGAGAATGGTCACGTTGGCGTGCTCAAAAACCGAGGTGTGACCACTCCTGGCCATCCTCTTGATTAGGATGAGATCGCTGTCAGGATTGGCTTTTTCGTTCGTTTGGTAGCAAGTGCGCCCGTCGTAGGCGATCGCCCGATCGACCAGATTGCCTTCAAGCTCGTCTCTGACTCTAACCTCGCCGTTCTCGCTAACACTGACTGGCAGTGTCAGACCGATAATCTCGACCTCTGGATGCATCTCCGTAAGACCTTCTTGACTCTGTGGCCTTGACTGTTTCATCTTAGATCAGCCTCCTATCTAGTTTTTTCTAGAAAACGATGAGTAAAGTCTGTGACAATAAAACTGAAAACTGTCTTGAGGTCTTTCGAAGCATCAATCTTGACGATCCTCCCTGGCTCTCTTTCCGCGATGGCAAGGAAGCCTTTGCGAACTCGATTGTGGAAATTAAGACCTTCTTCCTCAAACCGCGTGATCGTAACCGTAGAAGCTCTCATAACTCCCAGTCTTGGATCAAGGTCCAGAAGATATGTCACCTGAGGTTTAATCCCGTTGGTTGATAGAGCTACTATTTCCTTGACCATCTTTAAATCGAGATTTCGTCCATAACCTTGGTAAGCTTCGTTGCTATCCATAAAACGATCTGACAGCACAAAGTCATGTTCCTCCAGGGCAGGACGCAAGGCTTGTGGCACAAGCTGAGCTCGAGATGCAGCGTAAAGCAATAGTTCAGTCAAGGGCTCCATGTCCTTGTAGAGGAGTATCGAGCGGATTTCCTCAGAGATATGTACCCCACCGGGTTCTCTAAATATACTGACTCGGAAACCCAATGAGCAAAGGTGTTGTTCCAACATTTTGATTAGAGTCGACTTTCCTCCACCCTCGCCTCCCTCAAATGAAACAAAAATACCCTCTTTCATTCTTCGACCTCCCTTAAGTTACTAAATGAAAAAGGTCATACCATTGTTGGTAGACCCTCCGATTTCTAGTGTATATTAACACAATGAGCACTTAGCAGAAAGACTAATCTGCGTCATTAATATAAATAAACTGACTATATAGTCAGTTTATTTAGTTTGTACTGTTTGGCGAAGCGAGTAGCGCAGAGACCAACTCGAGTCTGATATCAAGAGGCTTGGGGAAATTATTTTTGAACCTAACCCCCGATGCTTCCGATATAATCATCGCTTGGGTCAAGAATTCTTGCCCATTCCTGGGCCTCTCTCTGAGCAGAATCATTGCCTTTTTTTGTTATAAATTCATTGCCAAATTTCTTAATGAATGGCTCCAGTGTTTTATCGGGGCGCCATTCTTCGTTCGTTTTTTCGTAAATTTTTCTTAAAGAATAATATGAAATATAGGCACCCTTCCTAACCTGGTCAATTGGTGTCATAGAATTAACGATTTTGTGCACTCGTGAATTCAAACTTGTTATTTTTTCTCCGATTGCCTCTATTACTTTTTCGTTGACTACAAACCTGCCCCCATACTCTATACCAACTTTTATGAGACCGTTATTGTGGGAATGAGTAATTGGTTGATTTTCAAAATTTAACTTATATTCTGTTTCAGGAGTAAATAGAAAATACATTTTTATGGGCGAAAGACCAGTTTCAAAACCCCAGATATCCTTAGGATTTATTTCAAAGCTATCCCTAACAACCATCCTATAATGGTTGCCATTAAGCATGATTTCATAGGGGCCTTGCAGTTCTGTAGCAAGCCCTGTAAAAAGATTATAAAAATACGACCAAGCAAAGGCGAAAAGGTCAACATTCAACCCGAGTAGCTTCTTTCTGTTTTGTTCTGTTACATCTATCCATTCAACTCTATCTTTGATTTTACCTATCTCTTCTTGATTCCAAACTAGGTTTCTTCCGTCAAGACAGTAAGGATCGCTTACAACCATGGTTTTTAAAATCTTCGAAAGGGTTTCAAAGTAATCTGTTCGTTGTTTCGCCTCGATTTCTTTAATTTTAAAAGCCTTTGCTAATTTTAGTCCCAAAATACCGTTTTCAGATATAAAATATCGAAGAATTGTTGGCTTCCGAAATAAGTGACCAATCTCCTTATCGCTTAAACCGTTATTTAATAATGTATTGATCCTTTGATATATATCTAAGCTTTGGTCAACATCAAAGTAAGCAAGTATTTGATTTCCAGCAAGCGGCCAGTTTTCGTTTTTACCAGGGGGATAGCTTCTTATTATGTCCAAGTAATTCTCTATATAATTGTTCATACTTATATTTTATCAAAAATACACATTATAGTCTCTATTTAGCACAGCGGCCTAGGCCTTCCTATTCGTCTGGACTAATAAAATTAGAGTCTTAAGGTTAGTCCTAGCGCTGTTTGGGGTAAATAAATAAGACACGGATTCTAATGAATATCGTGTCTTATTTGTACTTGGGAACCTTAGTTCCAGATAGCTTACTTTGGCGAGCTTGGTGGGATGAGTTTAGAACTTTAGTTGTTATATAAGCGCTGTTTCACAATACTGATTGAATTTGAGTAGAGACGTTTTAATTTACATTTTATTGTAATTAAATATTTAAAATATGTATTATACTTTGTTGTTTCTACTTGTTAGGATAATCATTTGAGGGGATTATATTAGCATCGGTATCGGTGGGCCACAATCTATCAAGCCTGTGCTACAAGATAGAAATAAGATATAAGGGTATAAAAACATAGCTAAAGATGCTAAACCAAAAAATAGATACAGTAAGACTACGACTTTCATTGCTTTGCTTGAGTTGTTTTTAACATGCCAATATTTGATTAAAAATATAAGACTAGTTGCCAAGCTTAAAAAATATAATTCGGGAAGGAAAAACCAATCAGGATATATATCAAAGATAACAGCAATCGTTACAGAAATAATAATAAATATAACTAAAATAATGGTAATTAATCCATATATCTTGTAACTCTTAAACATTTTCAAACTAAGCCTTTTATTCATATCAACTTTCACATATCAATTATAGCTTTTTTCTCAAAATTAAAAAGGCTATTGTTAAGCCTTTAATCTTATTTGGCGAGTCGAGTAGCGCAGTAAAAGCATCACCAAGAATTTATCTTTCTTTCCCAATTTTTGTGCTCTTAACTTTGTCAAAGAATGCTTTTGCTTTTTTAAAACTTATTTTGTCCGTTAGAAAAGAAGCAACCATAAGCTCTACGCTAAGTCTTTTGTAAAAAAGACTTCCCCGCTTTATTAGATTACTATCCTTAGGACCGGAGTAAGCTTCGTAAACTTGTCTAACAAAATCATCACCATATTCAAAAAATCTAGCAAAATCGTGAGCGGGGTCACCTAAAAAGCGATCACTAAAGTCTATTATACTGATAGAATCATTCTTGTCGTTCCAAAGAATATTTGATCCTTGTAAATCATCATGCACTAATACAAGAGGTGCATTTGTGCTGTGGACAACCTCAACTTCGTGCAAGATACTTAGTGCAAAATTATAGTCCTTGTCTGATAGTGTGTCCTGAAGAAATTTTTCCACCTGGCGTTTAAGCTTACCCATATCATCTTGGAACTTTTCTGGTATTAAATGATAAGGCTTCAATTTTCTTTTTGGAATCGTATGTAATGTAGTTAAAAAATCAGCTAATTGATTTACTATGCTTTGTTGTTGTTTCTTTGATATTTTAGACAAAAGATCTGCTCTTAGCTCTTTACCTGTGATAAACGCACATCCACCAAATGACCTATCACTAGCAATAAAGTGATAGGTAGGTACCTCTACTTTACAGTTTGATGCAATTAATATGAGTAAATCAGGCTCATTTTTAAATATTTCTAAATACTCCGAGGAGTTGGGAAACCTAAAAACATACTTGTCGTCTAAGATAATAACTTCGTGATCCCAGCCGTGATTTAGAAATTTAAAATTATCCCAAGATAATTCAGGAAATTCTGTCGAAATACGATTGAGTAGAATTTTCGGATCTTTAGTCTCAAGATCTCTTATTGTTGGCATAAAAAAAGAATAACAAAAAAATAGCTTTTGCGTAAGTCCTTCTAAGTGGTTAATATTGTAAAAACCTTAGTTCTAACATGCGCACGTTGGCAAAACGAGTAGCGCTGGAATTACACTAAAAGACTGTATTTTTTTGTTGTTTTTTTGACTCGATTTGTTTTGCTACCCACTGTGGATCCGAATACTCATTTATGCTATTTTGAACCGCATTAATATCTCTGTCGATCCCTTCTAAAATAACCTTTAGCGTATTTCCATCTAATCTCTTTTCAATAATAGATCTATATCTCTGTAATACATCAATATTAGCTTTGTGAAATTCAAGCTGTAATGCATATTCTTCGTCTGTTTTACAGGATCCCCATTTACCATATATGCCCATATTCGTAAAAGCGACGTATAGGGCAGATGCAAGCTCTTGTTCTCCAGAGGTTAGATCAACTATCCCAAAACCAAACTTTGAGTCATACAAATAATTTGAAGGTTTTTGATCAAATTTTATTCCACGTTTGTTTGCTAAAATAATAGTATCAATAAATTCTTCAAGTTGCTCATTAGTAATCTGTTTAATTTCTGTAACGCTTAGCTCTCCGAATTGTCTGCCAGGTATAACATCGGCTATAGTGATTCCTTTTTCAAAAGAAGCCGCTACTATTTGTTCTAGATGAGATATTCCTTTAGCCAATACAGCTCCTGCTAGATGAGAGTTAACAGATTCCGCGCTTCTGATCTTCCTGACAGCATATTTATTGTTATTATGCTCTATAGAATAAACTCGTGAATTTGAACCATTCCCCAAAAATGATGGATGCTCCTTAGTGTTTTCGACAGTTACCAGCACTCTAAAAAGTTGCTCAACTTTATGGTCAAACGTACTATAAGCCATTAGCATGTCTGCACGATTTTTTATTACATCGGCTTTAGCTCCACCAACATTCCGCAAAAAATCAATGTATTCTTGTGATGTTGCAACTGTTCTGTCCGTACCAATTGGGGTTCTAACAGAGTCTCCTGACTCATTTTTATGATATTCAACACTTTCTGTGGTTCTGGTGATATCCTCAATCTCTCCTCCAGCAACCTCAGCAACACGAGAAAGAAGATTGTCTCGATCTTTATAGTCTTCTATCTCATGTGCAAATGCAGCAACCTGTGCTTGTAATATTTCGGGTGGTTTTGACTGTCTTTCTGACATGTGTATATTCTAACATAATTCTACTTAATCCTTGTACTATCCAATTTTATCCACTGGGTGAGTGTAAAAAATAAGATACGGACTCTCGCGAAAACGTGTTATTTTTTGTGCTTGATCTCAGGCATTACGGACACCAGGAACCAAGACATTTGGCGACCCCGGCAGGAATCGAACCTGCGACCTAGACGTTAGGAGTGTCTCGCTCTATCCTACTGAGCTACGGGGTCATACAAAACTGCTTTATTCTAACATAAGTCTGTGTCTAAAAAAAGCGGCCGCCCAGGCTCTTTGGTCTATCGTTCGTCTTTGGCATAGATATGTGCCGTAACTGTTTTTTCGTAATCAAAAAGTTCATCTGCTAGAAAAAAGCGTCCTACTTCTGATTCTCCATTTTCTATACTGTCCGAAGCATGGACAATATTGTTGGAGCCTGACAAACCAAAATCACCTCGGATTGTTCCCGCTGGAGCTTCCTGACCCTTGGTTGGACCGACTAATATTCTAACGGCTGAGACAGTTCCTCTGCCCCCCTCCCAGGCCATTGCCACAATCGGTGAGCTTTTCATAAAATCTTTGATATCAGCAAAAAAAGGCTTATCAGATAAGTGAGCGTAGTGGCTATCAAGAATCGCATCATCCAAGCTAACCATCTTTAGCCCTATTAGCTTCAAACCTTTCTTCTCAAACCGACCAATGATTTCACCAATTAAGCCTCGTTGAACGCCATCTGGCTTGACTAAAACTAATGTTTTTTCCATTTTTTCTCCTTCTTTCAAGGCCTATCTGCTTAATATTTTGTCAAAGACGACATTGTCTTTGAAGGGGCCAATTAAACTGAGGCAAACTTTGTCATTATTTAATAATTTCTTGGCGATATTGTAAACTTCTTCTTTTGTAATCGCTTCGACCGCTTTTATTTTTTCCTCCAGCGTCGTTAACTTTTTGCCATAGAGATAACTAGTCGCGTTCTGTTCGCTCCGGTTTTCACTAGATTCATACTTTAAAGTTAATATACCAACCAGATAATCTTTAGCCCGTCGCAACTCCATGTCGGTCAGTTTATCGAAGACATTATCATAAACTTGCTTAATCACCTTAACTGCTTCGGTCGCTTTTTCGTTATTGACCCCAGCAAAAGTGACAAAACAACCCGTATCATCCATATTGTCACTATAAGTACTAATGTAGTAAGCTAACCCGCGTTTCTCTCTCACTTCACCAAACATCAAGGAGCTCATATTCCCGCCTAATATCAAGGCCAGAATAGACGCCGCTTCACGATCTTTGTCTAAAACTTTGATCCCGGGAAAGCCAAGGGCAAGATGAGTTTGTTGAGTTTTTTTGTATTTAATGTTTATTTTTTTAACTGAACTAGGTTTTGGTGGAAGGTAATTAAGCTTCTCTCCAGAAAGTTTCTTAAAAGCTATTTCTACTTTTTCCTCTAAATCATCTGGGATATATCCCGAAATAGACACAACCGCATTTCCCGCAGTGTAATAGTGGTGGCGATATCCGACAATTTCTTTGGCGTGTATCCCGGCGAGGGTTTTTTTCGTACCAATGATATCCTGGGCTATTTGTTCGTTATCATAGATTGACTCCTCAAAGTAATCATATATTTTTCGTCTCGGATCGTCTTCATACATGTTCAATTCTTCGATAATCGTTCCTCGCTCTTTGTCGACCTCCGCGTCCAAGACAATCGGATCTAGTGTCATCTCGGCTAATATCCCCAAAGCTTTATCAAAAACTTTTTTGCTGCCTTTGATGTAATAGCCAGTGTGCTCCTTCGAGGTAAAGGCATTGTACATCGAGCCCAAACTATCAAGATATTTTACAAGCGCTTCTGGGGTTGGATAGCTTTTCGTCCCTTTAAAGGCCATATGCTCCAAAAAGTGTGATATCCCCCAGATCGCTTTCGTTTCGTTCCTTGAGCCAGTCCGAAACATCACCAGCAGGGTAAAGGATTGAGCGTCGGCAATCGGATCAGCGATAATAATCAACCCTGAGTCTAATTTAATTTTTTCCATTTTGCCTCTTTCTTTTTTTGGTTATTATATATTCATATAGTGGCGGCACGACTGACAAAACTACAATCGCGATTACGACGTATTCGAAATTATTTTTCACGACTGGGATGTTGCCAAAAAAATACCCACCAAAAATAAATAAGGTTACCCAAAGAAATCCTCCGGCTAGATTATAGCTGATAAATTCTTTGTAATTCATTTTACCAACTCCGGCTACAAAGGGAGCAAAGGTGCGGACAATCGGAATAAATCTAGCCAAAATAATCGTCTTCCCTCCGTGTTTTTCGTAAAAAAGTTCTGTTTTTTCTAATTGTTCATGATTGATAAAGGGGACCGCTTTGCTATTAAAAGCTTTTCGACCGATTTTATGGCCAATATAATAATTGAGGCTATCACCCAAGACCGCGGCTAAAAGCAGGAGCGGGTAAATAATAAAGATGTTAAAGCCATCTTTCGCTGCAAAAGTTCCGACGACAAAAAGGAGCGAGTCCCCCGGCAAAAATGGCAGGATAACTAAGCCAGTTTCAGCAAAAATAACCAAAAACATTATCACATTTGCCCAAATTCCGTAGTTATTTAGCAAAACGACAATATACTTATCGACATTCATTAAAAAATCTATTACTTGTCCCATTTCAGCCTCTCATTAAAACTACCACGATTATCAAAGCCGCAAGTCCCCACCGATAAAAGACAAAGATATCAAAACTGTGCTTTCGAACAAAACCAAGTAGGAACTTTATCGCAATTAGGGAGGAGACAATTGAAGAGACAAAAGCAAGCCAAAAGGTTGAAGTCATGAGTATTTGCCCTGAAAGATCAGGAAGCTTCGCTAAGGCCGCTCCGAAAATAATCGGGGCTGACATAAGGAAAGAAAATTTAGCCGCCTCTCCTCTCGTCAGTCCCTCAAAAAGCCCTGTCGTAATTGTAATTCCCGACCGAGACACCCCAGGAATAATGGCTAAAGCTTGAGCTAAACCAATCGTAAATGATTTTTTATAAGTTAAATCTTGAATCTTTTTCTTGCCCTTTTGACGATGATCCGCGTAATATAATAAGCCGCCCATCGCGGCAAGCATCAACGCTACTAGAATTGGGCCACGAAAAATTGTTTCTGCATAACTATTTAGCAACAAACCAAAAATCGCTCCCGGGAGACTGGCGATTAATAACATTATGCCTAGCCTTTGATAGAAATCGGTTATCTTGCGTTCTTTGATTAATTTCACAAGCGCTTTTATTATCTCTATCCAGTCATGCCAAAAAAAACCGATTATAGCAATCAACGTCCCAAAATGAAGGGCCACATCAAAGGCGAGGCCAGGATCGTTAATTTTGAATAAATATGGAAATAAAACAAGATGGGCCGAACTAGAGATTGGCAGCATCTCGCCAAAACCTTGAATAAAACCAAAAATAAGGGCTTGTAGGGCATTCATAGCTTGTATATTTTATCCTAAATAGAGAGTTTTTAAAAGATATCTCTGATTTTCTAAAAAAGTGTCCTTATTTAGAGCAATTCCACAAGTTGATCAAGTTTTTGACCGCGTCCAAACGATATTACTCTTTGAGCAAAAAATTAGTGCTACAATATATCTATGACCCAAAATCAAACAGTCGAAGACTTAATCCGTGAATTTCTTGAATATTGCGAGATTGAGAAAGGCCATTCGGACCTAACAATTCGTAATTATGACCACTATTTAAGTCGCTTTTTGGATTTTGCTCAAGCTGATCGAAAAAGAGACTTAAAACCAAGTGAGATTACGCTTGAATTAGTCCGTAAATATCGCCTTTATCTGAACCGGTTGAATACGGGTAAGGATGGTACTATTAAGAAAATAACCCAAAATTATCATATTATCGCTTTACGAGCATTTTTGAAGTATCTCGCCAAGAAAGACATTCCAACCCTTGCGGCCGAAAAAGTTGAACTATCAGGGGCTGAAAAAAAGCATTTTACTTTTCTCGAGTTCGAGGAGATTGACGTTCTTTTAAAAGCACCACAAAATTTTCCCAACAAATCTAATCGCCTCATCACGATGAGAGACCAGGCAATTTTAGAAACCCTGTTTTCAACTGGTTTACGGGTCAGTGAGTTGGTTCGCCTAAACCGAAAACAAGTCAATCTCGAACGGGGTGAATTTGTCGTTCGTGGCAAAGGGAGCAAAGATAGAATCGTTTTTCTTTCTGATTCGGCCAAAGATTCTATTTCCGAATATGTTAAAGCCAGAAAAGATTCTTTTGAGCCTCTTTTTATCCACCACGGTGGGGCGAAAGACGATTATGAAGACGGCGAGTATATGAGATTAACCGCACGGAGCATTCAACGGATGATCAAACGCTACGCTAAAATGTCGGGAATCTCCAAAGAGGTTACCCCTCATGTTATTCGTCACTCCTTCGCCACCGATCTTTTGATTAATGGAGCCGATATTCGTTCGGTTCAATCAATGCTCGGCCACTCTTCTATCACCACCACCCAAATATATACTCATGTCACAGATAAACAACTTCGTGAAGTCCACCAAGCTTTCCATGGAAAGAGAAAATAGGTTTTCTAGTTTGCGTAATTAGAGCTCGTAGTCATAATATTATCTAGATAAGCGACTGCTGTCCCATTGAGCATTAATTCTGTTACGTCTCCATCGCCTAATGGATCGGCCGCCGTTGAATAGCCTATCCCGCCCAAATAAAAGTAGTTAAAGGTCGCCATCATCTCTGGGTCTGTGATTTTTGTCAAATCGACTGAAACTCGGTTAGTACAATATTCTAATTCAAAACTAGGATTGTAGCGCCTCTTGATTGTAAGTGTAACTGTATTTTTGTCGATATATCTTATTTCTAATTTTACTCGATACGAATCTGTTATACCGTCTTTTAACAAATTGTTATTCAGAATGATCGGTACTGAAATTACTGTTTTTGTTCCATCAGTAACTTTTAATCTAAGTGTTCTCTCGTTACCCACATCGTATGGAGTATATAATACAGTTATCCTCTGACTCCCCGAGGCTGTATTTTGCACTCCAAATTCGCTTTGACTGCTAGGGACAACCCAGAAATCGTACGAGAGAAGAAAGCTTCCGGAAAGCCCGAGGTTAGAAACGCTTCCCAGGTTGCCATTTAGTATCCCAGTTAGAGGAACCGCGCTATAGACATATTCTAAAGTTCGTTTGACGTCAGTTCCAACTTCCCCTGTACTTTTAATAACATATCTCGGACTTGCCCCAGTTATTACAACATTATACTTCACATTGTTTGGCGTAGAATTAATGTTAAATGTCTTAATATCATTTAGGCAGGCTGCTGCTGGGTCAGGAGGACTTGGGTTTCCTGCATTTTTTTCTGCCTCGCTTTCAATACAATATTTTCCCCACTCTATACCAGAGCTTGCCGCGCTATAAGCTCTGACTGAGCTATCTATTCTAACGCTAAATTGACTCTCTTTGATCACGGCAGTCGTGATAATCGTTGCTATCAACATCAATACCGCACAAAGAATCACTGCCCAAATTAAAGCGACGCCCTTTTTCATTTGAGATTCTCCAAAATAACCTTTGTATTTACTTTAAAATAGTCACTATTATAGTAAGGATCAATTGAAAAATTATTAAGCTGAGAAACAAGATTAATACTCAAAGATGGCACATAGCCTTTGACTGGATCCGCAGGATTTGCATTAAGGGATTTGTTATCATTTAGTTTAAAGTATGATTGAGTTAAGTTCGATTGATAAGCCAAGATCATTTTCCCCGAAAATAAATCTATTCCTTCTGGAGCAGGAGAACCATTCAGACAGTCCAAATTAGACAAGGTTGGGACACATTCATAGTATTTCATCAGATACTGATTACTCCCAACTGCTGTTTCGGAAATTTTAAATCTGGCGGCATATCTTAGAGTTAAGTCAGCTTCTTCGGAACGGAACTTCATTTCTACGGTCGTGTTGTCAGATGAAACCGAAACCGTGTCGGCTTGTCTAGCATATCTTGAAATCATCTCTGACATAATTCGAACTTTTTGTTGGGATTCTTTCAAATTCAAGGCAAATAGCCTCATTCGACTAACCGCTACAAAAGATCCGACTGCTAAAGTAATAATAACTGTAAAAATAGACATTGCCACCATAAGCTCAACTATGGTCATTCCCTTTTTTCTGCTTTTTAGATAATTTTTCAACATCTTAATTAACCCTCACCAGTTGATCTAATTGATAAACAGTATTGCTCGTAAAGCCTTTGTCCTTCCATGACACCGTCACAGTAACAATGTAAAATTTTTCTATATTAATATTGCCTCCACCCGTCTCATCATTCGGGTTGACGGCAGTTGGCTTCCTGACTGTAATGGTAGTAGAAAACCCAGAAGGGTTATCTTCGCCAATTTGGCCATCTAGTATATTTGTTAAATCGGTAGTATAGCTTCCTAGGCTATTACCATTAACATTTGTTAAAGGACAATTACTTTTGATCAAGATTATACTATCCGTCATTTTTTCCTGGGCAATTGCAACAGCCTCGGTCCGATTACGTGACGCGACTGCCAAGTTAAAACTATAAACGACCATTGTGATAATGCTTGAAAAAATAACAGCTATAATCCCGAGAGCAACAACAACCTCCACTAAACTTTGGCCGGGTTTTACTGCTTTTTTATTGAACATATGCGTCCCCAGAGGCTTTGATGTTTATTATTCTTTCGATAGAGGTGCCTTTATAGGTGACTGTGATAATGGCTGAACTCGTTAAGTTTTTTTCCATACTGATAATATAATTAGACCCTGAAGCTATCTTCCAGTCTCTTTCGTACCGCGAGCTTATGCCCCAGTTACAAATAGGGTTCAACGTGGGAGAACTCTGACAGGTAACAGTATCACAGGTGCAAGAATCACCAAAAGACATATATGATCTCCCGAAGGGGACGCTATAAGCCAGATAAAATGGTAGTGAATTCGAACCACTCGAAGGTCTTGCTGTAACGGTGATATTGTTACTGAAAGCAGTATTTTTAAATAAGTTCTTTACTAAATAATTTTGAGCGATAGGTTTGTCGTAATGGTTTAGAGAGTAGCCTGATCCATTTAGCTCTATCCCCCATGCTTTAACATCTGTGCTGCCTGTGCCTACAGAAACTCCAACGGCTCGATTTTGAGCTTCTCTAATACCGTTTAGAATCTGCTGGGTCGCTTCATCAACAAGATTATCCTTGTTCGCTGATTGGAGTGCAGTGGCGGATAACAAAGTTAAAGTTGCAATGATTGAAAAAACAACCATCATTTCTGTTAAAGTAAACCCGACTTGTACTTTTCTGAAGACCCTCATTGTATTTATTCTACACTTTAATTAAATTTTTATAAACCCATAAAACGTAGATAATAAGTTATTAGGTAATCACCACAGATATAAGCGAAAAAACACCCCGTTACCAGAAAGGGACCAAAAGGAATTGCCGATTTCATCTTAGATTTTTTAGTGATAATTTTTGACACTCCGTAGACAGCCCCAACGATGAAAGCAAAATAGTATGCCACCGGAGTTAAAAATAAGCCTAAGAATATCCCGGTAAATAAAGCTAATTCTGCGTCTCCCGCTCCCATCCATTTGCCCCTAGAAAACACGCATAATAATAAAAACAACAGGGCCGGTATTATGCCAGAGATCAAAAACGGTAGAAGATAATTAAATATCTTGTCGATCTGCCATTTTCCTCCATATTCGATCAAATGGTAACCAATAGACAGAACGATTCCGGCATAAACGTAAAATGACAAAATATAACTTGTCTTAGCATCATGAAGAGCCAAAAGAATTAATATTGTTGTGATTAGAAGCAGTAGAAGAAGCATAAATAAATATTTAGTTATCAATATATTACTAATATTTATAAAGCCAAATAAAACATCATTTATTTTTAAAACTAGCCCTGATTTAATACCAATACTTACAAACAATCCGCCCGTTATCATCTCAATAAGAGGATATTGGATTGAAATTCTCTTCTGACAATATCGACATTTCCCTAATAAAGTTATCCAACTTAAAACAGGGAATATATCATACCAAACAAGCTGATGCTTACATTTAGGACAATATGACCGGCCAATGTTTTTTTTATTAACCTGAATCCGATATTGAAGCGCGTTTACAAAACTGCCAATGATCAAACCCGAAATAAATAACATAATCACAGTTATCATATAAAAACTATACACTATAAAGCGTCATTAAACCATAACTACCAAAGTAGCTACAATTTAATTTATCGATCATCAATTTCGGTAACAAACGAATAAAGACCAGCTTAAGCTGGTCTTTATTCACACAAATATTTTCTTGATTAGTTATTAGTCAAAACGTCACCAGCACCCATGCTTGCTGTACAAGCTGCGTCATAAGGCGTAATTGAGTAACCACCAGTTGAATACGTAACTGTTCCACCCCCTGTTTGAGTAGCAACAGTACACTCAGCAGTCGCACCAATCGTAACTGAAGTACTTGTGGCAGCAGCAGAAAATGCAACTGTGCCAGTCGATGCTGGATACTGTCTATTTTTTGCAAAATAAGCTTCTAGCCCCGCCTGCAAAGTCCTTGCATTTCCTCGATGAACCGTCTCTTTTGAAGTATTCCGAGCCACCGTTACTGCTCCAATAATCAAAGTTGCCAAAACAGCGATAATCGCCATTACAACCATCAATTCAATTAATGTAAAGCCTTGCTTTT
>CAIMLA010000005.1 GCA_903842085.1 uncultured bacterium | reverse complement strand
TACTGAAAGTATATGAGACAAAACATCAAGTCGCCGCTGTAACAGTAGAAGAAAAAGAACCAAAAAGAAAGGAGGCTAGACTACGATTTTCTAATTGCCCAACAACCTCCGTTCGCTTGGGTCAACTAATTGCTTGACTCGTTATAAAGCCATAGTTACTGTAAATACAATTATTCCGTCATAATAGCCACTCCTTTGACCAGGATCAACGTCAAGTTTGTATCCAACGGACGTTGTTGTATCACCCGCTGTATAACCGGATTGATTCATAATCGTTTGAGCGGTGGGCGGTAAACCAGCGTATTTATTATTACTATCTGTTTTTGTGGTTCCAGCACCCCACCAAGTCGTGTTTTTAGTGGCGGTTGAGGAAAAAACAGTGAAGCCTAGCCCCGTTCCAGTCCAAATCGCTCCATTTCCATTGCCCGCATTCGCGCTCGGGTCCCAGGCGGTTTTATCAGGGATATTAATTGCAGGATTGGTTGTGAGATCTAAAGTTGTATCTGCATCATTGCGATTAACTGCGATATTATAACTATAGGCCTCGGGTGCGTCTGAGCTAACTTTAATGTCGGTACTAGCCGTTACTGGCGAACCTGCTTGTATATTACCAAGATCAACATCTGATGATTGAGAGCTTTTATAAATTCCCGCACCATTATTCAAAAAACTAACTTTCATACCATAACTAATTTCATAAGGAAAACCAGGACCAAGTTTGTAATTAGCGCTCGACCCCTCAGTCATAAAAGGTTCTCCTCCTGAAGTAACTAATTTGTAATTCGTTGAAGCCCCTACCCCACCGAAAGAGTTAATTTCATAAGCATCGATGCGATAGTTTGAGCTAGACATAGCGAGCGCTGCTGGCCCAAAGATTAACCCAATCGATAGTACATATAAACCAATTAAGCTCTGAGTCCACCTCATGTGAAACCTTTTCATGTTCAACTTAGTTATTTGTAGTTGAAGATTGGCTACTAGTACTTGTTCCAGTTGTGGCTGGGGGTTGTCCCTTTAAGCCGTCGTCAGACGTTGTTGTGGCGTTGGGGTTAGCCTGGAGTTTTTTGACCGTTTCAATTTGAGTTTTGGCTTCGGTGCTATCTGGGACAAATCTTAGATAGGTTTCAAATTCGCTAATTGATTTATCATATTCTTTTTTGTCAGCATAGACTAACCCTAAGTTGTAATGAGGGTCGGCATAATCACTCTTCAAGCTAAGGGCTCTATTAAAATATTCTGCGGCTTTGTCGACTTCATTTTTAGTCAGATATACTTGGCCAAGGCCGTTTACAAGAACTGGGTTGGTCGGCTCAAGTTTGAGTGCTTCTAAATAGCTTTTCTCGATCCAATCAACGGCCCCAGTCGCATAAAGGGCAGCATTTCTATAAACGATAATCATCCCTTCCCAATTTGAGACGCTGTTTGGATTGGTGTTAACCGCTTGTTTGCCTTGTTCAATCGCTTGTGAAAGGTAGTCTTGGATCTTCTTAACGTCCTTTTCGCCTTCTTTCTTCTGATTCTCTAGGTTTGCTTCAACAAGAAGAACCCTTGAAAGTGATAAACGATAGGCTTCTTGATTGCCATTTTGCTTGATCGCTTTTGTTAGAAGTTGTTCGGCTTCTTTTAGGTTTTCAACTTTATCGGTTTTCTCTAGAGCTTTCCTATAGGTAATATCGGCCGCAAAAACTTTACCAGAATAATAGATCCCGTATATAGATCCGCAAAAAAGGAGGACGAAGAAAACAGTCGAAAAGACTTTGGCTTCCAAGGAGGCCTTATTAAGGTTGATATCTTCAACATCATCCGCGGCCGCTTCTTGAGATTTTCGGGCCGTGCCAATTAGGGCTAGACTTAGCCACATGACCATCATTAAGGCAAAGTTGGCAAAGTAGAAAAAGCTCATGACGCCAACGGCCGTGACCACGGCGGTTGCACCTAAAGTAATATATTTGGTATCCTCATCGGTCGCTTTTCGGAAATTGAAAATCCCCGTGATAACAGAGATAACAATTAACAAAAGATAAGCGACCGTGCCTAAGATACCCAAGGTCGCGCCACTTGTTAAAATGCCACTATAGGCCCGGTCAAAGCGAAGTGACCAATTTTCTTGGTTGTTCATCTCTGCCGATCGAAATTTAGAGAAATCATAAGCGTAGGTTTCAGGACCAGAACCAAAAACTGGCCTCTCTTTAATCGCTTGCTTAACTTGCTCAATCGAGTTTTGGTAATCTAAGACAGTTTCTTTTGGTAGGTTAGAGGTGGTCGGGCTCGTGACAAAGACCAGTGCGAGCGATAGGAGACCAATCATGGCGGGCAAGATTAGCCATTTTTTGTCTGTTTTCTTTTCAAGTAGGGGCATCACGACCAAGACAATTGAAGCCGCGAACAAACCTAGCCAGGCTGATCTGACATTGATAATGATTAAAAGGATGAAGAATAAAAGGCTAATCCCAGCAAAGGAAAGACGTGATTCGTTTTTTTTGCGAAGAGCCAAAGCGGTCGTAATCGGAATGACAGCCATAATGAAAACCGCTAGGGCATTCAAGGTTCCAATCGGGTTAAAGGTTTTAATCTTCGTAACTTCAGACGGCAAGATATAGATGCCGAATATTTGCATAAAGGACAAGATCGCCACCAATAAGGTTGAGATGATAACAGCTAGAATCATCCCTGTAATTTCCTTCTTTGATCGGAAATTGTTGACGACTAAATAGTAGAGAATAATAAAGAAAAGAACGGTCAAAAAACTGCCATCTATCCGCCCGTATGAACCTAAGATACTTTTTATTGGAGAAATAGAGACTAATGACGTAATCAGATAGATGGCTCCAAAAATCAAGATCGGTAAATCAAGCGGCGTTCGTCTCATCTTAAAATCACGGGAAATTAATATTTTTATTAGCCAAATAGCAAGACAGCTTAAAACTGCAATTCCCAAAAAAGTCTGTTTTGGCAAAGCCAGGATATCGTAGGTCTGAACGGTAAAGACCAAGGGAAAGGCAAAAATTGTGGCATAGATCAAGGCCTTTAATAAATAATCCAGTGGCTTAACTAACTTATCTAAGAACCCTTTCTTTCTTTTTTTCGCTGGTTGAGATTGCTGAACCTCAGGTTGCGCTTTTTCGTTTGAGACATTTACCTTTACAAAATCCATAAAACACCCCTCTTTTGTTATTTTCTTTAATTAGTATAAATAAAAACATACTTTGTAACAAGCTTTTTGATATTATATAACACCCTATATGTCTATAAACTATTTTTTATTTTCTATAATTATAGAAAAGGTCATGCAACACCATAACCCTCTCTACTTAGTCACCTTGACCGTCACGGTATTGCTGGTCTTGCCTCCACTAGTGACTTTGACCGTATAGGTACCAACTGTTTTGTTGTTGAATAGACCAGTGGTGGTAGTATTAGTCCAAGTGTAGGTTAGCCCTGAGATGGCTTTGTGACTACTGTCTTGTCCTGAAGCTTTAAATTGAATAGTTTTACCAGTTTTAATGGTTTGGGTGGTATTAGGGGTGAGGTCAATATGGTTGAGAGTCAGGGCTAGGGTTGTGCCTTCTGTGGCTGGAGTAATCGTAAATGCGCCTGTTTGGGTTCCCCAGCTCGTCCAAGCTCCTGTGTCAATAGTGGCTCTCCAGCCTAAGACAATTTGATAGCCACTGCCAGGGTTTTCAGTAAGAGTGATGTTTTTAGTCTTAAGACTACCATCGACCGTCCCTTTATTACTCCAGAGATCATTATTACTGGCATCTTTACTCCTTACCCAAATGTTGTATTGACCTCCGGTCAGATCACTTGTCCAGTTTGTAGTTAGTGTTGAGCCTTTAGTGTAAGACGCTGTCCCGGTTGGTGCAGTAATATTAATCGTCCCGTTAGCGATGGCAAAAGAACCATTTTGGGTTGACCAAGCGGTCCAATTACCTGTTCCAGCAACGGGTCGCCAGGCCATCACGACTTGATAGCCAGTCCCTTGTGGTTCGTTTAAAGAGATGCTTTTTATGTAAGAAGTTAATCCTGTCGCAAGGAGATTGCCTTTAGAAAACCAGAGGCTATCTTTATGAAGCCAAATATAGTATTCACCAGTCGCTTTAGTACTAGTGGTCCAGTTGACTCCAATATTAGCCCCATTGGTGTAACTCCCAGTTCCTGATGGAGCAGTAATAGATATGACTGGGGCTGGTTGGGCGGTCGGGTCAGTGATTGAGAATGAACCTGTTTGAGACCCATAACTTGTCCAGTCTCCACTTCCTGAGACTGGCCGCCAGCCAATGACAACTTGATAGCCAGAAGCAAGGTCTTCACTTAAAGTAATGCTAGCCGAGTGAGTAGTCGTTTCTCCTCCCGCCATTTTACTTTTGTCGTCCCAGTGGTCTGCTCCTTTTGCGTCCTTGCTTCTGAGCCAGACGTTGTATTCTCCACCAGCTAATCCTGTCCAAGAGACAGGAACAATTGAGTTTTTAGCATAGCTTTGAGTTCCGGTGGGAGTGGTGATCGCAATATTATTAGTTCTGGTGATTTCGATGGCGGTAAGAGAGTGAGGTTCGAAGGTATAGGTGAAAGAAGAACCGTTGACGGGGACAGCGATGGGAGAGGAGATCTTGACATTCGGCTCAGGGATCGCCGGGTTGGTCGGATCTAGCGCGTTCGTGGTCTCAATCGGCAAGATATTCCCATTAGCATCTTTAGCGTTTAGGGTAAATGCTTTGGCGTTATTGCCACTGGACCCTGATAGATTAATCGTTGAGGGTCTCGCCTTATCTTGATCTTTATTAATAACCATTAGGTAGAGGGTATTCCCATCCGTACTTTTACTGGCATTGACGGCAAGATATGGGACAGTGTAGGAAGTGGGGCTACTCCAACTTCCAGCAATGTTGAGATAAGGACTTGAAGTTGTATAACTTGTCCCGTTGACTTCGCTGGCATCGGTCGTTGAAGCAATTAGTTTAGTCCCAAAATGATTAGCGTAGAGATCATAAGTATAATAATTGGGGCGTTTAATAATATTATCAAGTTTCACAGTTTGCCATTTTGTCGTATCGTCTCTGCGTTCATCAAAAATCATCCCCCAGTAACTGTTTGGGTATTGGAATTGATTAGCAAACATAACATTGTTACCTGGTTGCATCATTGTCGCAAAAAGATCGGCATTAACTAAGGCATTACCAAGAGTGTGTCTATACGGCTTCTGCAATCCTTCTGATTGCACAAAGCCACCGTTATACTCAGTAATTGCGATTGGAATTGGGGTGTCTCTTTGGGTTAAGCCTTTTGAGTTAGCAGAGCTAAATTTTGTTGATTTGGCGTTAAGCATGCTTATTTCCTCTTGTTCAGCCAAACCGGCTCCTAGGGAAAAGTTAAAAACTGTTTTAGCATCAGAAATATATCGCCAGTCCGAGCCTTTATAACAACGGGCCCTTTTTACATTATTCGGTCCATTGTAATACGATGAGGTATCATCACACCCTTGGTTGCAGGTCGTAGGATTGTTCAGCTCACAGTTTGCTTTGTTCTGTTTGTTTGGGTCGGGTATTTTTGGATTAAGCACAGTAGAATCACAATAGGCCGAATTGGTAATTGTTTTTGTTGAATCGGCTGGATCAGGAATCGTTGCTGGCAAGTTATCACATCGACTCGCATGAGTTTCATAATAAGGAATATAGGCATGGTAAACAAGATAGTCAATTTTTTTACTACCATTATTGTCATTTGTTAAAAGGGTATGGTCCCAGTCCGTATCAGGAATAATGTTTCCACTACTATCTTTCTGGAGGGTCCACACCGACTGATTACCAGCGACAACCGCCCCAAATTTTATACTAGAGTCAACCGCTACCATTGCGGCTTTATATTGAAAATAGTTATCGATATAGTTCTGGGCCGCTAGAGCAGGCATCTTAGTTGTACAGACTGTAGGACAAGTCGGATAAATTGTCTCACCACACTTACATGGAATGCCAAGATTTAGGTTAGTTTCATTCCCATACTCAAAAAACTTTACTCCTATTTTGCCTGAGATCGCTCCAATATTTGCTAAATCAATTTCTCTTTTTTGAGCCCATGGATGCTGGGCATCAGCTGGTGAATTTAAATATTGAACTAGATCAGCTGCATCCTGTGCCGTCCCAATATATTCAGAAATTTCAATAGTTGGAGTTGCACCAATATCCTGAGTAACCTTCAAAAATTCTGGTAATCCAAACGACCGTATTTTATATTCAGCACAAACCGTATTTGTAGCGTCCGTGTATTTTATGCAACCATCATATGGACGACTTGCAACTGGTCCAATCCACTCTTTCCAGTTAAAAGCTGAAACACCGGTGCCTCCTGGCCATCTTACGACCTTCATATCAATATTCTTCGCCGCACTTACCATTTTAGGGTCAGTTCCATAAGGTTTGTTTGTGCTTGGATTAATCGTTGGATTCCAAATTCCAAAGCCATCTTTATAGCCCCCAGCGGCACTATGGAAATTACTCCCAAACAACAACGGATTCACCTCTCCTGTGACCTTGTTCGCATCAACAGTAATAGCAGTAGATAAAACTGGTTCAGCAGCAAATGATCGATAGAGTAAATAAGCACCAGTAATGACAACACTTAAGACGACGACCGCAAGTAAGGTTATTGAGAGTTTTGGTTTTTTCTTTAAACCAGTCGAGCCTTCAGTGATCTTAACTGAGGTTTCGTCTTTCTTTGTTTTATTCTTAGTACTAAAGAGTCTCTTTTTATCTTTCGGCGGAGCAACCCAGTCTCCGTTATTAGCAGGCTGGTTATCTTGGTTATCTATTGATGGGTCTGACATATATGACTCTTTAGTTATTGTTTTTGTTTAATAAGGTAATTGTAGTACATGTTTTAGCGAAACGATAGGATTATTCTTATTAAATAAATCAGAGGCGTTTATTTAATATCTTGTCTTAAGTGGTGCATTCGGTAGTAGAACTCAGTTTACCCTGTTTTCGTTGACAAAATTGACTTTTTGGGGTATGATGGCGCTTCACGAAACAAAGCCACTCTATGGAATTATCACCAAAACAACAAATAAATGAGTTAATAAAAAATAATCATTCAATTCTGATTGTGAGCCATTCGAGTCTAAATGGTGACGCCCTCGGTTCTATGCTCGCTTTGGAAAAAGTTCTAACCAAATTAGGCAAAGAAGTTAGTTTGGTTTCTAGCGAGACAATTAAAGAAAATTATCAGTTTTTGCCAAACTTATCAAAAATCAAAGATACGATCACGGGCAGCCGCGACCTTATCCTAAAATTTGATAACCAAAAAACACCGATCGGAGCCGTAAGTTATCATCGCGAGGATAATTCAGTCAATGTCATCATCACCCCCAAGATGGGAAAGTTGAGCCAAAGCGATATTGAGTTTGTTCAGGGTAATTTCAAATATGATCTGATCTTCGTTTTGGACACCCCCTCAGTCAATAAGATTGACACGGTCTATGATCGTGAAACGGAACTTTTTTTTGAAACGCCGATTATTAATGTTGACCATCACCCTGGTAACGAATACTTTGGAACCGTCAATTTCGTCGATCTCACGGCGACCTCGACTTGTGAGATTCTAGTCTCAATCATCGAGTCTTTCGGCGCTGGTAACTTCGACCAAGAAGTCGCCACCTGTCTTTTAACTGGGATTATTGCCGATACGGGCAGTTTCAAATACGAAAACACCACCTCCAAATCCCTTACTATCTCGGCTCAGATGCTAGCCGCTGGAGCCAAGCAACAAGAGATTATTAGTCACTTATACAAAAACCGTTCGATCAATACCCTCAAGGCTTCTGGTGAATTTTTGTCTCGGATTGACTATAACCAGGACTTTCGTCTGGCCCTAGCCGCTTTCTCAGCTCAAGACGCGAAGCTAGAAGATCTCTCAATTGATGATCTTAGAAATATTTTTAATGACTATTTTATCAACATTCCTGAGGCTGATTTTTCCTTATTGTTATTTGAAGATAATAAAAACAAAATCTATGGCCTAATCCAAACCAAGACAAAATTAGACCTTACTAAGATTATTACTTTCCCCGAATACAGAGCCTACGGTCAAAGACTTGAGTTTGATCTAACTGGACTGACCCTCAAGGCGACTTTAAATCAAATTGTTTCAAATATAGCACTCGCTGAAGGAAAGACAATGCCATCTATAAATACTGATGTAAGCCAAACCAAGACCGTTGAACCGGTCTTGCCGGAGCCACCAAAACCAGAAGATACAGAAACTCTTTTGAAAGAAACCGAGGTCGTTGATTTTTCAGACGATCCTATCTCTAAAGCCATCGAGTCGATCGATCAAGAAATCGACGAAACTCCCCCCTCAATCGACATCGAAGATGCTAAAGCCAAGGAAGACACTATTAAACCACTTGGCTCTATTCTAGAAAGTCACCAGCCCGGAGCGGCTCTTGACGATGATGCCAGCCCCTATTCACCTTCTGAACTCGAAGGGATCGGCAACAAAAACATCGGGATTCGAACCTGGCAAGAAGATTGAGCGACTGTTAAACTATAAGCATGAATAATCTCGAGGGTTTAATTTTAATTGATAAACCAGCTGACTGGACAAGCTTTGACGTCGTGGCCAAGCTTCGTGGGGTCTTGCGAAGACAATTACAAACTAAGAATCAAGGCTCGATTACTAAAAGTGACCTAAAAGTCGGTCATGCGGGCACTCTAGATCCTTTTGCCACCGGGCTCTTGCTGATTTTGATTGGACCAGAGACAAAAAATCAAGCAAAGTATATGAAGCTCGATAAAGAATACGAAGCCACGCTTTCTCTAGGGACAACCAGTACCACCGGTGATCCGGAAGGAAAACTAAGCAAAACCCCGAAAGTAGACAAGCTTGATCAGGCTGAGGTTCAAGGCTCACTCAATAAATTCATCGGCGTAATCGAACAAACTCCTCCTCAATACTCCGCGATCAAGGTTGATGGCAAGCGCGCATACAAACTCGCCCGTCGAGGCGAAAAAGTCGAGATCAAGCCCAGAGCCATTACCATTAAAAAGATTGAAATTATCGATTATGAGTGGCCCGTCTTATCAATCCGCGTTGCCTGTTCGAGCGGAACCTACCTTAGGACCTTGGCCGAAGATATCGGCAAAGACCTAGGCTGTGGTGCCTATTTGACACAGTTACGACGAACTAAAATAGGTCATTTCACGATTAAAGAAGCCCGATCAATCGAAGCGGTCATGAGTCCCGACGCCGAGAGTCGATGAAAGCATTGAATTTTTGGTCAAAATAAGCTATAATAAATTTGTTAAAGAAATAATTAAGGAGTTTCCGTGGCACTGAAAAAAGATGAAAAAGATAAATTACGCAAAGAGGTTGCTCGCAACACCAAGGACACTGGTTCCCCAGAGGTTCAGGTGGCTGTTTTCACTGAGAAAATTAAACGATTGACGGACCATCTCAAGTCTCATAAAAAAGATGAAAGTTCTCGTCGAGGACTCTTGAAAATGGTTAGCAAGCGTCGTCGTCTGCTCGACTATCTCGCAAAAAAGAATAAAGAGAGCTACGAAGCTGTCATTAAAAAACTTGGCCTAAGAAAATAGTGAGTCAATATCTCTCCAGCTTTTTGGAGAGGAATTGGTTCATTAAAAGATTAAATAAAAGAAAATAGGATTCAGAGATAGGAGTTCTACTGTCATATAAGGGTAAGGGTTTTTCTGTATCAGCAGAAAATCATGTAAATGACAAGGAATTCTCCCTCTGACTCCTATTCCCTCTTGACCCGAATCAATTAATCGGGTCAGAAAGGAGTATTATGGATACTCAAAACAAAGTAAAAGTATACGAGACCGATTTTTGCGGTACAAAAATGTCATTCGAGGTTGGCAAAATGTCCTTACTCGCTGACGGTGCTGTCGTCGCCCGCTACAACGATTCAGTTGTTTTAGCAACGGCCGTCATCTCAAAAAACATCAAGGAAGATTTAGATTATTTTCCTTTGACTGTTGAATTCCAAGATAAATGGTCTGCGACCGGTAAAATCTCAGGCTCTCGGTTCATCAAGCGGGAAGGCCGACCTTCAGAACTCGGGATCTTACGATCAAGAATGATCGACCGGCCCATCAGGCCAATGTTCCCAAAAGGCTATATGAACGAAGTTCAAATCATTGTTTCGCCGCTCTCTCTTGACGGGACCATCGATCCAGCTGTTTTAGGCTTAAATGCCGCCTCAGCCGCTTTAATGCTTAGTGGCGCTCCTTTTGAAGGACCTTTGGGAGCAGTTCGGATCGGTAAGATTGACCGTGAATTTGTCATCAATCCAACCTCCGAACAAATCGAAACCTCTGAGCTCGATATTCTAGTCGCTGGAACCAAAGACGCGATCACAATGATCGAAGGTGGCGCCAAGGAAATCGCAGAAGAAGTAATTGCTGAGGCTTTAGCCCAAAGTTTTAAGGCGCTCCAAGCTGTAAATAAATTGCAGCTCGAAATGGTCAAGGACCAAAACGTGACTGCTCAAAAATACGAATTACGATTACCAAACGAGGCTGTTTATACTTCTGTTTCTAAATACTTAGAAAGCAAACTTGGAGACTCGATCCGACATAAGGACAAGATCGCCCGGAATTTACTTCTGGCTGAACTGGAAGATATGGTCGTGGGTGAATTTAGTGAAAAGTTTGAGGAGGTTGATATCGCCGCCGCCTTTCAAAAAATAATCAAAGAGGAAGTTAGACGTTCCATTCTCGATGAAGGGACTCGTCCAGATCATCGTAAATTTGATGAAGTACGAGCGCTTTCGAGCGAGGTTGGAATTTTACCACGAACCCATGGTTCTGGACTTTTTCAAAGAGGTCAGACTCAAATTCTTTCTATCACAACTCTCGCCTCTCCGTCAAAGGCCCAAATTGTTGAAAGCATGGATCAAGATTTTAGTAAAAAATTTATGCATCACTACGTCGATACGCCGGCTTCTTATGGAGAGACTGGTCGACTTGGCGCGGGTCGCCGCGCCATTGGCCACGGCTTTTTAGCTGAAAGAGCAATCGAGGCCGTTTTACCTTTAGAGACTGATTTTCCTTATACAATCAGGGTCGTTTCCGAAGTTCTAAGCTGTAACGGCTCTAGCTCGATGGGCTCCGTCTGTGGTGCTTCTCTCTCTTTGATGGATGCTGGCGTCCCACTTAAGGCACATGTTGCCGGAATTGCGATGGGTCTGATGACTAACGATGGCGACTTAAACAAAAAGCATGTTATCTTAACCGATATTATGGGGGCTGAGGATTTTGCTGGTGATATGGATTTCAAATCAGCCGGGACCAGAACCGGTATCACGGCCATCCAAATGGACATTAAAGTAAAAGGCTTAACGATTGAGTTTCTAAGCGAAGTTATGAAACGGGCTAATGTGGCTCGGCTGGAAATCTTAGATGTCATGGAAGGAGCGATTAAGGAACCAAATCAGGAACTTTCTCAATATGCGCCTCGATTGACAACTTTACATATCAACCCGGAAAAGATCCGATCGGTTATTGGCAAAGGAGGCGAAGTTATTAACAAGATTATCGCCGACACTGGCGTTGAGATCGACATTGAAGACGATGGGACGGTGGTTGTCGCCGCTGTTGATGGCAAGGCCGCCGATGAAGCGGTTGCGATTATTAATGGGATCGTCGCAGACCCTGAAATCGGTAAAACTTACAATGGGAAAGTCGTAAAGATCATGGACTTTGGCGCTTTTGTTGAGTTTATGCCAGGCAAAGAAGGTTTAGTTCATATCTCACAAATCGCTAATGAACGAGTCGAAAAGGTCACCGACGTTCTTAATGAAGGCCAAGAAGTCAAAGTCAAATTAACCGAGATTGATTCCCAAGGTCGAAATAATCTCTCGATCAAGGCAACTTTACCAAAAGCTTGATCTTGATCTTTCGAATGAGCTTACCTGTATGCTAAAATCGAGTTATGAAAATAGCCATTATTAGTGATGTTCACGGCAATTTGGCCTACCTTAAAAAAGCTAAATCAATCATAGACCGCGAGAGGATCACCACGGTAATTTGTTGCGGCGATATTCAAAACGAAGATGTCTTTTGTGAGCTTGATCATTGGCCACAAAAAGTGTATTTAGCTCTCGGGAATGCCGATAAAGTCATCGCGGAAAAACTTGAGTCTGGTTTAATTTTCCCCGAAAAGCTTAAGTATTTTAACGATTTTGGGGCTATTAATCTTGAAAAAAAGAAAATTGCTTTTACTCATTATGATTTTTATGCTAAAAAATTGGCTTTAGAAGCTAAGTACGATCTCGTCTTTTATGGCCACACGCACACTCCTTGGGAAGAAAAGATAGGAAGGACGATCATGATTAATCCTGGAGAGATAACGGCCCATTTTGGTAAACCAACTTTTGCGATCTATGATTTAACCCGAATGAAAGCCAGATTGCTTTTACTTAATTAGCTCCCTGGGCCTGACCTTACCTGATTTTTGTCAGATAAGTTGACATTTTCCGCTAGACTTGGTATACTAACGATAACGTTTGAGTGCTCTTAAATACAAATGATTGACGAAACACTTATTAATAATGCCAAATCTTTGAATGAGATAGAAAACCTCGTTGCTAAATGCGAGCGTTGTTCTTTATTCAAAACTAAAACCACGGATGTCGTTGGTGTCGGCGATAAGCAGGCGAAAGTGATGTTCATCGGTGAAGCGCCAGGCAAAGATGAGGATCTCCAAGGAGAGCCTTTCGTTGGCGCAGCTGGTAAGTTTTTAACCGAAATGATTAAAAGCTTGGGCTGGCAGCGGTCAGACGTTTATATCGCGAATGTTCTAAAACATCGCCCCCCCGACAATCGTGATCCCGAAACCAGTGAAGCTGATGCTTGTTGGCCTTACCTTAAAAGGCAGATCGAGCTCATCAACCCAAAGCTGATCGTCTTCCTCGGCCGTCACGCCATGACTCGGTTCTTTCCTAATTTACAAATCTCAAAAGCCCACGGCCAGGCTTTTCGCAAAGATTTTTTGGGTCGATCTCAAGTTTTTTTGGCCCTTTATCATCCAGCGGCAGCCCTTTACAATGGTGGCATGCGTGACACCTTGAAAGCTGATTTTCTTAAAATTCCTAAGATCTTAGAAAAGATTGACGAAATTAACGAGACTGAACCAAAAGAAAAAAAGACGGCGATTGTAAACAAACCGGCCTCACCAATTAATAATAGTGTAAAAGTAAAACAAGAAAAATTATTTTAAGAATTTAACTTATTAACAAATAACTTCCGTCAACGGCCAAACGGCCTTTGACGAAAACTAAAGAAAGGGAATAATGATTCCACACAAAAATCAAAACCATCCACAACCCGATGGACAAAATCAGAAAATGAAACAAACGCACCAGCCGTTGACCAAAGATCCTAAGAAGGGCTTATTAAAGATAACCCCCCTTGGTGGCTTGGGTGAAGTTGGTAAAAATCTAACCGTCTATGAATACGAGAATGACATCATCATTGTTGATATGGGCTTTATGTTCCCAAGCGATGAGATGCTTGGAGTCGATTATTTGATTCCAGATATTTCATATTTAGATGACAAAAAAGACAAGGTCAGGGCGATTATTGTCACTCATGGCCATGAGGATCATATCGGCGCTATCCCTTATTTATGGAGCAAGCTTTCTGTCCCAATTTACGCCACAAAGCTAACAATCGGTCTGATCGAAAGCAAGCTTACTGAATTTAAATACAATATCGCTGGATCACTTCACGTCATTGACCCGGATAAGGACATTTTAAAGCTGGGGGCTTTTGAAGTCGAATGCTTCCGCGTCACTCACTCTATCCCTGATGCCGTTGGGGTCTCGATTAAAACCCCAATTGGTCGAGTGATCTATACCGGAGACTTTAAGATTGACCACTCACCCCTCGATAACAAGTATACTGACTTAGCCAAATTATCAAGATTTGGCCACGAAGGGGTGTTAATGCTTCTCTCTGATAGTACCAACGCCGAACAACCTGGCTACTCAATGAGTGAAAAATCTTTAGAAGAAAGTTTTGAGAATATCTTTGATCATGCGGCTGGACGAATCATCATCGCCTCATTTGCTTCTCAAATTAACCGGATCCAGATGGTCATTGACTCAGCCAGAGATCATGGTCGAAAACTGGCCTTCTCGGGGCGAAGTCTTTTGAAAAATGTCGAAATTGCGGTCCGTCTTGGCTATCTCAAGATTCCCCAGGGTTTAGTCGTTAGGATCCAGGATATCAACAAATTTCCAGATGATCTAGTCACGATCATGAGCACTGGCTCACAAGGTGAATCAATGTCTGCCTTATCCCGCATGGCCCGAGGTGAACACAAAAATATTAAGATTAAAAAAGGCGATACCGTCATTTTTTCTAGCTCACCTATCCCCGGGAACGAAGGCTCGATCACCGCGGTCATGGATGATCTTTTCCGCGAAGGGGTCAATGTTGTTTTTGACGCCGAAAAGAGTCGAACCCACGTTTCGGGTCACCCTTGCCAAGAAGAACTGAAATTAATGATTGCTCTGACCAGACCAAAGTATTTTGCCCCTTGGCACGGCGAGCGTCACATGCTTGTTCGTCATGCAGAGATTGCTAAATCTTTGAGCATTCCCGAAGAGAATATCTTTATCCTTGATAATGGAAACTCAATTCATTTAACTGACCAAGGCGCCACTAAAAGCGAGAGTAAGGTTCAAAATGGTGTCATCTTGGTGGACGGGTTTGGTATCGGCGATGTTGGTGAAATTGTTTTGCGTGAACGTAAATCTATGTCCACCGAAGGGGTCTTTGTCGTCATTTGTACCATCAGCAAAGATCATGGCAAATTATTGACTAGCCCTGATATTATTTCTCGTGGCTTCATCTATATGCGCGAGAATGAACAACTCGTCAACAACGCTCGGAAAGAAATTAGACGAATTGTTGAAACCTGGAGTGGAGACAAGAACCAAAACTGGCAAGGGCTCAAAGTAAAACTGCGTGAATCTATCAGTGAATTTCTCTATAATCAAACCCAGAGAAAGCCGCTTGTCATTCCCGTCGTCATTGAGGTCTAAGAACAATCATTTGATCAGGTTTTCGAACTTAGAAACCGTGAGCTTAGAAGTAACGGCTATTTAGCGAAATGCTTTCTTTAATTATTCCGACGTTATTGCTATAATGATTTTGTTTAAGAGTAAAGTAAAATGTCTAGAAAAAGAGGTCCTGGTCGCCCCAGGGGTTCAACCAGCAAAACCAAAGATCGAGAGTCAACCTCGAGAATCAATCCTGATACCGTTCGCGATATCGTCGCGATTGTTTTGTTTATTGTGGCCTTCGTCATGCTGGTCAGTTTTTTTGGCTTTGGGGGTTCCCTGGGCAGTAGCCTCAACCAAGGTTTACGGGTGGGGCTTGGTTGGACAACTTTCTTGTTACCGTTTATCTTAGCGGCTTTTGGCTACGCTCTTTTACGAACCGATTTTGATTACACCAGCAAGATTACTTATGCTGGCCTTATCTTAACCATCACCTCTTTATCAGGTATGTTCCAGATTTTTTATAACCCTGCGGTGGCAGTCGAGATTGTTAAAAATGGCAACGGTGGTGGTCTTTTAGGGCTTTATGTCCAGGAGTTATTGCTAATAATCTTGAATGCCCCCGTCTCTTTTGTTATTTTACTCGCCTTAACTGTCGTTGGGGTTTTGCTAAGCACCAACACCTCACTTCGAAGCTTACTTCGTCGAGACAAAGATGAGGAAAAACCGGCTTTAAAAAATGATATTAAGATTCATGAAACCAATCCCGTCAAAACGGTTTTATCGGGCCTTAAGAAACCCGAACCCAATAAGCCCGAGACGCCAACTATGACGGTCGGTGATACCTCAGGCTGGACTTTTCCTTCAAATGATCTTTTAGAAGAGATGACCACTCGAGCTGATAGTGGTAATGTTCGTGAAAATGCCGCGACCATTCAAAAAACATTAGCTGATTTTTCCATCGATGTGGCGATGCATGATGTCAATGTTGGACCAACCGTCACCCAATACACCTTAAAACCAACCGATGGCGTTAAATTAGAGAAAATTACCGGCTTAGATAAAAATCTCGCGCTCTCCCTCGCGGCTCATCCAATTCGAATCGAAGCTCCGATCCCCGGCCAAAGTCTGGTTGGAATCGAGGTTCCTAACAAAAAGGGCCAGATCGTTCGGATGAGAAATATTATCGAATCAGAAACATTTAAGAATCGTAAATCTCAGCTCTCGGTCATTCTCGGCCTAGACGTGGCCGGTCATCCCCAGATTGCTGACATTACCAAAATGCCCCACCTTCTTATTGCGGGCTCAACCGGTTCCGGTAAATCGGTCTGTATTAATGCTTTACTGACCAGTTTGCTCTATCAAAATTCTCCCAGCCAATTAAAAATGATTTTAGTTGATCCAAAAAGGGTTGAGCTATCTTTATATAACGATCTGCCCCATCTTTTGACGCCAGTCATCGTGGAACAAGACAAAACCGTCAGTGCTCTCAAGTGGGCCGTTGCCGAAATGGAGCATCGCTATCGCGTCCTCCAACAAGCCGGGAAGAGAAATATTAGTGATTATAATGCCGCCAAAGGCACAGAGGCCTTACCTTATATTGTCATTGTGATTGATGAGTTGGCTGATCTCATGGCCGTCTCAGCCAATGAAGTCGAGGGGTTAATCTGCCGCTTAGCCCAAATGGCTCGAGCGATTGGAATCCACCTCATTGTCGCCACTCAAAGGCCGAGTGTCGATGTCATCACGGGTTTGATTAAGGCCAACATTACGACTCGCGTCGCCTTTGCTGTTGCTTCAAATGCTGACTCTCGAACTATTCTCGATCAGGGTGGAGCAGAGAAGTTATTAGGCAATGGTGACATGCTTTTTGTTTCAGCTGAAATATCAAAGCCAAGACGTATTCAAGGCGCCTTTGTCTCAGAAAAGGAAGCTCGCGATATTACCAATTTTATCAAGACTCAGGGTCAGCCAGAATATAATGAGGAAATTTTGCTACAAAATGCCAAAAGTGGGGCTGGGGGCGGGATGTATGGTCCGGTCGATGACGACTTATTTGTTGAGGCCGCCGAATGTGTCATCAGAACCGGCAAGGCCTCGGCTTCATTACTACAACGCCGCTTAAGAATCGGCTATGCGCGAGCTGCGAGGTTACTTGATATTTTAGAAGAACGAGGCGTGGTCGGACCAGCTGATGGGGCTCGACCACGAGACGTTTTGGTCGAAGATATAGATGATGTCATAACTGAAACTGAATCCGAAGCATGAATCCAGTAAAATTTAGTCGAAAAACATTACCTCAAAAAGAGGGCTTGGGGGACAAATTAGCCAAAAAAAGAGTGGCCTTAGGCTTAACTGTCCGTGATGTTGAAAAAGCGATTCGGGTTCGGGCCGATTACATCGAAGACCTAGAAAATGGGACCTATGATCGATTACCCCCTGAGGTTTTTGTCAAAGGCTTTATTCGGTCTTATGCCGAACTTTTAAAGCTAGATCCAGAGAAAGTTTATCGACTTTATCAAAAAGAAAGAGGCTTAGTCGAAACCGTCAAAAAGGTTAACAAAAAAGCGCCAACCGTCAAGGCCATCAAGGGACCCAAACTAGTTGTCACCCCTAAGAAAATGATTATGATCGCTGTTATTGCCGTGGCTTTAGTCATCGTGGCCTATATTGGCTGGCAAGTCAGTATTCTAACCGCACCACCCAAGTTAACCCTTAACTCGCCCATTGAAAATACTTTGATAAAATCGGATTCGGTCGCCGTTAGCGGCAAGACCGATCCAACCGCTGATCTTTTTATTAATGACGTCGAAGTCGGAGTTAACCAAGACGGCACCTTTACGGAAAAGGTCAGTCTCCAAAGTGGAGTTAATACCATTAAGGTTCGTTCACAAAACAAGCTTGGCAAGTATACCGAGTCTTCTCGGGTCATCGTCGCCGAACCACCAAACCTCCCAACTGCTATCACCGCCCTTAATCCAGCGGTTGATCTTAAAGTTACTATCGGTCCAAAATCCGCCTCTCTTCAAGTTGAAGTTGATGGTAAAAAGGTGACCGAAAAACCAGTCATTATGTCAGCTGGCATTACCCAAACTTATAAAGCCGCTGAAAAAATCGTTATTAATACAAACAATGGCGGCTCAGTTAAAGTTGTTTACAATAACCAGGACCTCGGAGCAATTGGTAAAGACAATGAAACTGTTAAAAAAGAGTTCGTCAAAGGGATGCAAATCAAATAGACTTCAGTCGCTATAAGGAATCATAAATCGATAGAAAGGAAAAAAACCATGGCTCAAGATTATTCATTTGATGTGACCTGTAATTTCGACAAACAAGAGTTTCAAAATGCGCTCGATCAAACCCGTCGTGAGATTGGCACCCGCTTTGATTTTAAAGGGGTCTTAGTTGAGATAGAGCTTCTAGATGATAACAAGTTAGTCATAAAAACTGAAAGTGACTTAAAACTGACAGCGGTCTTGGATATTATTGAATCTAAAATGATCAAACGGAATCTTTCTTTAAGTATTCTTGATAAATCAAAACAACCCGAAACAGCTAGCGGCGGAACAATCAGAAAAGAGCTTAAGCTGATCAATACCCTCGATTCAGAGCAGACTAAAGAAATAGCCAAAAGCATTAGAAATAACTTTCCTAAAGCAAAGCCAATCATCCAGGGCGATTCTGTCCGGGTCATCTCCAAGTCTAAAGATGAGCTTCAGGCTATTATGAAAACCCTTAAAGAAGAAAAATCTAATCTCCCTTTGGCCTTTTCGAACTTTAAATAATGGACACTTTTGATTTGGCTATCATTGGCGGTGGTCCCGCTGGCCTGATGGCGGCCATCGTTGCGGCTAGAAACAAAGCCAAGGTTGTCTTGATCGAGAAAAATGATAATCTCGGCCGGAAGCTTTTAGCGACCGGTAATGGGCGTTGTAATATCACTAATCGCCACCTTCTGCTCGAAAATTATCACGGCTTAAAGCCCGAGTTTGTTTTGCCTGTTTTTGAACAATTTGACCAAAATGACTTAATTAGTTTTTTTGAGACCATCGCTGTTTTTTTTAAAGAAGAAGACCGTGGACGCTTATTTCCTATTTCAGATCAAGCTGAGACAATTACGGAGGCCCTTTCCAAAGAGTTGGTGAGACATAAAGTTTCTGTTCGACTAAGTAGTCAGGTCAAATCGATCGAGCAAAACGGCTTTTGGCAGATTATTTTGGAAGATAAGACAATGATTAAAGCTAGAAAAATAATTTTAACTACTGGCGGGAAGGCCGCCTATCATTTTGGTTCCTCTGGAGACGGCCTTTTTTGGTCACAAAATCTTTCGCACACAATCGTCCCAATTTACGCCTCATTGGTACCAGTCGAAACGGTCGAGAAGTGGCCGCCAAAGATTCAAGGGCTCAAATTGCCCACCTCGATTAAGGCTTTTAATAACAACACCTTCCTCGCTGAAAAAGAGGGTGATTTACTCTTTACTCACTACGGGCTATCAGGCCCGGCCGTGATGGGACTCTCAGGATCGATCGCGCCTTTGGTGGCAGCAGACAAGGGTAAAGTTATATTAAAAATTGACTTTCTTCCAGCTTTAAATGAGGTTGATTTATTAAAAATAATTAATCAAATCTTTCAAAGCAACGGCTCTAAATCGATTATAAATAATTTGCAAGAGCTCTTGCCTTTAAATCTTGTTCATCAAGCTTTAAGCAATTCCAAAATAAATTTAAACAAAAAAGCGGCCGAAGCTTCCCGTCATGACCGGTTAGAGATTATCCAAAGCTTAAAAGCCTTCACCGCGACCATTAAGAAATTACGGCCACTCAAGGAAGCCCAAGTTACCCGAGGTGGGATCAATGTCTCTGAAGTTGACAGTCGGACCTTAGAATCAAAAATTGTGCCCAAACTTTACTTTGCTGGTGAAATCCTTGATATCGATGCTGATTCTGGTGGGTACAATCTTCAGTGGGCCTGGTCTAGTGGCTCTGTGGCTGGACGCCACGCTTCACAACACTAAACCTTCAGTCTCGGTTTATCAGCAAGATTGAGTTTGTTCAAGCGTCACCTTAATCATGACATCGTCTTAGACGGCTCGATTATCAACCTAAACTATGTTATAATTTGATCGAAATGAGTAAAAAGAAACCTTCGGACAAACAAAAAGAACAAGAGTTAAGAAATGCTTATATAACATCAACGGTTGAAAACATTTTTAGTTACGTTGATAATAATTTTTCAAAAGCTGATATTCACATCCATAGCTCTTATTCTGACTCCGTCTCAACGATCGAAGAGATTTTGGAATATGTCCAAAATAAAACTGATTTAATGGTGATCGCCATTGCTGACCATGATCGCATCGATGGCGCTCTAGAGGCTCAACGACTTACAAAAGAGAAGGGCTATCGATTTGAAGTTGTGATCGGCGAGGAGGTCTCCACTTTAGATGGCCACATTTTGGGGTTATTTTTAACAAAAGAAATTCCGCCAAATCTATCCGCTCAAAAAACCGCCTCTGAAATTCATAAACAAAAAGGGCTTGCCATCGCCGCTCATCCTTTCTATCAAAGTCGCCTCAAGGATATCGACGAACCTGTCGCAAATGGTGTCGGGGCTACCGTCCTAATCAATGAAAAGCACCATTTTGACGCCCTTGAAATAACCAACGGCACTCCAGTTTTCGGTCGAGCCAATGTTAAAGCTCGATACTTTAACCGGTTATTGCTTTTTAAGGCTGAAGTGGGGGGGAGTGATGCCCACATTAGTCATGCCATTGGTAAAGGTTACACCCTTTTTGAAGGCAAAACGGCCAAAGATTTGTATCAAGCGATTAAACATCGTGAGACTCAAGCTCTTAAGGCTCGCTGGTCTCCATTTGGCTTGCTTAAGTACGCTTATTCTTTTCTGCCACACGCACTTCGAATGGCTTTTTTTACGGTTTTACTTGGTCCTCATCCCAAAAGACACGAGATCATCAATTTTCCTTCACGAATCAAGATCCATCGGGAACTGTCAAATCAAGAGAAACAAGAACATTCTATCATTAGAAATTAATTTAGAGCTTATCTATGCCTGAACTTCCTGAGGTCGAAACAATCAGAAGTGGTCTTAGCGACAGAATTGTAAAGAAAACTATCTGCCAAGTTGAGGTTTTAAATCGAAAATCCTTTGTCGGTAAAAAGGCGAGCGTCTTAGGACAGCGCGTTGTCAGTGTCAAAAGACGGGCTAAAATCCTCCAGCTAAAGCTCAATCACGAAGAAAGCTTACTCTTTCATCTAAAGATGACAGGGCAACTTATTTTATCTGATAAAGCGGCTCGCTTTGCTGGCGGTCATCCTTCACTCGATTGGCTTGACGACCTACCGAACAAACACACTCGAATCACTTTCACCTTTGATGATGGTAGCCGACTTTTTTTTAACGATCTCCGTAAATTTGGGTGGTGCAAAGTTTTATCAGAAGCTGAGACCGTTGATGAATTTACCAAGTATGGTCCTGAGCCATTCTCACAAAAGTTAAATCCAAGCTATTTATATAAGAAAGCCATCAAGAGAAAATCGATTACCGTAAAGCAATTTCTCTTAGATCAGTCCGTGGTCGCTGGGATTGGTAATATCTACAATGACGAATCTCTCTTTTTGGCAAAAATAAGCCCCAAGACTAAAGCCAAAAATCTTAACCTGGCTGATTGGCAGAAAATCATCAAAAGCATCAGGAGCGTCCTCAGAAAGGGTATTAAGTATGGCGGAACCACTGATAGTGATTACGTCAACAGTGAAGGTAAGAGCGGCCAGATGCAGAATTATTTAAAAGTCTATCACCAAACTGGAAATAACTGCCCCAATGCTTGTGGCGAGACGATCCAGCGAATTAAAATTGGTGGACGAGGGACATATTACTGCCCAAGCTGCCAGAAGGAGACAGCATGATCAGCTTAATCTGTGGTAACGATCCTTACCTAATTGATCAACGCTTGGAGACTTTAAAAAGCACTTATCCCAAAGATCGCTTAAATATTATTACCTTACCCGGTGAATCAAATCTCAAACTTTTTGAACAAGAGATAAAAACCTTACCTTTCCTATCCAAGAAAAAACTAATTATAATCACTGAATTATCAAAAACCAAAGATAAAAATATTCAAAAATCACTTTCCGCCCTTCTCGAAGCAGTCCCCGCAGAGATTGATTTAGTTTTTCTTGAGGGTGAGATTAAACCTCAAAACTGGCTTTATAAAATCGTTCAAGAAAAAGGTAAAATTGAAATAAAGAGGGCCTTAAAACCCTATGAAGTCACCGGCTGGATTACCTCGATCGTTAAAAACAAAAAAGGGACGATTGATCGAGAGGCGGCCGAGCTCTTATCGCTTAAGATTGGTAATGACCTCTGGCGCCAAGAAAATGAAATCAATAAACTTCTTACTTATGATCTTCATATTACAAAAGAACATGTCTCAAGAATCGTCGAAGGTGACTTTCTAGAATCTATTTTTTCACTAATGGACGCGATCTCTGAAAAAAACAGCGATCGCGCTCTTGGGTTAATTCAAGAGTTTGGTGCCGATCCAACCAATAGTGGCTATCTCATCAGTATGCTCTCACGACAGATCAGAAACCTTTTGTCGATTAAAGAGCTCAGCGAAAAAGGGCTAAAAGAACCAGAGATTGCAACAAAGCTGAAGCTCCATCCCTTTGTGGTTAAAAATACCTTAAAACAAAGCCGTAATTTTTCGATAGAGGCTTTACTGGTTTTTCATCAAGACCTGCTAGAGATTGATTACCAAACAAAAACTTCTCAAGTTGACCCAAAAACTCTTTTAGCTCAATCAATTCTTAATCTTTGCCAAAATTAAAAAAAGCATCTCATGATGCTTTTTTTGTTGTTTTCTTTTCGATGGGCGCTTTTTTGACGGTCGGTTTCTTGGCTGGCGTCTTTGGCTTAGCTATTTTTAGTTTATTCGCGCTCTCTTTTGTTGTTTCTAGGACCAATGGCTTTTCTTGATGTTTATTGATATTTAAAACAAGCCTAGATTTTCTTCTTGCCCCTGTATTTTTATGAATAATATTCTTTTTAACCGCCTTATCAATGACCGAGAAAGCCTCAGAAGTTAATTTTGCCACATCTTTCCCTTTGGTTGAGACTTCTTTTTGGACGTTCTTTATTTTACTACGATAGCTAGCTTTGATGTCTCTGTTATGGACTCTAGCTTTATCGGCTTGTTTCATGGCCTTAATGGCTGATTTTGTGATTGGCATTTAATCCTCTTTGTGAATTTAAATAACGAAGATAATTTTATCAAATTTAAAGCTAAATGTAAATAATATTAAATATTTTAGCTTTTAGCTCTTTTTGTGCTTATTCTACGCCTCAAATTATACTTTTTGGCTTTGTGTTAGGTTTTTTATTATTCTTATCCACAGTTTTAGCCTTGACATGAGCAGGCTCTAGGGATATACTATTACGCACACGTTGACAAAAAGGAGGTAGGATGTTACCTATTTTGCTGTGGGCACTCGCGTTTGCGTTTACCTATAAGGTGTTGAGCATGCAGAATTAGTCAACTTAAATAAAATCCCGCTGATGCGGGATTTTTTTATTGATCGATAATGGCCTTAATGATTGCGTAGTCGAAGCCTTTCCGTGAAAGCAAGCTGTACATTTTCTGATGATTATCATCATTAGTCTGATTTAATAATTTTTTCTTCTCAACTAGTCGTTTTGCACTTGCTTGTTCCTCCTCGACCGTATAATCAGATAGCGCCATCTCGATTATGTCTTTATTAATTCTCTTTTGAAACAACTCCTGCCTAAGGCATCGCTTCCCCCGGCTTTTTTTGTGAGAGCTAACCCACTCACGAGCAAAAAGCTCATCGTCGATGTAACTAAGCTCTGCTAGTCGTTCAACCACTTTATTTATTGTTTCCACCGTATATTTTCGGCTCAATTTCTGTCTAATTTCGTTCTCAGAGTTCATTCTGATGGAGATAATGATGAAAGCGTTATTTAAACATTTTTGATATGTTTCAGCATCACAGATTTTATTTAAACATTCCTCATCAATCTGTTTTCCTGAAAATAGATCCAGATCAATGATTAATGAACTCTCGATGCCACAATAGAAATTACCGTCAATCGCGATATTACATCGATTTTTTTTATTTTTTTGCTCACTAATCTCAGTAATTCTCATATTGTTCTGGAACTCTTTATTAAATAAGGACAAACGCTAATTATGGCTTTTTGACTAACTCTCTGATCTTTTTATCTAATTCAGCCATAATCTTAGGATTATCTTTTAAGTATTGTTTTGTGGCTTCTCGGCCTTGACCGATTTTTTCATTATTGTATTCGTACCAAGCCCCATTTTTCATTACGATATTATGCTTTACTCCTAAATCGACTATTTCACCTTCAGTCGAAATGCCTTGGTTATACATAATATCAAATTCGGCCGCCTTAAAAGGTGGGGCGACCTTGTTTTTAACGACCTTAACTTTGACATGATTACCTACAATCTCTTCCCCGACCTTTATTTGTTCTGTTCTTCGTATGTCCATTCTGACCGATGAATAGAACTTAAGGGCTTGACCGCCCGTTGTTGTCTCTGGATTACCAAACATAACCCCTATTTTCATTCTAAGTTGATTAATAAAGATTACGACCGTATTTGATTTCGAAATAACGCCTGTTAGTTTTCTCAGAGCTTGCGACATAAGTCGGGCCTGTAAGCCCATATGATTATCACCCATATCGCCTTCTATCTCTGCCCTTGGCACTAGCGCCGCGACCGAATCGAGAACTAGGATATCAATTGAGTTAGAGCGAACTAAAGTCTCAGTAATTTCTAGGGCTTGTTCTCCTGTATCTGGTTGCGAAATTAACAATTTTTCGGTATCAACCCCAATATTCTTAGCATATTCTGGATCAAGGGCATGTTCAGCATCAACAAAGGCGGCTGTCCCTCCTAGCTTTTGTGCCTCCGCCACAATATGATAAGCCAAAGTTGTTTTGCCGCTAGATTCTGGCCCATATATTTCTATGACCCGACCTTTTGGGACCCCGCCGACACCAAGAGCCAAATCTAGTGAAAGTGACCCGGTCGGAATTACTTCGACGTTCATATTAGTCGCCTCACCTAACCTCATGATCGAACCCTTGCCGAATTGTTTTTCAATCTGGTCAACGGCTGTTTGTAACGAATCATTGATTTCTACTTTTGCTTTTTCCTTTTCTTTTTTTGCCATGTTCACTCCATTTATTTATAATTTTTTATAACGCCCGTGACCTTACCTTGAATCATATAGGTTCCCTCTTCTGGAATAATTACCTTGTGATCAGGATTATCCGAGACTGGCACAAATTCCTCATGATCAGAGTGAATCTGATATTTTTTTACGGTTGCATCAGTCCCAATCAAGACCACCACTTTATCCCCATGGTCAGCATAATCTTGCTTATGAAAGATAATGTAATCACCCTCATCTATCCCCGCTAAATTCATTGAGTCTCCTTGCGCCCTGAGCATGTAAACGTCTTGGCTATATCTAACTAAGCTTCGGGGGAGAGGAATTATCTCCGCGATCATTTCTTCGGCAAAAATTGGCATGCCGCAAGCAACAGTTCCCACCAGGGGCACTTGAACAATATCATCGGGTGCCTTTAGGGCGTTGTTGTTAGTAATTAAGATCCCTCTTGGTTTATTCTCAATTCGGCTAATATAGCCTTTGAGTTCTAACGCATTTAGGTGGGAAACGACTCCCATCGGCGCCGAGCAACCAATCTTTGCCTGCAGCTCACGAACTGTTGGCGCCTGACCGGTCTGGTCGATTGATTCTTTAATCCAAGTCAATACTTGTTCTTGTCTAATCGTTAGTGTTTTCATGTCTCCCTTCGAGTCAGTTAAGTCCTATATATCTTAGAAACCAATTCCTTCTTTGTATACGTGTATTGTATACTATACGTATTTTTGTTGTCAATAACTTTTTTTGTGCCACAAATTAGCCTTGAGCCTTAAAAATCAAGGCTTGGTTTCGTTATATCGAGTTAACATTAAGATCGGGACATCTTATAGGACTAAAGAGTTGCCACCTAACGAATCTCTTTAATCGTTGAAACCACATAGTCCGGTTTGATCCCAAGAATCTTTCCGATTAAATTTTTTAAGAAAATTAGTTTGATTGGTCTTTTAACAAAAATCGTTTTTATCTTCAGGTTTTTTGCTGGGGCAACATCATTGATAAAATCATTTCCGACATAGGCCGTTTCTTCTGGTTTGAGATGAAGATCATTAATAAAATACATAAAAAATTTCTGGTTAGGTTTATGAAGATGGATATCCCAAGAAATATAGATCGCTGAGACCGCTTCACCAATTTCGCTTTCTTCAATAAATTCTTTGGCTTTATGCGGTTGGTTACAAGCGATCACAATTTTGTAATCTTTAGCCAATCGGTTAATTTCAGTATAATCATGATGCCAATACCAATCACCGATTCCTTCAATCTTAAGGGTTCCCCCCAAATCAAAAACAATTGTTTTAATTCCTTCAAGCATTGGTTTATTCTAAAGCTTTTTTATTAATAAATATACGCTAAAGTCACAACGTTGATTTTAGCTAGATCCATTACTTTAAAAGTTTATTTATTTATACATAATTATTTATTTAGTAAAGACTAACATGTCTCGGCCCTGATTCATTTGTCCAGATTGAGCATCGATCGCTTTCCAAAGAGTCTCCCAAGAATAGAAATAATCCTTGCCTTCCTTGACGCCAGCGTCATTTGTAATTACCCCACTCGGATTATAGCCTTTAAGAAGGAGGATATGATAAGTTGGCGTGGGACCATAATAAGGGTTGCCAAGCGCATGCGTAATAACTGGCACCATGACTGGACTTCCTCCAGCAATTGCTTTTTTGATATTGTCGGCATTAACATCTTCGGTAACTTGAGCTTTATAGTTATAATAATTGGTCGCCAATGTCCCAATTTCATACATATTTAAATCTTTTTCTTGACCATAATTGGTTTTTTCCCAAGAAACCATATTGATTAACTCTTGATTGGCTATCGTCGGTGGAATTACGGCCGATGGATCGCCGACTAAGTAATAGTGGGTCATTAAAAGTGCCGCTTCCTCACATGACTCCTCATGGATATTCCAGTTGACCAGTGGCGCCTGGACCGTATACGGAACGTTTAGGAGTGCTTGTTCAGGAACGACTGGTTCTGGAACGACTGACTCTGTCGCCGACTCCTTTTTAGTCTCAAGTGAACTTTCTTGAGGTATTTCTGGTGCGATCACTTTCTTCTTTGGTCTTTGCCAGAAAACTTGCTGTAATAAAAGTCCAACGGCAACAATCAGAACAATGACTAATATATTTAAATAATGTTTTTTTCTCATGTGGTTATTATAATCTATTTTGGAATAGGGGTGGCCCAAAATTATTGGACCACCCCTGGCACCTACCTTCGACAGTATTTCGCCATTCCAAGAGCCGAAAGGCTAAGGTAGAAAAGGAGACGAAAGGCTCCCCTAGTCCACCATTGCTTCGACTCTCGGTCAAACCCGATCTTGCCGATCAGGTTATTCGGTTGACTGTCAACGCGGAAACCATCTTTTTGGACCATTCTTTCAATATAGAGGCCGTGAATGAAAGGATTGGCCACAATGATGAGTTCCTTAACTCCCTGCGCAACAAAAATGGGGCGTGCTTCCGCCCAAACCCTTGTGGTGTCGAGATATGAGCCATCTTCAAGCGGCTCAACAACATGACAGAGTTTAACACCATCAGCAAGGAGCTTTTTGGCTACTTCCCACTGTGAAACAATAATCATCTTTTCTGGGGTGGCTTCGACAATCCTCTCGACCGCTTCCGCTAGTCGAAAGTTGCAAGGGTTCGGTTCCTCGTCTCTCAGGGCGAAGGAACAAACAAGCATGCCTTTCATTTTCTCTCCTAAAGGCCGGATATGGTAGGTGCAAGAACGGTATAATATCATAACTTTGGCTTATTGTCAATTTTTTTAAGGTTAATAAGGTCCAAGTCTCGGACATCTTAGACACTTAACATTGTTAAATCTATATTAGCATGCTCAAAGCCCGGTAGACTACGGAGATATTCTAAGGGTGTTTTCATCTCTAATGATTGATGTGGTCTGTAAGTATTGTATTTCTCAC
>CAIMLA010000004.1 GCA_903842085.1 uncultured bacterium | reverse complement strand
GATGAAGACCTTCCGATAGTGGATGGAGCCGAAGGCGATGAACTTCCGCCAGCCGAGCCTGCTCCCGATGACGGAGGAGAGCTTCCGCCAGCGCCAATTGTTGATGCTGCGGATGAGTATATTCCACCTGAGCCACAAGTACCACCGGGTGAGCAGCTTGATCTTAACGAACGACAGGCGGTCTTGTGGACAAAATTGAGTGACCTAAGAAAAGATGTTGAGGTCCGCAAGGGTGAGCGAGTCCGGTGGCGGCATTATCTTGGTAGAGGAGCAAGAGCACAGAGAGAAAAAAGCTTTGATGAATTAAAAGATCGATATGAAGAAGTGTTAGCTCAATATAATGCCATCTCGTTAGAGAATGAAATTGCCGAGAGAGAAAGAAAAGAAGGTCGGGATCTTACCAATGATGAAAAAGTAAAGTTAGCAGTCTTTATCAATGACAAGAGAAAGGCCGATGAGCTTAGACTTCAAAATGAATATGAGATTAAATATAGTAATAAAAGTCCAGAGCAAAACTGGCCCATTTACACAAAATTAAATAAAATGATTGCTAAACACCCATATTGGTCTTTGGCTATCGGGACAACAATTGCCGTTTCCGTACCTTCTGTCGGTTGGGCCGTAGGTGGGGCCGTGGTGGGAGCAAGTGTCTATCGCATTATTGAAAGATGGGTTCCTTCGAACCCACCCAAGGCAAGATATATAGATGACACTCAAATTAGGCCGACTCATCAAGATCCAGAAGGCGGCTTTGATGAATTAGGCGGATTTGGTTACCATGATCCAGGTGGCGAAAATCGAGGGCTAGATATGAACGAAGGGATAGATACCAATGCTATTTTAGACCTAATGGCGAATCTGCGCGAAAGATCGAGGCAACTAGGACGGGAAATCGCCAAAGACGAACAGGATAACGCTCTCTTTGAAAGACTAACAAGAGAATTGAATAGCGCCGAGGAGAGAGAGTTTCGGATCCAGATGAGTCAGCATTATGCCGCCGAAGGGCAGGGAGGCATATCATTGGTTGAAATTCAGAGAAGGAATATAAGTAAAAATATCCGTGAAATAAATGACCGGACGACTGAATTAGTTGATAAAAAAAGGAAACGTACCCTTATTCAGGGGATTGTCGCAGGCGCAGCAACTGGGGCGCTAGGATTTCATTTTATCCCCCATTTATATTATTATGCATAACAAGGAGTCAGGATGGAAGAAAAAAGTTTGCAACCTTTAGTGGCTGAATTGGGTTTTAATGATCTCCCCGAAAAAGAAAAAAAGGAGTTGGAGGTGTCTCTGGCAGAAGCCTTGCTCTCTTGTGTTACCAAAAGGATCATGTTAATTCTAACCGAAGAGCAAAAACAAGAATTTGATAAATTGTCAGAAAAAGAGAGCAGTGATAAAGAAGTGTTTGAGTTTCTAAGTGCAAAAATTCCTAATTTTGAAGAAATATTTGCAGACGAATATCTAAAGTTTCGAGCCGAAATGCTGGAATCAAACAAAAGAGCTGAAGAAATGTATACCAACTATTACAAAGAAACCAATAAACCCTTGCCAAATAATCAATAATTTAATACAATCTTAGCTATTCCAGTTTGGACCGAGTTCTGTTTGAGAAAACAGACTTAAAAATGGTCTTACTGAAAAGTACGAATTTTGCTTGATGAAGCGAGTGATTTATAGTCGAATAAGGCTATTTCTACCGTCCCGGTGGGGAGAAGATTGATCAATCAAAGGTTTCATTAATCAAAGCGATACTGAAGTTGTCAGTCCGGTCTCGTTTGGTGGCTTCCGGGTAGCTAGTCTACCAATACGGATGAACCATCAGAATGAGGCGTTGAGCCGATGAAGTGCGAGCACTTTAACGGTGAAACCGCATCAAGGTTAGATGAGGACTTGGCCTCCGCGTTACATATCCGTGGAACGGCTGCAAGTTACTCGACCTGGTTGGCGCATCTTTACTAAGCTCTTCGGGGCTGACAACATTTTATAACACGGTGGGGACCGCAATCAGTGGTCAGAGAGCCCCCGGCGGTCCCCACCGCCAACTTTACCAAAGATACCCTCGATTAGTCGGGGGTTTTTGTTTAAAAGAGACTATAATAGTTATATGACAAAACCAGAACAGATCGTCTTAAAGAGGATCCTGGATCGTAAAAAGAGTCCAAAGGATAAAAACAAGCTTGCCTTAATCATCGAAGGCGGTGGCATGCGCGGTTCTTTTTCTGGAGGCGTCATGATGGCCTTAGAAAAGCTTGGTCTGAGTGATGTTTTTGACTACGTCTATGCTTCATCTTCGGGCAGTTGTGCGGGAGCCTACTTACTTTCGCATCAAACCAATCTAGGCTCATCAATCTATGGTGAGGATTTATCGGGCTTTAAATTCATCAAGCCTTGGAGACTGAATCGAGCCGCTGACATTGATTATCTATGTGATGTTGTTTTTCGCCAGAAGAAGAAGCTAAATACCCGAAAAGTCGCTAAAAGCAAAACGATTTTCAAGATATTCGTCGCCGATGCCAATAACGGTAAATGCACTTATTACACTAATAAAGATAAAGTTGATTTGATTGAGGTGATCAAGGCTTCTTGTGCTTTACCGGCTTTTTATAATAAACCAGTCAAAATAGGACCTAACGAGCACATGGATGGAAGAATTGAGAAGGCGATACCGATCGAGGATGCCATCTCTGATGGCTGTACCGATGTTCTGGTGGTGACGACGGTTCCTGAAGAGTACTCTGAAGCTAAGGATACGATCTTGGTGACTTGGTTTAAAAGAATCTTAATGTCGAAATTACCAAAGCTGTATCGGCAGAAGTATCTTAATATTGAAAAGCATAATAACTACAATGAGTCCTTGGCGGTTGTTTTTGGACGCCTTAAGATTCATCGAAAAATAAATATTTACCCAATTGCTCCGAATTATTTATTAAATAAATACGAGACTCGGGCCAGGACGCTTAAGGAAGCCATCGATCATGGTTATGACAAAACCATCGCGGCTTTTACTCTAGAAAAATAAACAGCTAAGGGGCTATAATAGTCTGGTATGAATAAAGCCATCGAAATAAAAGACCTACAAAAGCATTTCGGCTCAGTTAAAGCGGTCAATGGTGTCACTTTTACGGCCGAGGAAGGGGAGTCTTTTGGCTTTCTTGGTCCCAATGGGGCTGGTAAAACAACGACGATTCGTTGCCTTATGGACTTTATTCGTCCATCCTCAGGAAAAATCACAATTTTTGGCAAGGATGCTCAAAAAGATTCTGTTGAGTTAAAAAAAATGATTGGCTATCTCTCGGGGAATGTCAAACTGTACAATACTTGGACCGGCTGGGATCACATTAAGTTTATTGAAAGTATTCGCGGAAAATCGGAAAATGTAGACAAATTAATCCAGAAACTTGATTTTAATCCCAAGGTCAAATTTCATGGCCTTTCCAGTGGGAACAAACAGAAACTTGGCTTGATCTTGGCTTTAATGAATGAGCCGAAGCTTTTGATTATGGATGAACCGACTGTTGGTTTAGATCCACTTTTGCAAAATACTATCTATGAGATTTTGAATGATTTGAAGAAGAAGGGGACCACTATCTTTGTGTCATCACATAATCTCCCCGAAGTCGAAAAGATTTGTGACCGAGTTGGGATTATTAAAGCTGGACGGATGATTGAAGTGGAAACTTTAAAAGAACTTGGCAAAAAAAGAATGCATAAAATTGAGCTTCGGATCAATGATAAATTTACTTTGCAAGACTTCAAATTTGATGGTGTTAGTAGTATCGAGGAAATACCAAGTGGCTTGTTGATGACCGTCGAGGGCGATCTAAATCCAGTTTTACAAAAAATTGCTAAGTATCAGATTGCTGATATTGAGATTTCACACGCTAATCTTGAAGAAATATTCTTAAAATTTTATGAAAAGGATAAATAATGATGGGGCTGTTTTGGCGAACCGTCAAAGATAAAAAACTTTCCTTAATCGTCTATTCGATCGCTTCTTTGGGATTTTTGGAGTTATATATCGCTCTTTTTCCGGCCTTACAAAAACAATCACAACAACTCTCGGAATTAATGAAGGCTTATCCGGATTCATTTTTCCAAGCCTTTAATATTGATCGAAATCAACTCATGTTTTCCGAAATCGGTTCATTCCTAGGGATGGAGCAGTTCAATTTTATCTGGCCGGTTATGGCAATTGCGCTTGCGATTGGCTTTGCTAACTACTGCTTTGCCGGCGAAGTCGAAAAAGGAACAGCCGAAATTCTGTTATCCCAGCCGCTCTCGAGATTAAAAATCTTTGTAACTCGATATTTGGCCGGTTTAAGTTTCTTAGCGATTTTTACCTTTATCTCGGTCTTCGCCATTATCCCTTTGGCGAAAATGCATGGGGCGAGCGTCGATAGTAGTAAGATTGCTTTTTTTGCCTTGATCTCGTTTTTGTTTGTTTGGGCAGTTTATGGCCTGGCCATGCTTGCTTCGAGCTTTTTTTCCGAAAAAGGTAAAGCCGCCTTTACCGTTAGCGGTATCCTAGTCGTGATGTATGTCCTTAATATTATCAGTGGTCTTAAGGAGAGCTTAAAAGATCTACAATATTTATCTTTTTTTAACTATTATCAACCAGCTAAGGTCATTGATAAAGGGCAGGTCGAGAATCTGACCGTCATTGTCTTTATCAGCGTCGCCATTATCGCTTCGTTATTAGCGGCGCTCTGGTTCAATCGACGAGATGTCGCCGTCTAAAAAACCTAAAACCACCTCCAGAAAAAGCCCCTGGACAATTCTAGCGTGGGTTGTCTTGGTTTTGGTTGTCATCTTTTCAGTGGTGGCCCTAATTAGACTAGGAGAAAAAAAGACTGATCAGAAACCGCCGAAAAAAGTTCAGAATGAGGCTAAGCCAAAGACCCCTCCTCTAGAAACAAAAACAGAGACCTTCCAACTGACGGACAAAAACTTTGTCCCATATCACCAATCAATTCCAATTTTGATGTATCATCACATTGGTGACTTCGGAGACAGTAATGACTATCGTTATATGTATGTCACAACGGAAAACTTTCGGCTTCAGATGAGCGCTTTGAAAGAAGCGGGCTTCCAAACCATCACTTTTAACCATCTTCTCAACAAAGAAATACCGGCCAAACCGATTATTATTTCTTTTGATGACGGCTATGAAGATAATTACACCAAGGCTTACCCGATCTTAAAAGAAAACAATCAAACGGCGATTATCTATATGCCAACTAACTTTATTGGATTGACTAATTACTTGTCCAAAGACCAGCTTCAAACTATGCTCAATTACGGTCTTGCCATTGACTCTCATACGATTAACCACTCCAATTTAAGCAGTTTGAGTGAAACTGAAGCGATTCGTCAGATTAAGGAGAGTAAGGTTTTTTTGGAAAAAGAATTTAAGCAGCCAATCAACTCTTTTAGTTATCCCTATGGCGCGCTTAGTGATGCTACCGAAACCGTGGTACGAAATTCAAACTATGGGACAGCGGTTGTGGTCACTTCGCGGGCAAGTTCGAATAATTTATATACTTTACCTAGAATTGAGATAAATCATAAAGATGACGCTGAGACAATGTTAACAAAAATTGAGAGTTTTAAAGAAATCAACAACCGCTTCACTTGGAATTATTAATATTTATTGGAAAAAGCTCGATTTATAAAAGATTTGACGTAATAATATATTACAATCGCTGATAGGACTAGTTTTGAGAAAGAACCGATTAAAACCTAAAGGGATAAATTAAGCCTTACGGATAAAAAGAACGTGATAAACAAAAAAGAAAAAATAATATTATTTAAGATTGCTCGCTTGTCTGGTGTTTTTATCTTGCTTCTCTTTATGATCGCGATTGTTATGGTAGAAAGACGCCGGTCAGTTCAATATGAGGCTATGAGAACGCCAGTGACCATGGCCGTGAGGCCAAGGCAAGATAAAATAAAGGCGTCCCCTTATATTGATTATCAAAAATCAATTCCTGTTTTAATGTATCATCATGTCAGAAACTATAATAACCCGAGTGATCCTATCAATACCAATCTGTCGGTTCCGGTTGAAAGCTTTCGAGAGCAGGTCCGCGCTCTAAAAAACGCCGGTTATCAGACCATCACTTTTAACAACTTGCTGAATCGGCAAATCGTTGAAAAGCCCATCATTATTACTTTTGATGACGGTTATCAGGATGTCTTTGATTCCGCCTACCCAGTCTTGAGAGAAAACAATCAAACCGGAACCGTTTTTGTGATGTCTAACTTTATCGGCAGTCCTGGTTATTTGGACAAAGAGAAAATCGAGCTGATGTTAAAAGGTGGTTTTGAATTAGGTTCGCACACCATCAGTCACCCCGATTTAGCAAAGGCGGATCCGTCGACTCTAGAATATCAAATTAAATCTAGTAAAGAGATCCTGGAGAAAGAATTTAGTCGTCCGATCGAGGTTCTCTGCTATCCTTCTGGAAGGCATAATTTACAAGTCATCGAAATAGCGCGAAGGGCTGGTTATCGAGCGGCGGTGACAGTCAATTTTCAAGCTCCATCAAATGATCTCCTGACCTTGCCTAGAGTTAGAGTAAATAATACTGACACCGCAGAATCGCTCTTAACTAAAATTGAAAACTTTAACCAAGCCAATAACCGCTTTCTTTGGAACTATCAATGAGACTGGAATTAAGGACTTGACTGTGCTAAGATTTGCCTTGTAACAAAGGAGTTTTTTCATGGATGAAAATCTGGGCGTTTCTGAAAAAGAAATAATCGAGTTTCGAAAGAAAAAACTAGAAAAGATAAAAGCCAAAAAGCTTAATCCCTTTCCCTCAAAATCAGACAAAGATTACACCTGTCTGGAGGCTTTGAATGATCAGAAAAACTTACTAAAAAACGAGAAGAAAATCACCCTTGGCGGCCGGATTATGGCGCTGAGAGGTCATGGCAAGCTTGTTTTTGCGGATATTGTCGATCAAACAGGCAAGGTCCAGGCGGCCTTTAAAGAAGACATCTTGGGCAAGGACTTTGAGCTCGTTGAGCTTGTCGATGTTGGCGATTTTGTCGATGTTACGGGACCTTTATTCATTACAAAAATGGGCGAAACGACCGTTAAAGTCGAAAAATTAAAAGTACTCGCGAAAGCGCTTCGACCGTTACCGGATGTCTGGCATGGCATTCAGGACGAAGAGATGCGGTATCGTAAGCGTTATCTTGATATTCTCTTAAATCCAGAGCTTAGAGACCTTTTTGTCAAAAAAGCCAAGTTTTGGCAGACAATTCGTGACTTTATGATTGAGCAAGGCTTCCTTGAAGTGGAGACACCGGTTTTGGAAAATACCTGTGGTGGGGCCGACGCTAACCCCTTTGTGACCCATCATGACTATCTCGATATTGATGTCTACTTGCGCATTTCGATGGGGGAGCTCTGGCAAAAACGGTTAATGGTCGCAGGTTTTGATAAAACCTTTGAACTTGGACGACAATTTCGAAACGAGGGCGTCTCCCGAGAGCATCTTCAGGACTATACTCAAATGGAGTTTTACTGGGCTTATGCAAACTATGAAGATTCAATGGCCTTAGTCGAGGCAATGTACAAGAAAATCGCCAAAAATGTCTTTGGGACTTCTAAATATGTGATGAATGGGATGGAAGTTGATTTTGATAAAAAATGGGCGAAAATTGACTATACCACCGCCATCAACAAGGCTTTTCAGATCGACGTTCTGAAGATGAGCGAGATTGAACTTAAAAAATTACTAAAAGGAAAAAAGATTGATTTTCGAACCACTGACCGAAAGGGTCGACTGATCGATCTTCTATGGAAGCAAATACGTCGAGACATTGCCGGGCCAGCTTTCCTCATTAATCATCCCGTTGAGGTCTCGCCTTTGGCCAAGAGAAAAGAGGACAACCCTCGCTTAACTGAACGCTACCAAGTTTTGATCGCAGGCTCAGAAAATGGCAATGGTTATTCAGAGCTGAACGATCCGATCGATCAAGCTGATCGTTTTTCGGAGCAGAGCCAGATGCGTGAGGAGGGCGACATTGAAGCCCAGATGCATGACCGGGAATTTGTTGAAGCGCTCGAATATGGGATGCCCCCAACGACTGGCTTTGGCGTCTCTGAAAGGCTTTTTGCTTTTATGGTTGATAAGCCCGTCCGCGAATGTGTCACCTTCCCCTTATTAAAACCCGATAAACCACAAGCTAAAGTTAAAAGAGTCCGAAAGAATAAACTTTTACCCAATTAGCTAAAATTATTGGTTATTTGTTCTAAATAGCCAAACTTATTCTCAGGAAGGAGCAAAACTTTATCAACTCCTATTCCGTCTAGAAATTCTTGATCGTGAGAAATTATGAGGATGGTGCCCGGATATTTTTGGAGCGCTTCTTTGACTTGTTGACGGGCTGAGACATCAAGATGATTGGTTGGCTCATCGAGAAGTAAAAAATTATGGCCCTCAACGACGACCTTGGCCAAAGCGAGACGACTTTTTTCGCCTAGGCTGAGTGATTTAATTTGGGTATAGACGCGTTCTCCTGGAAACAGAAAATGGGCGAGGATTGACCTGACCTGTGATTGAGGTCGTTCAGTCGCTGCCAGCAGCTCCTCTAAGATGTTATGCTCCTGGTTTAAAATTTCTTGCTCTTGAGCATAATAGCCAAGGTCAACCTTTTGCCCAAGGTTAAACTCGCCTGAATCAGGCGGCATGATACCGGCCAGTATTTTTAATAAAGTTGTTTTGCCCGCCCCATTTGGTCCTAAAATTGCCACTCTTTCGCCACGAGCAATTTGGAAAGAAACATTTCTTAGGACTTGATTGTTCTTGAAGGCTTTCGAGATGGCTTCTACTTTTAGAACTTGCTTAATCGGCTCTGTTTTGATTGGAAAATGGACTGATAGTTCAGCTTCTTTGTCCTTCGTCTGAACCAGCTCTTCTTTTAAGCGAACTAGCTTTTTTTCTCGATCATGGACTTGACTCACTTTTCTGCCCCGCCAGCGGTCGATAAAGGCTTGAAGCTTCTCGGCTTCGATAGCTTGTTTCTTCTGTATTTTTTCTTGGGCGCTTTCGAGCGCGGCTTTTTTTGAGATAAAATCACTAAAGTTGCCTTTGTAAATAAAGGCTTGGCCAGTCCCATCCAGGTAGATTAACCGGTTGATGATTTCATCTAGCAGACGAGGCAGATGAGAGATAATAAGTAAGGTGCCGTGGTAATCTTTCAAATAGTCTGTCACCCAAGCGATCGTCTTTTCATCCAAGTGGTTTGTCGGTTCGTCCAAAATCATTAACGCCGGCTTAGAAAAGAGGACTCGAGCAAAAGTAAGCTTTGTTTTTTGTCCGCCGCTCATGGTTGAAACGATTTGATCAAGATCGAGATCAGAAAAACCGAGTCCTAACAGGACTTCCAGCATCTCACTTTCGGCGCTGTAGCCACCTTTGGCTAGAAAGTGATCAAAGTCTTCACTGTATTGATGGGCGAGAGCCATCATTTCTTTTTCGGGCTGATTCGCTGTCTTCATTTTGTCTAGAGTCTCAGCTAAGTTAATGGTTAATTCATCCAGTCCTCGGCCAGAAAGCATAAAATCAAGGACTGATTTGTCGGCGAGCTCTCCTAAGTCAGTCACTTGCTGAGGCATATAACCAATGTCGACGCCTTTATTGACCTGGCTGACCTTGCCTTCTTGGGGTGTGATCTGGCCAATCAAGATTTTGATTAAAGTGCTTTTACCGGAGCCATTCGTGCCAACGATCGCGATTTTATTGCCTTTGTTAATATTAAAACTAACCTCATCGAAAATGATTCTGGTGCCGATTGAATAATGGATGTTTTCTACTCTAATCATAAAATGTGCTTAGATTATAAGCCCTGGGTTGACACATGAATAGAGTTGTATTAAGTTAAACCCGACCACCACGGTGGTTAGAAGACTTTAGTACCTTGAAAGTTGAAAGGTGGGGAGATGCCAAATCGATTCCGAAAAATCGTTAGGGCAATCCCGACCGGGTTGCTCAAGCAAAAGACAAGGCTATCTAAAAACCGAAAAATTATCTTTAAGGGCTTTTTGAAGGTTATGATTGTTGTTCTTCTCTTATTCTTTTGGTCTCGCCTGACGGAACCGGTCACCTACCACATCACTGAAGGCGCCTTAACCTATAAGCTTGAACAGGGGTGGCCCGGCGGCCAGATTCAATTCTCTCTTGGTCCGGCGGGCATGCTTTACCTTTCGACGCACAAGACGCCAGTCAATCTGGAGATGAATCTCGTTTTAGCCAGTGACCTCGCCGATAATCAGAGTTTGGCTAAGACCTGGGAAGAAGGTGTCGCTAAATTCAAACCAGATGCGATCCACGCTTTCTACGATTTTTTGTGGAATCGCTTTATCTGGGTTGCTCTGATCGGCCTGGCTTTGGGCGTGATTGTGACTAATGGTGGAGATCATTGGGTTAGAAGGCTTCTCAAAAACGCCTTATACCGAGGTCCACTGGCGCTAGTTTTACTCGCGGGAATCTTTCTCGGCGTAACCTATCTGACCTTGGATCGGACTCCGGAAGCGAGATTTACGGGTTTAGCCAAAGACCTACCGACCGTTATCGAAGCTGTTAAGAAGATGGGCAGTAACTACCCAGTTGGGAAGAATGTTTTTCGAAACGTCATCGACGGTTTGGAAAATGTCTCAGCTCAAGTCGATCGCCAGTCAATCGTGACAACGAGTGGTCCCAGGACTAGAATTCTTGTTATCAGTGATATCCATGATAATATCTGGGGAATGCGTCAAGCCAACGACATTCTAAGTGGAAGCTTGGGTCCTTTCTCCGCGGTCATTATCACTGGCGATATCACCAACTTTGGTCGAGCAGAAGAAGCTAATCTTTTTGCTGATCGGCTGAAAGCAAAAAAAGTCCCGGTTTATCTGGTCGGAGGAAATCACGAAGACTTATCAGCGATCGAGACTTTCAGGAGTTTAGGCTATACCGTCCTTCAAGGTCAGACCATCAAGATTGATGATCTCTCCTTGGTCGGAGAAAGCGATCCACTCGCGACGAGCTATCTGATTGATTCTGACCAAGCCGCTTTAATCTCTGCTTCTGATGATTTTGCCCTTCTTTGGGCGTCGTTTGAAGACCAACCACAAGTCATTGCGGTCCACGACATCAGACAAGCCGAAGGCGTTATTGAGCTGGCCAAAAAGCAAAACCAGCCTTTAACGGTCATCTTTGGCCATGACCATTTGGCGAGTGTCAAAAAAGATCAATCGGTCAACCTGATTGGTGGTGGCACCGGCGGCGCCTCTGGTTTTGACGAAATCGGACGAAAGCCGGATACGCCCTACACTTACCAGATTCTCGATTTTTCTCGAGGTCCTGCGCCAATCTTACTCTCGGTCACAACCTTGAGTTTTGAGGGTCTGACGGGGACCTCAACAGCAACCTATACCCCAATCAACTAGGGGAGCGTAAAAACCTCCCCTTTAACTTTTTTTATGCTAAAATCAAAAACATGAGAATACCAGATAAATTAGAATCAGAAAGATTAATTCTCAAACCTGTCTCGAAAAAGTGGGCCAAAACTGCTTTTAAGGAGTTTACAGCGGAAATTACCGAATATATGACACCACCACCAGCAGTAAAGGTTGAAGATACCTTGGCTTTTCTTGATAAGGCTATCAAGGAGAATAAAGCGAGGACCGATTTTATCGTTTATATTTTTGAAAAAAAGACTGGTGAATTTATTGGCGGGGGCGGGATCCATCACCTCAATCAAAAAGCACCCGTCTTTGGTATTTGGATAAAAAAGGGAGCTCATGGCCACAAATACGGCTTGGAAGCAGTGACTTGTTTATACAATTGGGCGTCAAAGAATTTAGCATATGATCATTTTATTTACCCGGTTGATAAACGAAATCTGGCGAGTCGAAAGATTCCGGAATTTTTAGGTGGACGGATCTTCAAAGAAGAAGAGGAAGTCAATCAATCAGGCAAAACATTAAATATTGTTTATTACAAAATACCTAAGAAATAATAAATCACCTGAGGAGGTGATCGAAATGTTAAAAGCCGAGAATATACGATTTGATTGTCAAGCAGAAGTAGTCTTGCGGGGAGTATCTTTAATTATAAACCCCAAAGATCGAATCGGTTTAGTCGGCCCGAACGGAGTTGGCAAAACCACTTTACTTAAAGTCATAGCAGGAGAGTTGAAGCCAATCTCTGGATCAATCGTCAACAATGGGTTGCTAATCGGATATCTACCGCAAGAAATAACGGAGCATCAAGAGCTAATTGCTAAGGACTACGTCAAGAAATTGACGGGCTTATTTGATCTGGAAAAGGAATATGATTTCTTAACAACAAGGGCTCAGGAACAATCAGTCGAAAGGCTTGGAGTAGTACTTGAAAAACTCGACCATCTTGGTTACTACACCTTTGATGGTCGTTTTGAAAAAGTACTTAGAAAGGTTGGCTTGAGTCCTGTCGTTCTTGATCAAATCGTTTCAACCCTATCGGGTGGAGAAAAAAGAAGGCTTCTTTTGGCAGCTATCTTGATTTCTCAATTCGATGTGGTACTGCTGGATGAACCCACGAATGATTTGGACCTGGAAGGAATCAAGATATTAGAGGGATTTCTACTAAGATCTAAATCCACCTTTCTTATTGTCACGCATGACAGGCACCTGTTAAGGACAATTACAAATAAAATCGCAGATATTTCACCAAATGGGGACAGTATCGATATATATTCTCTTGGTTACGATGAATATGTCGCTTCGAGAGAAGCAAATCGTGTATCGGTTGCTAAAGAATACGAAGAGTACCAAGAAGAAAAGAAGCGCCTCAAAGAAGTTCAGAAGAAACTTTCGAAAACTTCTGGGCGAATAGCGGGCAATAAGGCATCTTCTGATAGTGAGAAACTTGGTAGAAATGCCGCTCGCGAAAAAGCTTCCACAAAATATGGGGCTAGTGCAAAAGCTGTCTCGACCAGAATTCTTAAACTGAACGAACCGCAAAAACCACAAAATGTAATCGATCTTAGCTTTGCTTTCATGGGTACTAACGGTCTGGTTAGCGAGACGATAGTTAGTCTAGAATCTGCTACCGTCGTCTATGATAACAAAACAATAGGACCCTTTAATCTTCGACTAAAACGAAGAGACAAAATCGTAATAACTGGCTCCAATGGGAGCGGGAAGACCACCTTAAATAATTTGTTAGGTGGCTTGGTGAAACCAACAAGTGGACTCGTCAATCAAGGCAGTGGAGTGGTTACTGGCATTATAGATCAAGCCAAAACTCTTCCTGCTCCAAAAAAGACACTCCTCGAGAACGCCAAAATACTGGCACAAGTCGGAGGAATCGACGAGCCAGAACTTAGAGCAATCCTCTCAAAATTCAACTTTGGCGAAGATCGCATGGAGCAGTTGGCCAGTAGTCTAAGCCCAGGTGAAAGAACTAGACTTTTATTGGTAGCAATTGTAGCAAGAAAAACAAACTTTTTGCTGCTCGACGAACCAACAAACCATTTGGACATTCCTGCAATGGAAGAGCTTGAGCAGGCAATTCTAAGCTATCCGGAAACAATAGTACTGGTAACTCACGACCGAGAGCTTATTGAAAAGATAAATCCAACACATATGCTAGAGGTCAAAAACGGCCGGCTTAAATAGTAACAAACTATTTAGACCGGCCTCTACTTTTTCAGCAACATTCTTAGATAATCTAAAACCGCCAGTTGTTTTATGGCTAGGGGAAGATTATAATTAAGTTTGTAAATAGACTGTTTAAATGACTCGATATACACAAAAAAGCAAAATAAAAGAAATAAAAATACACAGGAATAATGAAGAAGAAACAATATTGGCTGAGATTATTAAAAACCCGAAAGGCAAAATAGGCGAAGTCGCTAAAGAAATTGCCTTGAAAGAAATAAAAAGATTGGTCTCTGAAGCCTGGGGAGAATATAATTCGGAATATATCCGCAAAGCTTGTCTTCAATCCTATTTATTGTGTGCTATTCGAAATAAAGAAGGTGACTTGATTGGTATAGCACCGATTCGAAAGCATAAGATATTTAACAGAGACATTTATACCTTTGGCTTGTCTGCAACAACACCGAAGTATCAGAATTGTGGAATCTTGAAGACGATGGATTATATTTTAGTTAAAAAAGTTTTAATAGAAAATGCCCTAAAAGGAAAATTCAAGGTCGAATTTGTTTTTATTACCCCCAATATTCGCACTTTAGGAGCGATTGCTCGTGTGGCTGATTTTATATATCCAGACCCATATAAGATTGATCCAGATACTCATAAAATAGAAAAGGCAGATGCTGAAACATGGCGAACAGTCAAGAAGTTCCTTCAAGAAGAAGGGGAGTCATATCGTTCTTTGGACCGAGAAGGAAATATTATGGAAGGTTTTTATGATGATAAACCTCAACTTCTTTTTAGTAAAAAGATTACCCATAGAGATAAGAGAGTAAATGATTTTGGGGAATACTATGTTTATAAAAATAAGGGTCGTGATGTGGTTGTGAGGGCAATTTTGAATATCGGCAAAATTATCACAGCGAAGAAAGAGATTCCGAATGAACTTTAATTTTTTGAATTATTATAGGGATCTAGCCATTAACACATACGATGTAGATCCCTATATATTTGTTGCTTTAATCTTAATCTCTATTCCATTTTACTATTATGGTTTGTTCGTAATGGCTAAAGTTGCTTTTAGCCTAAAAAAACAACACAATCTGAAGGGAAAAGAAATAATAAAGCATCATGAGTTTGTTCGGGCTTTTATCATCAACCAAATTGCTTGGTTTGGACCATATGTATATGTGATTGTTTATGGTAATAATATACCGATTTGGGTTTGGATTCTTTTGATTGTTTATCTAGTGATTGCTTTAATTATTTTTTATAAAAAAATTTATAAAGCGATAAAATAGGCTGGTTGTAATAATGTGCAATCTCGATTAGTTGTTTAAATTAAAGGCAAGGCTTATAATTTATAAAAGAAAAAAATGAAAAAACCAAAATATACATATGAAGAAATATTTCAACGGAATATTGGTATTTTTACTAGAGAAGAGCAGGAAAAAATCAAAAACCTGAAGGTGGCTATAGCTGGAGCTGGAGGGTTAGGCGGAATGGCAGCGTATACGTTGACAAGATTAGGTGTAGGAGAAATCAGAATTTGCGATCCAGAAGATTTTGAAGTAAGTAACCTGAATAGACAATATGCCTCCAATGTCGAAACAGTTGGCATTAATAAGGCAGTTGCTGTAGAAAAAGAGCTTAAGAAGATCAATCCAGAGATCAAGACAACGTGCTGGGATTGTGGTATAAACCCGGAGAACGTTATGGAGTTTATTGAAGGCGTAGACGTCATTATAGACGGAATAGACTTTTATAAGTTAGAAGCCGCTATTACGCTCCAAGATGCTGCACGAAAAAAGGGGATTTGGGTTATGGTTTCTCAAATAGCGGGGTCTATAGCAAGTTATCTTTATATAAAACCCGGTAGTCCCAATTTTGGCGATTTGTTTTTTGACGAAAAGGGTCTAAACCCAGAAAAAATGCTGAAAGCACTTTTCCCTATAATGCCCCGAGAAGCTACATCTGAAATACTGGACGAAATAAAATCTGGAAAAATTGTAGCGATTCCCTCTTGGGCCCATGCTCCAATAATTACTACACTTTTTTTAGTTGAAGACTTAGTGTCAGCCTTCGTTAAGGAAGAGAGAGAGCTGCCAGTTAGCCCAAAGGTTCAATATATCGATATATTCAAGAAAGAATTCGTAGAAACTTAAATGAAAAAAGAAATGTACCTCTGGGACAGAATGGCCAAATCATTTCACCGCACCTCTTCAACTTCTAAAGCCCACCGAGATAAATACAGACATATAGCTGATTTAATAATGGCCAGCAACCCTAGCTCTATTTTAGATCTTGGATGTGGAAGCGGAATACTTGAAAAAGAACTCATAGAAAGAGGCTATGGGGGGATTATAACAGCCATTGATGCATCAGAATCGATGCTTGAAATTGCTCGCAGAATTGCGGCATCTCCTAATTGTGATTTTATTAAGGCCGACCTCGATAGCAACTTCATATTATCAAAATCGTATGATGTCGTAGTTTCGATTAATCTGTTGTTTTTTCTTGAAAATAAAGTGAACTTTATAAGAAAAATTTCACAATATATGAAGAGCGAGGAATCTACGTTTTATTTAGTTACACCGAAACCGAATGAAGACACAAGTAACTTAGAATTCGTTAGGGAACATTTCAGAAACACTTCTTTAATAGAAAAAGTATTCATATTTATTAATGAAATAGCTAATATGCCAAAATATTTAAAGATGAGCTGGGAGCAAAGAAAAATATATAAGATGGCTGATAGGGGTGAAATTTCATTTGATAGGATCGAAGGAATTAAAATGATGGCGGTTGAAGCAAAATTGAATATAATTAAGACAGAGGATATCCATGCAAAGCAAAACTGGCTGTTTATAATGCGGAGGGTTTTTTGAGTTTAGTCTATATTTTTTTGACGATAGCAATAGCGAATTTGACTTTGGGTTTTCTGGTTTTCTCAAGAAACCGAAAGAGTTCGGTTAATATTACTTTTTTCCTTATGACCCTTTTTGTTAGCTTATGGATTGTTTTCAACTACTTAATTGATGTTGCCTCTGGTGCTGATACCTCGATGGCTTTTATTAAAATTGCAAATTTTTCGGGTGTTTGGGCGGGGTACTTCTTTCTATATTTTGCCTACACATTTCCGTCAAAGCACAAAAAAAGTAAATTAATGAACTGGTTGGTTATCGTTCCTATATTATTAACAGTCACAATCTTTTCAGATTATGTAATAGTGGGTGCAGAAAAATCGAGCTGGGGTTATAATCCAGTTCTAGGACCTCTAGGTCTTTTATTCTTTATTATTTTTCTTATGCCTCTATTGGCCGGTTTGTATTTTCTTATTTCCAATAACTTCAAGAGCAGGGGCTTAGCTAAACTACAGTCTCGTTATGTGGTTCTAGGTTTTTCGATAACAATTATCCTTGTTGCTTTCTTCAGTGTCATTATGCCTCTTATTTCCAAAGAAGCGAACTTAGCAAGCTTTTCTCCTGTTGCAACAATCTTTTTTGTTGGATTTACTTCATATGCTATTGTTAAACATCGTTTGATGGATATACGTCTAGTAGTGGCAAGATCTATCACATATGCAATTTTGTTAGCCACTTTGGCTTTGTTTTATGCCGGTAGTGTCTTGGCGATTGAGTGGCTATTTTTCACTGATAGTTTTGATCAAATCAACCTTACTCAAGGGGCAATTAGGACGATTTTGGCCGTTATTATGGCCTTTTCTTTCCAACCCTTACGTCGTTGGATTACCCGCAAAACTGATCGCATCTTTTTCAAAAATGCTTATGATCCCCAGAAATTATTAGACGATTTATCTCATCTTCTGAGTTCAACCATTGTTCTGGAAGATCTCTTGGCCAAAGTTTTAGAAACCTTGACCAGTGAAATGAAAATATCCCGGGGTATTTTTATCTTATTCAAAGAAGACTATTCGTTATATGCCACTCAGAAAAGTGGTTACAAAAAAGAGCCGAAGTTAGAGATTAAAGATGCCTTGAAGCTAGCCCGGAATGGGACGGCTGTCTATGATGAGTTAGATGAGGCGTCGCAGTACAAAGAACCCCTCCGTAAACTAGAAGCGGCGATCTCTCTGCCCCTTAAAACGGAAAAGGAGATTGTTGGTGTTTTGCTCTTGGGTGAGAAAAATTCAGGCGATATGTTTAACCAACAGGATCTTCGGATTCTTGAGATTTTAGCTCCAGAGGTCTCGGTGGCTGTTGAGAATGCTAAATCATACGAAGAGATCAGTCGTTTCAATATCACCCTTCGAAATGAAGTCAAGCGGGCGACTAGACGCTTAGAAGAAAAAAATGCTCAGCTGCGCGAACTAGATCAGGCCAAAGATGAGTTTATCTCGATGGCCTCCCACCAACTTCGAACGCCGCTGACGGTCATTAAAGGCTATCTCTCGATGCTTTTAGAGGGCGACGTGGGCAAGATCACCAAAGACCAAGAAGACTTCGTTCATGAAGCCTATGATGGCTCAAATCGAATGGTTCGGCTGATCAATGATCTCTTAAATGTTTCGAGGATGGATACGGGGCGGTTTTTTATTGAGCCCACAGAGGTTGATATAGAGGCACTGGTTAACCAAGAAGTAAAAAACATGCAAAAGCAAGCTGACGAAAAGGGTTTATATTTAAAGGTCACCAAGTCACATGATCTCCCTCACGTTTGGGTGGATGAAACCAAAATCCGCCAAGTCGTCATGAATTTTATCGACAACGCCGTTTTCTATACCGAACAAGGTGGTATTACGGTCAGTTTAAAAAAAGAGAAAGAGATGATCGTGTATTCAGTCCAAGATACTGGCGTGGGCATACCAAAGAAAGAACAGGCCAAAATATTTGAAAAGTTTTTCCGAGCCACTAATGCCCGTAAAATTAGGCCTGATGGGACGGGTCTCGGTATCTATTTGGCCAAGAGGGTTATTGAAGATCATGGCGGCGACATCTTTTTTGAGTCGGTTGAAGGTAAAGGCTCTACTTTTGGCTTTAAGCTTCCATTTCGTCACCAGCCCTTACCGAAAAAAGGCCAGATTTTACCAGAGCTGCCACCGATCGAAACTGATTCTAAATAAATAGAGAGACGCTCTTAAAGCAAAAACCCCTGACTTGAGTCTGGGTTTTTGCATAGACCAGTCCAAGTTAGGGGCAGATAAGCCGGCTCCGATAAAGATGGATGGTGGGCGGGCGGCCATAAGTGAGGATTACTTCGTGTTCGTATTGTCCGTCGAGGCATTTTTCAAAGATGATACCACGAGCAATGCCGAGGGTGTGATTACTCTTAGCTGGTAAAACCTCGGTCGGGGTAAAAGAAAAAGAGGTTTTACAACAATCGATCTCGAGGTCGAGAAAGATCGTTTCACCAACACTCAGAGACTCGAGGGGGGTCAGATTATCATATGGCCAGACCTTGCCGTTAGAGTTTTCTGCCTCACGGAGAAGGCTCATTGGAGATCGCTTGAGATGATTATGGACGATGGTCGGAAACTTCGTTTTGTTTTAAATTGGGCCATGCCTCCCCATTTTCCATCAACTAATTTCAGTTTTGCTTCAAAGTTTCCAGCTTCTTTAAGGTCTTTGTCTAGAAGCTGCCCCTGTATTTGAATCTTGTTTTGAGCGCCTTCTTTTTGCAGCGACTCAACCGACAGGATAACCACGTGATAGCCATCATTTTTGTCAGGCCAAGCCTTTGTCACGAGAAAGGCCCGAGAGCGGCCGAACTGACCAGATTGAAAGGCTTCATCAGTTGGACTTAATCTCTCCACGCCCATCACAATTACTAAATCGATGGTTTTTACAATCATTCCGACCATAATTACAGATACCTCCAAGGAGATAATATTATCTTTGGACAGCGGCATTATATAACGATTAGGTGGGGTAAGACAAGGCCAACGATCGATGTTCTTTAAAATGAAAGCACCCCCAGAAAAGAGGGGAATGCTCCCATTTTTTCTAGGGGTGTCACAGATGACTGAGAGAGTTTGCTTGATCAATCAATCTGTTTGTACGAAGGGTTATGGCCTTGGTGAGGCCTTTTTTGTCTCGAGGGAAAAAGTTGGTCGAAGAACTCAATTCGATGGCGCCAAAGCGGGCCTCGCGGTCGAAAACCCCATATGCGCTGTTCCAGTAGATTGGAGAAAAAAAGCTTTGAGGGTTTCTAGGGATCAGTCGTCGATCTGTAAACTTTCTGTTTATTACCCGGATGCTTTTTGCTCTGAAAAGGTATTGGTTTAGTGTGCCATCGACAATTGTTATTTTTTCAATCATCACATAGACACCAAAGGGGCTAACCATAGTTTGTGTTTCTTCTACTTCTCCAAGTCCCAAATGAGCTGGGGCGGGCAACCCTTCAGGCCCTAACCCCAAAATTTGGTCAAAAGCCCAGAACTCTAGGATTTTAAAGCCAAGCTCCATCTGACCTCCTAAAAAGGGCGTCCATTGTGTTTTTGTTGTATGTATATTATACCAAGCAGACAAAATGGTTGCTAAACAAATATTAGAAAAAGCCCTGGTTGGATTTAAGTCCAACCAGGGCCAGGGACATAGTAGGTGGGTGAAACGTCAGGCCATTGTGTGGTCAGACGGACTTAGATCTTTTTGACAATTCGCCAGCTTAGGGTTTGATTGCCGGAAAAGATCGTGTAGTGTTTTATCTTATCTTGCTTAAGCAGTTTCTTCCCGTAGTAATCGAGATAACTTCTAGTAGCACCCATTAGTTCTAGAGTTCTAGAGTTAGGGCCACGATCTGCGACTTCAATGACGAGGTGGACCCCGTTGTAATTGATCTCTACCCACGTTCCAAGTGGCAACGACTGGTTTGGGTTGGCGGCACCAAAGAGGATGTACTTTCGTGGATGTTTTTTCCACGATTGGACATTTCTGGCGCAATTGCTGAGCATGATCTTACCAGACGCCGTCTGGTTTCCATAGAAGCCTGGTCCATACCAGGTTGAAACCGTCTTCTGCCAACTGGACACAGCTCGAAAATCGCCAGTCACCGAATGAATGGTTTTGGCTTGAGCCATGGTCGTGGTCGCAATTAGGCCGCTAATCGTCACGACGATTAGAGTCATAACTGCCAGGTAGAGAACTTTCTTTGTTGAAGACAAACCGTCTCCTTCAGTTGGTTTGGGTAGATCGACAATTTATCGGTCCCCCATAACATGGCCTCTGGAGTTGTAAAGATGCTTCACCCTATGTCCGAGAGGATTATAGCACAGTTTAAAACGATTTTCCACCAAAATAGCGTGACCTGTTTAACAAAGAAGTGCCCCAGGAGGCACTTAGTGTCAGCCTGGGGCGAGCCCGGTTATGGCTTCAGCCATATAATAACGGGCATAGACTTGGTTTTCTGAAAGGTCGATTGTAAAAATGATGATTTGGTTATGGTCCAACGATTTGGCTTTGGCCAGCAGTCGGCGAAGGTGACCATCTTTTTCGATTTTGCCGTAGCCTGTGACCCAAAAGGAGTCTTGGTTGAGGGTGACGAAGATTCTTCGTCCACTCCAGGAGGACCACTTGTTAGTCTTGGCCGATAAAACGGTCGCTGATGGTTCGGTGACGATTTGACCATAATCAAGCATTTTTACCGCCTTCAGATAGGGGCTTGAATCATTTTGATTATAGCAGAGTTGTTTTATAAGTCCAGACAAGGAGAAGGCCGGGAACCGGCCTTCTAGAGGTTGATTCACGGCCTTTGAAGAGACGAAGTCTTCGGTCGAGGTTGATGTAGCTCGGAGGAGAAGAGGTGGTAGAGGAAGACGACGTCGATGGCGAGGGCCACGAGCGCGCTTAAGAGATAAGCGTGCCAGGTGGTGTTATGGGGAAAGAGGAGGAGGCGGAGGCCATAGATGGCGCCGATCCAAAAGAAGAGACAGAGGCTGAGGATAAGCAGCCAAGAGACTCGAACGGACAGTTTCATCAGAACTCCTCCTCACTAATCAAGAAACTATCAGGTGAAATGCCCTCTGGCCAAGTCTCGTTATACTCATAAGGATCAGAGACATCGAAGCCAACGATCTCAACCATCGTGGCACTATTTCTTTTCAACCAGAGATGGATGACAGTGCCGGCTTCGAGATCAATCGCATCATAGCTTTTGATTGCCAGGGGATAGACTTGTCCGATCTGATCACAGAACATGATCCGATAGCAATAGTAGCTTTCTGGGTACTCTTCATCGGGTTTGATGATTAGTTTGCCAGAAGTGATGAAATTTCTGACATAACCGCAAATGTAGCAAATATCGCCTTCAACCACTCGGATGTAGTTAACGCCAATCATAGCTCACCCGCCTAACAGTTGTGGAATAACATTCTCGGAAGGCAATGATCGAAGTTTTGTCGCTTGTAGTCATCGGCATCGGCCAGACTTTGAAGTTCAAAGTTAACCAAGATCAACGATTCGTTGATCTGACCGATGTTAACGTAACCAGTTAAGTAGAGGTGATGGGTTTGGATCTCAACACTTGAGAAGTCCAAGATGTAATGTTTCTCGATGGCCAGGGTTTCGGTCTCGTAGAGAACGCGAGCCCCTGATCCTTCCCAAGGAACCGGTTGATCGTATTGATTCAGGAAGGTTATCCGAAAAAACATCTGCTCTTTTTCGATCACTTCTCCAGCAAGCCAACACATCTTAGTACTTAGCGGTAGAGGAAGAGCACTATTTTTCATTATTACTCCTCTCAAGGTCCGCTGCTTTCACAGATGGCAGAACCATAACATAAAATGGCAGATTATACAAGGAAAAGCTTACATAATAAACTAAAAGGCGGTATAATTAATATGCTTATATTAAGATCATAAAATTTGGGTTTTTTAGAAAAAGGAGCAAGATGAAGATTTGTATTATTGGACCGGTCGTGATTCCGATTTTAGGTAAAGATCAGAAATATGGTGGCATTGAGACTGTCATCTCGATTGCTGAGGAAGAAATGGTGAAACGGGGACATGATGTTTATGTCTTTGCCTCGGGTGATTCAAAAGTAGCTTCAAAATTGGTCGCAACAACACCGAAGGCTTTAGGACAGGGCGTGTCCTTTGCCAAGGAGAAAGAGTGCAACCGGATCGCTTATGAGCTAGCCATTGCTGAAAGACCAGATGTGATCTGGGATAACACTTTGGCGATTCATGCTCAAGAGATGAGAGAAAATCATTCAAAATTTCTTTTTAAGGCTGATATTATTTTGCATCCAGACGAACTAATAGATACGGATGGCATTCCGGTGGTCCAAACTTGGCATGGACCAGCCAAAGATCACTTACCGAAGCTCATCCGGGATTTATCAGATGCTGGTCAATATTTTGTCAGTATTAGTAAAGATCAAGCCAGGAGATATTTGGAATGTTTCGACATTAAAAATCACTTAGGGACGGTTTACAACGCGGTTAATACTGATTTTTATACCGTTAATTATAACAAAAAAGGTGATTATCTGTTGTGGGTCGGGCGATTTTGTATGGAGAAAGGCCCCCATATCGCGATCGAGGTTGCTCATAAGATTGGGGTGCCCATAAAGTTAATTGGGAAAAAAGCCGAAAAGCATGAGACCGATTATTATGATAAATTTATTGCGCCTCGCTTGGGCCCTGATGATGAATATCTAGGCATGAGCACCTTGGAGGAAAAAGCAAAATTGATGAGAAATGCAAAAGCCGTCATGATGACCAATCTCTGGGCAGAACCATTTGGCTTAGTTGTGGCTGAGGCGATGGCCTCAGGGGCACCAGTTGTTGGTCCAGCTTTGGGCTCACTAACTGAAATGATTGATCAGGCGGGCTTATTAATCCCAGTTGATGATTTGGATTTGAGTGAAAATGATACCGAAGTGACGGCATCACAATTGAAATATATTGATCGGATCGCCAAGAATATGAAAAAAGTGGATAGTATTCCGCCTCAAGTGCCGAGAAAAAGAGCCGAATATTTATTCTCACCGAAGCACAATGTTGATGGCTACGAAGCCGCTTTTTCTAAAGCCATGTTCTTAAAAGAAAGTAAGCGAAGCGGACTGATCCAAGGCTAGTTTTACGGATCAACTTTTGGTAAAATATAATCAAGGTTAACTTCTTCTCGAAGTTCTCAGTAATTTGACAAGACAAATCCTTACGAACCGAGTTCGTAAGTCCTTTTAGAGCTCTTCTCACCAGGATATCGAGCAACTCTTCTTTGGACGGTGAAGGATGAAACGGACCACTTTAATTAGGGTTCAAGGTGAATCGGTTGTCGCAGTCGTTTGTCCCTTTTGTCACACCTGGGGTTTGATTTGGGATAGGCAACAGGTCTTGTTCTACTGGTGTCATTGTTGCCATAATTGGTTTTATAACTACAGTCCAAATTGGAGATGGTGGTAATGGCTGATGAAAATGGTCAGGCAAAACTTGGCCCTAAGCGGCAGCTGCTGCTTGTGGTCATCTTTGTTGATGATCGCGCTCTCTTAGGGACGGTCACCGCTGAGGATATAAATCCAAATCAACTCACTCTGATTGATTAAAGCTTTCTATCCTGGTTGCTCCACAAGAAAGGCAGGTTTGGGCAAATGGTTCCCCTCCGTTCACTTGGTAATCGAGTCAAAGTTAATAAGATCATCAACGAGTCTTTTGACTTGGCTTTCCAACTTTTGGAGTCTGAGTATCTCCCGGAACGACCTTGGGACAATCGTCCTTACCAGGCCATAGTCGCGGCAAAAAACCTCTTTGAGCACCCAACTGGCTTGTTTAGCCAAGATCTTAACAACTTTGAACATGAGGTTTGGCGGCGTTGGCATCAAACCAATAACCGGGAACACTCTCTTGATCTTCAGTCATCTTCTAACCTCTTAATGCATGAGCTTTGGATCTTGCTCATGGCAGTTCAAGAGCTCAACCTTGGTAACTTCGAGGTTGCGGAAGTCTTTGCCAGTAACGCCGAGCTTGGCCTGAGAGCGATCAAAGCCAAATGTCTAGTCCGCAATCAAGACTAAAAGGACTAGTCTTGTCAACCGGTTTGGTTCGTTGGAAATCCCGACGGACCAAACCTAGCCCCACTTAATAATAAATTTTATTTATCAAGATTCCTTTCTTATTGATCGTCTTGAGCATTTTTTTAACCACTTGGTCTACTAAAGAGGACGATCACGAAGCAAGGTTTAAAATATAATCGTTAGACAAACTTCGTAAAAATAGCCCTATCTATTAATTTACCTCCTTCAGATCTTAGGAGTCTGAGAAGTTGCTAGCGACTTTTTATCTGACTCTAATTATATGAAAACCAGGTTACGAGTTCACCATACTGATCATAGTATTCTTTGGTTAAGAGGTGATTTGTGACTATGGCTTTGGCCATTTCTTGAGCCGGAATATTTTCCCTATTTCTTAATTTTTCTTCCATAAAGCTTCCATTTAAATAGATTAAATAGCTGGGAAAAATCCGTCTTTCATTGCGGAACCATTCCTCGTCGCTCCTTAGAAGATATTCCTTATAGTTATAGATCGGGAAATATTTAAAAGTCATAAAGCCGATATCGGTGAAGATAGAAAAAATAAAGAGCTCTTTTATATAGCCAAAGTCCATTCTTTTAGCATCGATTGAGGCGACTTTGATTGTTGGATTACTTTCAAGTAATTCGCATAACTTATGAGTATATTTTTTTAATATGAGATGAGCTATTTCATGCCAGAGGACAAATAGTTTATAATTTACAAACTTTTCTTTTAGGGAACTGCATTCAAGGGTGATTGTCTTCGGGCCGTTATTGGCCCCTCCGCCACCGCCTCTATCGCCGGCAGACAGAAGAAGAATAATTTCTATTTCCTTCTTTGAAGCGATTGGACTGAATAGGGTCTGTAGGTCAGTTAAAATCTGAGCTTCGGTTTGATTAAATCTTTTGGTTAAAAAGCTTTGAACTTGACTAAAATTTTCACTTTCTTGATTCCATAATTTTTCAAAACGAGGTTCAAAGACTTTCATTGTTTTTATGAATCTTAATCTTTCTGCATCATCTAAGATCTCAGTCTCATCTTTCAATTGTTCGTAGCGGAGAAGGTAATTAAAGACATTATCTGCTTTTTTGTTCTCAAGTGGCTTAAAGCTATATTTTTGTAAGAGTTGTCTTAAGTCAGTCAAGGCTTTGATTTCTTCTTTGTTCAATGGCTCATTTTCTTTGAGATAAAGACGGTTAAAATTTTTCCGGCAAGAATAATGCCATTCGGCTAGATTCTGGACAAAGAAGAAATGATTCATTGACTTGGAGACGATAAAATTAATTTTCATGATTTTATTATAATCATATTTACCTCATTAGCCATAGAAGTGTCTCTCTTTGGTCTTTTCGCGACTTGATTTGTCAAAGCTAAAGAGATCGAATGATCTCTTATTTTGAGACAACCCTTACTTGCCTCTCTTAGTCATTTTGTTTTTTCATTTATTTATCGAGGCGGAGTGGTGAAATTAGGATAGATAGTTTATTACTATAGGTTTAGTTGTATTATAATATATCCGTCGAAACAATATTTCAAAAAGGAGAGAACCGATGTATCAATATAAATTTCCTCAGAAAGATAAAGGTCCTGTAAATGGAAAATATTTATTGACTAGTGATGAAGTAAAGGCAAAAGAAGAAAACGATTTAGTGAATTTCATTAATAAACCACCAATCGATATGGCCAATGTTAGCTATTTTGAAAGTCTAAAAAGAGACCATAGTGAACTATATAATAAATTAACAAATGAGAAACACCCGGAGTCAGTAGAGACTAAGGCCGAAGAACCTTCTTTGACCGATAAGGCAAAAACGAATCAGTCAGATATTTTTTAATTATGATCATAAGAACCAAGGTTTAGCAGGAAATTGTTAAATAGGGTTGATTGGATAAGATGGTTAATGTCTGAAATCTAATGAAGCAATACGATTATTAAGTATATTGACATAGTATATACTCGTACTATAATAGAAGTATGATTAAGAGATCACTATTAATTGAATTAGAAAAACATCTTCAAAATAAAGAGATTAGCCTTATCACAGGTCCCAGACAAGCCGGGAAAACGACCTTAATGCTAATGCTCAAGAGTTCTTTAGAGGAAAAGAAAGAGAAAACTCTACTTCTCAATCTAGACATTGAAGCAGACCGAAGATTTTTTAATTCACAGGCTGAGTTAGTTAGAAAGATACAGCTTGAAATAGGAAATAACAAAGGGTATGTTTTTATCGATGAAATGCAAAGGAAAGAAAACGCGGGCTTATTCCTAAAAGGTCTTTATGATATGAATTTGCCGTATAAATTTATTGTTTCTGGATCTGGTAGTATAGAACTAAAAGAAAAAATTCATGAATCTCTTACTGGAAGAAAAAGAATTTTTGAACTTTCAACGGTTAATATCCGTGAATTCATTAACCACAGGACTAATTATAGGTATGAGGATAGGCTAGATCAATTTCTAGAATTAGAAAAAGAAAAAGCAGCTAATTTGTTAAGAGAATATCTTAATTTTGGTGGATACCCAAAAGTAGTTCTTGCCGAGACGTTTGAAGAGAAACAAAGACTTATAGCCGAGATCTATCAAAGCTATCTTGAAAAAGACATTTCTTTTCTTTTAGGGATCAAAAAAACCGAAGAATTTACGAATTTAGTGAAAATTCTTAGCAGCCAAATTGGGAGTTTAGTCAACTATTCAGAACTTGCTTCAACCGTCGGGATTTCGGAGAAAACGGTTAGGAATTATCTTTGGTATTTAGAGAAAACATTTGTGCTTGAAAGAATTACGCCTTTTTATAGGAATGCTAGAAAAGAAATAACAAAAGCACCCGTAGTCTATTTTGAAGATCTTGGATTTAGAAACTACGCAGCTGGAGTTTTTGGTCGAGTCGAAGAAGGAAGTATTCTTGGTTTCCTATTTGAGAATCTAACCCTATTTTTATTAAAGGAAAAAATTAGCCTTACCCCTGATAAGATTCATTTTTGGAGAACGAAAGACGGAGCGGAAGTCGATTTCTTAATTGATGACGCGGGACAAACTCCTTTTGAGATTAAATATCAATCTTTAAAAAAAGCAGAAATGACGAGATCCTTTAGAAATTATATAGAGAAATATAAACCAAAAGAAGCTTTTATTATTAATCTAACACTCTCAATAACTGTAACTTTAGGTGACACGATAGTCCGTTATTTGCCAATTAATAAATTTTTAGGGTATAAGCTATAAACGTAAACACTCTTTGATTTCTATCTTATCGTTGTTGATATCTATGAACTAGTCAATTTCATCTGAGCTTCTATATCTCACTTTTAGGTCTCCTTATTGTTAAGTATCTAACTAAATGTGTCCAAGATGTTTGGGTCCTTAAGAATTGTTTTTACTTGTCAATGTACAATCATTGTCATTGGTTGTATAAAATAGTTATAAGTGGAACTAAAAATAAGATCAAGGAACCATGAAAGTTGATATGAACCAACCAAAAGAGATAAACAAGACTAAGAACAACAAGTTTTTATCGTCGATTATGGGGAAAACTCATGGCGGTTGTTTTATAGTTACTGTCTTGTTTCTCTTGTTAATTATCTTAATCGGCGTGATAGCCGCCAAGGAGACGAAGCAATCGAGGACGACCGAGACAAAAGAAACCGCAAAAGAAGGAAAGTCGTATTATCAAGTCATAAAGGTTGTAGATGGAGATACGATCGATGTCAGTCTTAATGGCAAAACCGAACGCTTGAGATTAATTGGGATCGATACCCCCGAAACAGTTGATCCAAGAAAAACGGTCCAATGTTTTGGGAAAGAAGCCTCTGACAAAGCCAAAGAAATGTTGACCGGTAAAAAAGTCACTCTTGAAGCAGACCCGACCCAAGGAGATAGGGATAAATATGGCCGATTGCTCAGATATCTTTTTATAGAAAACGGCCCTCACTATAATAAATGGCTGGTCGAAAATGGATATGCTCATGAATACACCTATAATACGCCTTATAAATATCAAAAAGAGTTTAAAAAAGCAGAAAAAATAGCGAGAGAAGGCAGTAAAGGGCTTTGGTCTGCTAATACTTGTAATGGTGATACGACTAAAACTGCAGGCGCTGCCCCAACGACGACCTTGCCGATCGTTCCAACTCCGACAACGCCTTCAACAACCTCAGTTTATACTTGTAATTGTTCTAAAACTTGTGCGAACCTAAGTTGTGAAGAAGCCCAATATCAGCTTGATACTTGTGGCTGTTCCGCAAGGGATGCTAATAAAGATGGAATGGCCTGTGATAGTCAGTGTCAATAACTTTTGTCAAAAGAAGCAGGTTGGAAGTGTATTATAAAGTTTCGTATAGCTTTAACCTTAGCAAATTTAGCAGAACAAACCTTAAACTTTTGAGTCGTGATTATTGCAGTTAACTTTGTAATATAAAATTGTTGTTGAATTTCTCTAGTAATCGGCCTAAAATTCTCACAAACGCACTGACAACGGTTTGAAAGGAAGTGCGATGAACCAAAATGATTCTTCTTCAGATGATGTTCTCTTGTATCGTCAGGAAATAATTGCCCATGAGGAAGTTCTCGGTATCGAGTATGAATATCAATTTGCGGTTATCTACCTTAGAGATGGTTTCTTCTACATCGACTTTCCTAGTTCAATCACCATAAATTCATATGATATCAATGACATTACTATCGGTGACATAGAAGATATTAAGATTACGATACTAAAAAAAGTCATCACAGAATTGAAAAAAGCGCCTCATTTCACCGAATCCGTCTTTGGTCTTCAATATATTCCAAACGCCACAATCGACCCTGACTATGATGGAAGCATCAACCCGTTTGAGGATCTCTAAAAGAATCATTTAAATGGCCCGTTTCCCTGCGGGCCATTTTCCTACCAATCAAAAAGCCTTTTCTGATTTGGTAAGACACTCAGGGCAGGAGCTCTTAGTTTTAATGGTTACAACCTCTACTTAAAAGGATCTCAGTTAAATGATGGACTGTCTCCTCTAACTTTTCCATATATTTATCATGCTGTTTAGAATCAACGTCAAACCTATCTAGCAAAACTTCCTCGGAAAATTTGTCGTAGTCATACAACAAGATATGAAGAAGCTCATGGACTAAGGTATATTCCTCATCTCCACGGAAAGGTTTTGCAGTTAGTAAAATTTTAGCTTTTTTTGCCAAAACATCAGCTTCAAAATCACCGCTTTGCTTATAGTCTTTTCTACCAAAATTAACAATTGAAATAGAAATATTCCAGTCGCTCATTCTCAATCTATCTTGCCAAACATTGAGAAGCTTTTCTAATTCCTTCTTAGTTAAGCCGTTGTTTTTATTAACGTCAAATTCAGTATCCTTCATGGTCTAATCTTAACAAAAAATGATCTTAGTAAACAGACTGATTTGTATCCCATTTGGCGAAGCGAGTAGCGCTGGAACTATATAAAAGGGGATCAGCTAGAAGTAAACTAGCAGCGTTAATCTAGATTCACTAAATTTCGTTTTATAATATCCTTGATCGCTAAAACGACGCCGTCCATGCCTTGAGGATCGGAGCTAGCCACCCAGACCGACAGATTGTAAAGCTGTTCATTTTTAACTTTTAACCATTTTTGATTTAGCAGAAGAAAAGTGATAACAGAGGTCACTGTCATCCTTTTATTCCCATTTAAAAAAGGATGATTTTTTATCATCAGGCAAAACATAATGGCGGCCTTATCGATTGGCGAAGGGTCTATATCTCTTTTACTGTAAGTTTGAAGGGCCTGAATTAAGCAAGATTCCAACTTACCTGGATATCTGGTTTCGAAGTCTGGGATTGGCTTGCCCCAGTCCAAATGAGCTCGGGCCATGCGATGGGCAATTTCATCAACTTCTGCCACAGTTAAGATTTTCATTATTCTTTTCCAAGCTTGTTGAGGGCTTCCTCATATTCCTTGATAATTTTATAACAAACGCATATTAATATTTTGGATAGTATGTTTATAATACATAAGTCTTTTTTAGGCAAAGCCCTTTGAAAATAGAGGAACGGGGAATGCTGACTTGGCAATATCACAATTCTAACTCTAGCGGGAGTCGAGTAAATATGATACTTCTACGGTGCTGGTGTCTCTGAAGAATGAAGACATTCACGAACCTAAGGAGAATAGATGTCTATTATCAGTTTGCCCAAAGTACCAAAAGGATTGCAAGAACGCCCGACTTCGTTGCTCTCAGAAAAAAGAGTGCAAGCTAAGGCGGCTCTTGCTACATTGATCAGTGTCCCTGACACAGAGTCTCTAATTGCCACCATTATCGACTATTGTCTTAGTGTGCATCGCCGAGAAATATCAAATATTCAAAAGTTGTCTTCGACCGAGAAGTCCGACAATCTCTCTGAACGCAAACGGGCCTCGACGGAACTTCTACGCGAGAAGGAACGCTATATGGTAGCCTTCGAATATGCAGCAATCGGACTTGCGGAAGTTACGCCGCAAGGCAATTGGTTTAGAGTGAACCCGTCGCTGTGCAACCTTCTCGGTTATACGCCGCAAGAGCTAGGGTCCTTAAGTTTTGCCGATATAACCCATCCAGATGATGTTGAAAAAAACGTAGAAGCGATGGAGGCAATGCTTAGAGGCGAACTTGACAGTTACGAGAGCGAGAAGCGCTACATGCGAAAGGATGGTAAGATTATCTGGGCTCGCGTAAGTGTCTCCGCCGTCCGCGACGAATATGGCTCATTGGCTTATCAAGTTACGGCCGTCCAGGATATTACCGCCACAAAGCGAGTCGAAGCACAACTGGCTAATGCCCTTTCCTCGCTAATCGAGGTGGTCAATAGAGTGTGTGATGCACATGACCCCTACACTGCTGGGCATCAAATACGAGTAGCTGAACTCTCGATGGCCGTTGCGAATAAGCTTGGAATGTCGAATGCGGATGTCACTGAGACCTATAACGCAGCACTTGTCCATGACATTGGTAAGATAAGCATTCCTGCCGAGATACTGAGCAAGCCGGGCGGTCTTTCGCCAATCGAGTTCGAGCTTATCAAGGGTCACTCCAAGAAAGGCTTCGAACTACTTAAAACCTCTGATATGCCAGGCCTTGTACCCGAGATTGTTTACCAGCATCACGAGCGCTGTAACGGTTCAGGTTATCCACGTGGGCTTACTGCAAACGAACTGCTCCTTCAAGCAAAGGTCATCATGGTCGCCGACGTCGTCGATGCAATGATGTCATCCCGGCCCTATCGTTTAGGATTAGGTATCGATGCAGCTCTCGCGGAGATTGAACAGGGCGCGGGTGAAAAATATTGCTCAGAAGTAGCAACGGCGTGCTTAGGCGTTTTTCGTGATAATGATTTCAAGTTTTCAGATAAAATCAAACGAAACCATAGCTGATAACGAAGCACATCCCAAGTAACGACCAACAACAAAGCCGGCAAAACTCTTTCATGAGGTGTGCCGGCTTTTCCTTGAAGAATTATAAACATTAAATTAATTAATAAATTTAGTGAACTTACGGCTTTATCAATAAATTAGTATTAGAGAGTTAACCTTATTTGGTGAGTTCGGTGGAATGAGTTTAGAACATGTAGCGTAGCAGAAGAGCAATTAATGGATTACTTTATTTCTTTATCCCTTTCAATAAGTGTTTGCCAATAAGGTTTGTCATAATGTTCAACAGTCACAGAGAGCTTTAACAAATCGCTTAGCGATAAAGCAGGTAATAAATGGTTGAGAACCTGTTCGCCTGTTGCGCGAAATAAACGGCCCCTATTACTGATCTTTAACCAGCCGTCTTTGTCACGGTAATAAAGTTCTATGATATTTTTGCCTTTTATGACGATACAATAAGTGTCGTTCGTTTTCTTCATAACAAAATAATATCATAGTTATGCTTAAAAGTTCTAAGACCGATAGGGGTTTAGGCACTCATTAAAAGTAAATACCTTGTAAAAAACAAAACCCACCACAAATGTGATGGCTTGCTAGATGGCGGCTGCGTTGAAAATAGTTGGAACTTATTAGTTAGGGAGTTGAACGCGTGGATAGAAATATATCAGACAAACCAAGGAGTTACTTTGCAATAACTATCAATCTTTTGTCCTTTGTCCCTACCGGCCAACAGGTCATCAGAGTCAAGCGCTCGTCGTCGGTCAAATTAAGTGGTGAGAGATCATCGGCGGCGACAACCTTTTTCTCCGTGACGGTATAATCATATTTCTTGTTCTTGTAATACACAGTTATCTTGTCACCATTTTTTAAATCATTCAGGTTTCTAAATATTTTGGCATACGGTCCACCATCAGAGTCACTGCCGGAGTGACCAAAAACAAAAACATTACCTCCTGCACCTGGGAGCTCAGTTCCTTTGTAGTGTGCTAGCCCCTTGGTCAGAGATTTTTCATATTCAACTTTGTTATCTCCATTTACGTTGGCAGTTACCGGTGCTTTGAGTCCAAGCTTTGATATTTCTATGCCAAAATCTAGAAAAGTTTTGTTTGCAACCGTTGTTTCCTGGGATGATGAAACGATCACGTTTCCATCTTTTTTTATGTACTTGTCGGCAGCTGGTTGCCATAGAAAGAATATAACAAAAGCTAAAAAAGAAATAACGACAACTCCGACGAGGATGAATCCTAGATATTTATTTTTTTGAGTATCTGCTGGTCGCTTACGAATGCTGCGCCGAGTAAACCGATGGGCCATACAATATTTCCTTGATTATTATTGCCACCAGTTTCTGGCAAAGTACTAGTAGAAGTACTAGCGAGCCTGACGGTGGTAGAACGATTTAGGGTCGTGGTATTACCAAGTGTATCAAAAGCGATTACTTTGACCTCTGAATGATATTTTGATGTATCCCATGAGCAGGTGTAATATCCATCTGCGTCAGCGGTAGTGTCGGTCCCAATAAGGATATCATCAATGTAGAATTCTACTTTTGTGACTCCGGCAGGATCGGATGGCTTGACTTTGATAATGTACGGATTCGTTGTAATAACCTGACCAGCATCGATATTGATAGTACGACTATCGCCGTTACCAAGAACCTCAAAGGTTGGGCCTGTCTCGTCAAATACTTGCCATTGGAAATATGGGTAACCACTGTTCTTTTTGCCCAAAGTATCTATGCTCCAGATGCCATCAGGAGTTAAGAAATCCCAATCTACAAAAGTGTTTTGGGTCTTCATTTCGGCGGTAGTTTTTGGGGTGCCAAGACCGTTATCAGCAATACCTGTAGTGATTACATCATAATATGAACTAGTAATAATGGATCCAAAGGCTCCGCCATCGTTATAACCGATTAAACCCCCGACATTACTAGTGCCTTCCACCTGCCCTTTGTTGTAGGTATTCTGAACATTGTATCCATTATTTTGCAAACCGATTAATCCACCGACATCGTCTATTCCTGTAACATTACCAGTCGCATAACTATCATATGTCGAATCGTTACTTTCCCCTATTAACCCACCGACCCGGTCATTACCAATAACATTTCCGGATGCATATGATGTTCTAAGAGGGGCGTTAAGATAGCCCGTGAGTCCACCGACTGTGTTATTCCCAGTCACATTACCAGTTGCATAACTTCTGCTTATATCGTTTTGGCTTGCACCTACTAGTCCACCCACAGTATCGCTTGAACTATTAACAGAACCTGTGGCATGTGAACCCGTAATTACTCCGCTACTATAGCCAGCTAAGCCACCAACATAATTAGCCGTGCCAGTAACAATTCCGGTAGCATGTGAATCTGTAATACTCCCATTACTATAGCCAGCTAAGCCACCAACATTACTTTGGCCAGCCACATTGCCAGTCGCGTAACTTCTAGTTATGGTGCTTATACTACTACCCAATAGTCCGCCGACATAATCAACCCCGGCCACTGTTCCCTCGGCACGAGAGTCGGTAATATTACCTGACCCACTAATATAACCGACTAGGCCACCAACATAGTCTGTGGCCGATACATCGCCCAAGGCGTATGAATTTTCAATCGTTCCAGACCAGTCCAAATTAGCTCCCACCAGACCACCGGCATTCTTATAACTATTGTTTCCTATTACATTGCCAGACGAGTATGAATCTGTAATAGTACCGCTGCCGCCATTACGACCAACCAGACCACCAACCATGCCAATAACAGGATAGTCTTGATATGCTCCGCCGCCAGTCACAGTCGCTGAAGAAGACGAATTGGAAATTTCCCCTCGATTCATTCCAACCAGCCCACCAACATAATATCTACCAGTAACATTACCTGAAACATGTGAATTGGCAACTACAAGACCGGAACTGTTATTGGCACCAATCAGCCCACCAACACCATTCTTACCGGTAATATTAAAATCTTTTAGAACAACATTACTAATTGATGCGCTACTATTAGTCATCCCAAATAGCCCAATATAACTTGTGTCCGGTCGATTAATCGTAAGGTCTGAGATTGTGAAATTACCACCGTCGTAAGTACCAAGAAATGGCGTTCCACTTGTGCCGAGCGGTACAAAATTTTCAATCCCGGAACAGCTGAAACTGGCTGTTTGGATATATGAACCACCCAGTGCTACACCACCATCATGATTAATATTCTGTAAATCAGCACAGCTAGATATTGTAATACTCCCCTCTGCGTGTGCTACGAGCGTAATCGGTATCAAAATATTAAAAATTAGTGCAAACGAACTTAATATGGCGAACGGTTTTAATTTATTCATCAGTCCTCCTACATATATATTAACCCATAAAGACACCATTTGTAATACAAAAGAGACATTTCTGTTTCCTCTTGGTTCCAAGTATTTTCGATGTGGTCAATTTGATGGATTGTCTCGAAAATTGTTCGAACTTATTAGTCAGGGAGTTCCGGGATTAGGCAAGTATGATGGAGTCGAATCTGGAATTCTAAGACTTGAGTTTTTTGTCCTTAGAAAGTAGGAACTTATATTTTATGGCGATTTATAAGGATTAGAAAATTCTTAATAGTTTTGATCCCCTGAGAGCAATTTAACTAGCCTTTTGTTTATATAAAATTGATATTTGCCAAATTTCTGATTAATTAGTATACCCGATTCAGTTAGCTCAGTTAACCAACGAGTGGCGGTTGTATAATGGTAAGTTGTTCTCTACTTAAGAATTCGATCGTCATAATAAATTCTCCACTTAGCATTAAACAGCTTCGATTCTTTGGTTAGTTTGCTATAACCGGTTTTCTTTATGTGTCTAGCAAGGGAATCTGAATTCTGTTTTAGAAAATCTAAAATTACACCAAGGCTCTTAATAACTGTTTGACTATTAGTTTGGGTGGCATATTCGATTAACTTCTCAAAATCAAACTCAGTCGAAAATTCACTAAGCTTTTCCCTAATCATAGAAACTGTACTTTCATTTCTTTTAAGATACAGATAATCAATAATGATCTTCTCTTTTTCAGCCACTCTAGTTATTTTATTTTCAATTGTCACTTCCTGGTATCCAAAAAACAGCTCTGCTTTGACATGAAAATATCTAAAAGTTTTGCCCTGAAAATTGAACTGGTTTGTCTTTGACTTGGCAACAGAATCAACCCCATCAACTAACTGATCAAACATATTGTAATAGTTCAAAGCCATGGCAAAAGAAACGTAAGAATCTGAAACGATATAATTAGCCAGAGTCAGGAGCGAAAGGCTGGTTGCATTCAGAGTTGTGATGTCGGTGTTAACGTAATAAAGACCGCCTTTTAATTTAACAAGCCAACCCTGTTTTGAAAGAAAGGTAATTCTCTTACCAAGATTTGAGTCGTCTTTATACTCACTCAAAAAGACGCTTCTGATCTCTGATAGCGAAGCTTTGCTCCCACAACGTAAAATAACCTTTTCTAATAAGGTTTTGTCTTTTCTTGATAGTATTGTATATTTCGTTTCCATAACACTATACCTAATTATATACTTATAGAAATATAATATACATAGAATACTTAATTGTCAAGTAAGTATTTTGGTTTAATGAGAGGTCGTATATTATCAAGTTTATAATTATTATTGTTAATAGGAAATCTTGTGTTCACTTCTGTTCACTTTTTTGGGGAGGTGGTCGATAGTCTATAAGGTTATAAAGAGTTTAAGCCCGAATTGTCTCACTCGATTAAAAATGTTTGAACACAACACTTCATCTGGAAAGAAAAAGAGGTTTTTCCAAAGAAAATCCCTTTTGGTAGTCCCAAGGGGACTCGAACCCCTGTTACCAGGATGAAAACCTGGTGTCCTAACCCCTAGACGATGGGACCGCAGAACGCCAAAATTATATCAAAATTTAACTTAATTATCAATAATATTTGGTAAAATGAGGAAATGAAATCATCAAAACAACAGCTCAAGGACTTGAAATTAGTTAGAAAGGTTTTCGGTATTATTTTAATCTTAGTTGGAATCGCTGGGATTGTTTTACCCATTCTGCCGGGCTGGATCTTGATCTTTATTGGTTTAGGGCTTTTGGGGATTCAAATCTACTATGTCGAATTGGCTAAAAAATACGTTAAAGAAAAATTAAAAAGAAAAAACTAGCGTTGTCCTTCTTTTTTTAAGGCCAAAAGGTTAGAATAATGACGAGACAATAACCCCAAAAGGGGAATAAAGGAGTAAAAATGAAAATTGCGATTAACGGTTTTGGCAGAATTGGACGACAGGTTTTTAAAATATTGCATGAGAACTATCCAGAAGTTGAAGTTGTGGCGGTTAATGATTTGACCGATAACAAAACGCTGGCTCATCTCTTGAAATTCGATTCCAATTACGGCATTTTTAAATCAAAAATTACCCCTCTTGAACAATCCCTAGAGGTTGACGATCGAAAGGTCGCGACCTTTAGTGAAAAAGATCCGGCGAACTTACCCTGGCAAGATTTAGGGGTTGATGTGGTTTTGGAGTGTACTGGTTTTTTCACTGATGGTGAGGCGGCCAAGGCGCATTTAACAGCCGGGGCGAAAAAAGTTTTAATTTCGGCGCCAGCCAAGAACCATGATTTGACGATTGTTTTAGGGGTCAATGAAGAAAAATATGACCAGACGAAGCATCATATTATTTCAAACGCGTCATGTACCACGAATGGGTTAGCGCCGATCGTCAAGGTTCTCTTAGATAATTTTGGGATCAAGCAAGGTTTGATGACGACGATTCATTCATATACCAACGATCAGCGGATTCTTGATTTGCCTCATGAAGATCTGCGACGGGCTCGGGCGGCCGGCTTGAACATTATTCCGACCACAACCGGAGCGGCGAAAGCGTTAAAAGAGGTCATTCCCGAAATCGACGGGAAGTTAGATGGCCTCTCACTCCGAGTGCCAACGCCAACGGTCTCGGTTAATGATTTGGTGATTGAACTAGAGCAAGAAACAACCGCCGCGGAAATAACCGAAAAAATGTGGGTCGCGGCCAAAGGGAGGATGAAGGGCTATCTCTTTGTCGCCACCGAGCCACTGGTCTCGATGGATTACAAGGGGAGTCAATATTCAGCGATTTATGATAGCCTGCTAACCAAAAACATTGGTGGTAACTTTTTTAAGATAATTGGCTGGTACGATAATGAATGGGGCTATAGCTGTCGGTTGGCCGAATTAGCGATCTTTCTTAATAAGTAGTGGTGATATGAAAATAATCCAAGAGGCAGATCTCCAAAACAAAAAAGTCCTACTTCGAGTTGACTATAACGTGCCGTTGAAAAATGGACAAGTCGTGGATAATGAACGGCTTAAGGCCAGCCTAGAAACGATTCATTATCTATTGGATCATCAAGCCTCGATTGTCCTCTGTTCCCATCTTGGTCGCCCCGAGAAGGCCAATCACAAAAAATACTCCCTCAAGCCAGTGGTGGGTGAACTCGAAAAATTGATCAAAAAAAAGGTTCAATTTAGTGATGATTGTCTCGGTCAGAAGAAAGAGGCGCTTATTTCGAACTTACGGTCAGGTCAGCTCGTCCTTTTAGAGAACCTGAGATTCTACCAAGAAGAGGAAGAAAATAACCCTCAGTTTTCAAAAAATTTAGCTCAAGGCTGCGAAGTTTATGTCAATGATGCCTTCTCCGCCTCTCATCGAGACCACGCCTCCATTGTTGGCGTGACCAAGTTTTTACCTAGCTATGCCGGGTTGCAATTTCAAAAAGAAGTTATCAATTTATCGAAGCTGGTCGATCAACCCCAAAGACCCTTTGTCCTAGCTATGGGTGGGGCCAAGATTGCCGATAAGATCCCGCTAATAAATAACTTGATTGGTCAGATTGACTCTCTGGTTTTAGGTGGAGCGATCGCTAATACTTTTCTCTTTGCCAAGGGCTACCAAGTCGGAAACTCACTTATTGATCCAGCCTCAGTTGAGTTAGTGAAGAAAATATTTGTTCAAGCGCGAGACTATCGAGTTGAGATCTTGCTTCCAGAAGATTGTGTTGTTGGTCAAGAGATGACCTCGCTTAAAGGTCAAGAGAAGAAAATCAATGCTGTCACCGATCAAGAACTGATTCTGGATATTGGTCCGGCTTCGACTGCTCGGGCGATCGAAACCTTTAAAGAAGCTAAAACCATTTTTTGGAACGGGCCGATGGGCTATGCTGAGACCCCGGCTTTTGCGACCGGAACCGTGGCGCTTGGGCGAGCGATTGCAAACTCAAATGCTTTTAGCGTCATTGGTGGCGGCGATACCGTCGCGACCTTGACTCAATCAATTAAAAAACATTACAGCTATATTTCGATGGCTGGCGGGGCCTCTTTAGACTTTTTATCCGGGAAAATATTGCCTGGGATTAAAGTTTTAGAATAATTTTGTTTTTACTAATCCTAGAGTATAATGTTAATAAGTTTCAAATATTGCTAAGGGGAGGGAAGTAAGAAGATGCTGAAAAATAAATTAGTCGTCGGGAATTGGAAGGTGCACTTTACCGTCCCAGAAAGTACCGTCGCGATCGAAAAGTTGAAAAAAAGTTTAGGGACCGTTAAAAAAGTTGAAATTGTCATCTGCCCTGGTTTTTTAGATATCTACCCAGCTTCAGCGGAGTTAATCGACACCAATCTGGTTTTGGGGGCGCAAAATGTTTTTCAGAAAGAAGAGGGGGCTTACACCGGTGAAGTTTCAGTGGTCGCTTTGGCTCACTTTGTCAAATATGTTCTTGTTGGCCACTCTGAGAGACGCTTACTCTTTAGCGAAAGCGATCGGGTTATTGCCCAAAAAGCAGCGGTCGTTGTTGCTCATGGACTAACCCCGATCATTTGTGTCGGTGAAACCTTACACGAAAAGGAAGATGGACTCTCAAAGATTGTGGTCGTTAATCAGGTTGAAGCGGCACTAAGCCATCTGACGGCTTTAGAAATTGAAAATATCGTGATTGCCTATGAACCTGTTTGGGCGATTGGCTCTGGTCAGCTTTGCCAGGTGTCAGATGCCGAAAAAATGGCCCAAGATCTTCGAAATGTGATCAAAGCCTTATATGGCGAGAAAGCGGCCAAAGGCGTTCGGATCTTATACGGGGGCAGTGTTGATCAAAAAAATGCCAAGAGCTTTGCTCAGTCAAAGACGCTTGATGGGGTCTTGGTTGGTGGGGCCAGTCTTGACCATAAGGCCTTTGTCGAGATCGTCAAAGAATTTGAATCGAAAAAAAAGTAATATAAATGTTAGTTAAGACCAAAGAATTATATCAAAAAGCGCAAAAGGAAGGCTATGCCGTCGGGGCTTTTAACGTTTCAACTTTAGAAGCGATTAAGGCTATCATCAAAGCGGCCGTTCGTCTTCGGGCACCGGTTGTCATTGAAACGAGTGAAAAAGAGATGGGTTTTTTAGAACCAGCCCTCGTTTTTGACATTGTCAAGGAATTAGGCGAGAAGATTAGTATTCCGATTGGCCTTCACTTAGATCATGGGAAAAGTCTCGAGCGAGTCAAAGAAGCCATTCAGGCCGGCTACACTTCGGTTCATATTGATGGCTCGACTCTAGCCTATGACGACAATGTCAAGATTACCAAGGCGGTCGTTGAGTTTGCCCAAACGAAAGGCATTACCGTTGAAGGTGAATTAGGAAAAATAGTTGGTTCAAGTGAGAAGCATCAAGAGACGATTACGATTAGCCAAGACTTTTTGACCGATCCAGAAGAGGCCAAACGGTTTGTGGCTGAAACCGGGCTCGATATTTTAGCTGTTTCCTTGGGCAATATTCATGGGGTCTATGCTTCAGAGCCCAAACTTGATTTTGAGAGACTGGCCCAGCTCCAGAAGCTAGGCTTACCAATGTCATTGCACGGCGGTTCAGGGATTCCGGCGGATCAGATTAAGCGCGCGATTAATTTAGGGATTACCAAAGTTAATGTTAATACGGAGCTCCGATTGGCCTATACCGAGACTTTAAGAACGGAACTTGCGGCCCATCCTGATGAAATTGTTCCATATGAATTTCTACCCGAAGAAATTGAAGCCATTGAAGATGTGGTCGAACAAAAGATAAAATTGTTTGGTTCAGAATGCCGAGCGTAAGTCGATCTAGGTTTACTCCTTCGTTTTATCAATCTATAATGAAGTTATGGGAACACTAAGTTTTTTACCAACTTTTTTTGGGTGGTGGTACTCAAAGGGCATAAAAATATTATTTGCTTATCTTGAGGCTTTGATCGGCTATTATGCTCGGTCTTTTTCCTTTGTCGAGATTCTAAAGACCTTTTTCTCGCCCTGGAAGCGCTTGGTTAAAGAGAGACGACCAGGAATCGATGGTCTCAAAGAATGGCTCCTCGATAATTTTGTTTCTCGGGTTGTCGCTGTCGTTATGAGAACCAGTTTGATTATTGCTTTTAGTATTATGTTTTTGGCCCTATTGATTTTTGCCGGTTTAGCGATATTTTTGTGGGTCACTTTTCCTTTTGCCATTTTTATCCCCATAATTTTTGTGATGGTCTTTTAAGATGCTTAATTTAGACTTAATCAATTTAAAGAGAGACCGAACCAAGGTTAATGCGGCCAAAATGAAAGCCAACCTTGGGCAAGGGTTTCTGCCGACGCTCTTACCAATCTTAGCCCTGATTGGCTTCTTCGCTTTAGTCCTTTTGGTTTTAAGTTATCAAGTTGAAACGGTCTCGAAATTGCTGCAGTTGGTCGCAGCCGTCTTTATCTCACTTGGTTTTATCGCCGGCGCTTTTTATATCTTTCTTAAAAATTATTTTAGAAATATGGAAGATTTGGCGACGATCGATCCGACTAAACCGACCATTGAGATCTATTCAATGCTAGATTTAGAGATGACCTTGATTCTTTCAAGAATTAATCCAGAAAAACCAGACTTGCTCGCTTTTGTGAATGCTTTATTAAAAACCCGAAGAGCCAATTTTATTATGTCTGAATTGGATTTTTCAGTTGAAACAATTGATGAATTATTCGACGGGCTGCCTAAGGAGGTGGGGGAGGCGGTCATTTTAAAACAAATTTTTGCCAATGCGGTCGAATATGCCTTAGAAGTTAAGGCGAGCCGCCTCGCTTCTGGTGAGGTCTTGTATGGTTTCATGAAAACCGCTCAAAGCTATGAACACATCTTAACGAATTCGGAGATCAGTGATGAAGATGTTAAAAATGTGGTTTTCTGGGCTAGAAACTTATTCGATAAATATCAATATCCCAAGACAAAAATAGAAAAATTAAAAGTTTCAAAATCAGGCATCGCTCAGGACTGGACCTCTGGGTATACCAATTATCTTAATCAATTTGGACAGGACGTCACCAATCCGAGCCTTTTTGGGAGTTTTTCAGTTGAGGGGCGAGAAAATATTATTGCTCAAATAGAGGCGGTCTTGTCGAAAGAAGGGAAGAATAACTGTATCTTAACTGGTGACACCGGCGTTGGTAAAACGGCGATTGTCTATGGCTTTGCCGAGCGCGTTTACTGGGGTAATACCCTTAAGCAACTCTCGTTCAAGCGGGTTGTTTATTTGGACGTCTCGACCTTACTTTCTGGGATCAATGAAAGAGGCGAGGCCAATGATCGAATCATGGGGGTATTAAATGATGCTATCCATGCGGGGAATGTCATTTTATTTATCGATGATATCCATAAATTATTTACTGAAGGTCGGGACAAGGTCGGGACGATTGATGCTACGGAAATATTAGCACCCTACTTACAACAATCTAGTATCCGGGTGATCGGCACCACGACCAATAACTATTACCAGACCTATATCGAGGCTAAATCGCAGATAGCCTCGAGCTTTGAAAAAATAGACATCCCGGCCATGGATGAAAATCAGACTCTTCGGATTCTTGAGGATTTAAGCCTTCACTTTTCTAATAAATACAAAATTCAGATTACTTACAACGCCTTAAAAGAAATTTATAGTTTAGCCGAGCGCTTTATTACTAATAAGGAGTTCCCGGCCAAAGCGGTTGATATGTTGACCAACGCTTGCTCAGTGGGGGGAAATCAAGGGATGGGGGTTTTAGATAAACCAGCCATGGATAAAATTGCGGAAACCCTCCTGAACGTGCCGGTGGCTGAGGCGGGGGGCCAAGAAAAAGAAAAATTACTCAATATGGAACAAAGCTTGCATGAGCGGGTTATCGGCCAGGAAGAAGCGGTCCAGGCGGTCGCGGATGCTCTGAGGCGAGCTAGAACCAGAATGTCAAATACGAAACGGCCGGTCGGGAGCTTTTTATTCTTAGGACCGACTGGTGTTGGTAAAACCGAGTTAGCAAAAGCCTTGGCGGCGGTTTATTTTGGCAATGAAGATAATATGGTCAGAATGGATATGAATGAATATCAGGATCAAAGCAGTATTGATCGGTTTATTGGCCGAAAAATTCCTGGTTCAGAACAACTTGAAGGTGGTGAATTTGTGAAAAACATTCGCCAACGCCCCTTCTCGGTGGTCTTACTCGATGAGTTAGAGAAGGCTCATCCGAATATCTTGGATCTTTTCTTGCAGATGCTTGATGAGGGCTATATTACCGATGGCATGGGCGAAAAAGTTATTTTAACGAACTCAATTGTGATTGCGACCTCAAATGCTGGGGCGAACTTGATTCGTGAAGGGGTCGCCAACAACTTAGAGCCAGAGGCATTAAAGGAAAAATTATTAGAGTTTCTCCAAACTGAAAATATTTATCGCCCTGAGTTTTTAAATCGGTTTGATGGGGTTATTGTCTTTAAGCCTTTAACCAAAGAGGAATTACTAAAAATTGCAAATTTGATGTTTAATTCAGTCACCGCTGACATGAAAAAACAGGGCTATGTCATTAGTATCCAGCCGGAGGCCCTGACCTATCTGATTGAAGTCGGCTATCAGCCGGAGTTTGGGGCTCGTCAAATGAGACGAATTATGCAGGATAAAATTGAAAACTATCTCGCGAAAAAGATTCTGGCTAACGAGATCGTTAAGGGGACACCATTTGTTATTAGTTTAAGTGATATGCAATAAAGCAAGAGGAGGGCAGTATGAAAAATATAGTTTGGTTTAAAGAAGTCGGAAAAGGTGATGGCGCCTTAGTCGGGGGGAAAGGGGCCAATTTAGGGGAATTGACTCGAGCTGGCTTACCCGTCCCACCAGGATTTATTGTGACCAGTGAAGCCTATTTTGATCATATCAAAAAAACTGGCTTAGAAGAAAAAATTAGAACGATGATTGACGGTTTTGACAAAGAAGATTCCAAGGATCTCCAAAGCCGGGCTCAGAAAATCCAGCAGGTGATTGTCGAAACGCCGCTTCCGGATGAACTTCGACAGTCGATTATAGATTCTTATGAAAAGCTAGCTGAAGAGAGTAACACCAAGGTCGCAGATTTATATGTCGCCGTTCGTTCCAGTGCCACCGCTGAAGATTTAGCCGGCGCTTCTTTCGCGGGCCAACAAGCGACCTACCTAAATGTGATCGGCAAAGAAGAAATTTTAACGGCCGTTCGAAAATGTTGGGCCTCCCTCTTTGAGGCGAGGGCGATCTATTATCGAGCCGAGCAAGGCTTTGATCAACTCGAAGTCGGGATTGCTGTTCCGATCCAGAAGATGGTTGATTCTCAAGCCGCTGGGGTCATGTTTACGATGGACCCAAGTAACAACGATCTGGAGCATCTTTCGATTGAGGCCGCCTATGGACTTGGCGAAGTGGTTGTTTTGGGGGCGGTTACCCCAGATCGCTACTTAGTTGACAAGAAAACATTAGAGATTACCAGTAAAGAGATCTTTAAACAAAGCTGGAAGCTGACTCGAGAGTCTGGATCGAGTGACACCGATGATTTAACTGATCTCAAAAAGGCCAGTCTGCCGGTCGAGCCAGAGCTTCAAGATAAACAAAAAATTACAGATGAACAAATCATCGCGCTCGCCAAAATTGGCCTAAATATTGAAGCTCATTATGGTTCTTCTCAGGATACCGAGTGGACGATTGATCAAGGTAAAATCTATATGGTTCAGAGTCGACCGGTCACGACCTTAGGAGATTCAGCCGTCAATAAGGCCGAGCCTGCCACAGCCCCAGAAATTAAAAGTGAGAAAAAAATGATCTTAAAAGGACAAGCGGCCAGTACTGGCATGGCTTATGGACCCGTTAAAATCATCCATAGCCCAAGTGAGATTGATAAAATATTAGCCGGGGACGTTTTAGTGACAGAGATGACGACACCAGATTATGTGCCGGCCATGAAAAGAGCGGCCGCCATTGTCACTGACGCTGGGGGCCGGACTTGTCACGCCGCCATTGTTTCTCGTGAGCTCGGTATTCCGTGTGTGGTTGGCACAGAAGGTGCGACCACAACCCTCAAAAATGGGCAAGTTATTACTGTCGATGGTAAAAATGGTTTTGTTTATGAAGGCCAGATCGAATCACCCAAAGTCGATTCCAGTCAAGAGCAGGGCGCGACCGCGGTTGCCGCCGCCCCAGTTACAGCGACCAAAATATACGTCAATTTAGGTGAACCAGAGTTAGCGGAAAAGGTGGCCGCCATGAATGTCGATGGACTTGGTCTTTTAAGAGCTGAATTTATCATTATGGAAACCATTGGCGAGCATCCCAAGAAAATGATCAAAGAAAAGCGCCAGGAAGAATATATTACTAAATTAGCCGAAGGTTTAGAAACCTTTGCTCGGGCCTTTCATCCTCGCCCCGTCATCTATCGAGCGACCGACTTTAAAACAAATGAATACCGAGGCTTAAAAGGGGGAGAAGAGTTTGAACCAGAAGAAGATAACCCGATGATTGGTTATCGAGGCTGCTTTAGATATCTTAAGGATCCTGAAGAATTTAGTTTAGAACTTGAAGCGATCAAAAGGGTTCGAGCCAATTACAATAATTTAATGTTAATGATCCCCTTTGTCCGTCGGACTGACGAGTTTGCCAAAGTCAAAAAGATTGTCGAAGATGCTGGGCTAAACAAGGTGAACGATCCTGACTTTAAGTTGTGGATTATGGTTGAGGTCCCCTCGGCCGTGATCGAAATAGACAAATTTTGTGAGATGGGGATCGATGGCGTTTCGATCGGTTCAAATGATCTCTGTCAGTTAACCTTGGGCCTTGATCGTGACTCAAGTTCAGTCGCTGAAGAATTTGATGAACGCTATAACGCCGTTCAATGGATGATTCAAAGAACTTGTGAAGTTTGTCGTGACCATGGGGTGACCTGCTCAATCTGTGGTCAAGCTCCGAGTGTTTATCCTGAAGTGGCCCAAAAGATGGTTGAATATGGCGCCACCTCGATCTCAGTTAATCCGGATGTCGTTGATTCGACGCGCCAGCTTGTCGCAGCGGCCGAAGAAAGAATTATGCTCTCAGAGCTATCTAAAATGAAAGCAGAAATCCATAATTTAGAGGAAAAGGTTAATCATGACAATTAGGCATAAGCCATGACCTGTCCAAAGTGTGGACATGAGTTAATAACTGAAAATGGCCAACTGGTTTGCCAAAACTGTGGCTATGGGAAAGAAGCGGCTAATCTAGCCGCCGATCAAGAGGCAGAGCCCTCGCCAATTAACCCGCCCCAGCCGCCGGCCACTCCGCCTGAGTTTTCGCCGAGTCCTCAGATAGTGCTCGGTGCTCAGCCCTTAGCTCCGACTCCGGAAAACTTGAATCAAGTCCCGCCTGCCCCACCGGTTATGGTCACTCCTAGTCCAACCTTGGTTCAATCTCCGCCGGTCAATCCAGTCCCAACGCCTTTTTCTAACCCAACTCCAGCCTCACCGGTTGTGCCACCAGTGGCGGTACTAAGTCAAAATGACCCAGGGGTAAAGGCTGGACTGGCCTCGACCCCAGCGCCTTTTATGCCTACAGGGGCAGCTCAAGCTGATCGTGAGGCTAAGCCAAACACTAATCTTATGTTGTTAATTGTGATGGCGGTCATTGTTATTTTGATTGTGGCCACTTTAATCATTGGTTTTATCGCCTACAGCAGCTTGACTAAAGCGACCATGATTGGGGACCAACCCTCCGGTCAATTCACCCAAGGGGAAGTCGTTAATTGTGATGAGATTGGCCCAAATAGCCAAATCTCAGACCCAACCGGGAAAAATCAAGCTTGTCTTAAGGAAAACTTTCTGAAATGTCAGCCGGCAAAGGTCAACTATGCTAGCTATGGCCCTGAGGCGACCACCTCGACTTCAAAACCAACCCCAGAGACCTTGGTCGAATATCAAATCATGGGGCTCGACAATAATCTTTGTTCCGTCAAGGTGACTTACCTGACCACGCCGACCCCGCTCGCGAATCTGAAACAATTTGACTACAAAGGCCAAAGTTTAACCTGTGGCCTTGAAAACAGCCAGGACGGGGTTTTTCAAGAATTCTTTGGCTTCACCAAGGGTCAGCCCTTCACGACCGTCGAGGCTAGTTCGACCCAGCCTGAGCTAAAATGTTCAGGCGAAGCCTATAATTTACAGCAGTTAATGAAAAAAACATTAAATAAATAGAAAATTAGGTTATACTTTAGTTAAAAGATGGAGAAGATATGAATTGTCCAAAATGTGGTGAAGAACTTCTAAACGTAAACGGGAAATATGTTTGTGCCAAGTGTGGGATTGAGGTTCCTGAAGATCAGGCGACCAATGGACCAGTGGCCCTTGATCAAAATCAACAGACTCCAGAGCCGTCAACCGCCGAGGTCATGACACCTCCAATACCAGCCCCTGATTCAGTCCCACCAGAGCTTCCAGTAGCATCCGATTTATCAAAAGTTGATCCCGAGCCGATCGAGAATGAGCCCGAGCCAACAAACCCAGAACCGATCTTGCCACAGCCAGAAGGAAGCGGTAGCGGCGATAAATGGACCGTCCAGCCAGAAGCACCGACCCTTTCGACTAATCCAGAGCCTCTTGAAGCTGAACCGAAAGAGGCCGAGCCAATTCAACCAGTGGCCGCCCCGGTTACTCCTGACCTAGAGCCCTTAAATATGGCCTCAGCCACCGCTCCGATGATGACGCCACCGGTCGAAGCTAATCTGGCAACGCCTGAGAGCAACCCAAACCCGAACACAAATATTGTTCAACCCGCCGCTCTTCCACCAACTCCAAATCAGACCATCAATGCCCCTGTCACAGACGATGAAGGCTTAAGTAAAAAGAAAAAGTTGATCATTATTTTGGCGATCTGTGGTGGAGGCTTGGCCTTCTTAATTATTGGCTTATTAGTCGGATTTTTCGTCAATATCTAAAATGAAAATAACGGATATTCAAGCAACTCAAATCCTCGATTCCAGGGGGAACCCGACGATTAAAGCGGTCGTTTACCTCGATCAGGTCGTCGGCGATTTTAGTGTCCCGAGTGGGGCTTCAACGGGTACTTTTGAGGCGCTAGAACTTCGAGATCACCAGAAGGCCTTTCTTGGTCAAGGGGTTGAAAAAGCCATTACTAATATTGAAACGATCATCAAACCGGTTTTACTCGGCCTGGACCCAACAAACCAGAAGGCCCTCGATGATAAGATGATCGCTCTTGATGGAACGAGTAATAAATCAAAACTCGGGGCCAATGCAATCTTAGGGGTCTCAGGGGCAGTCTCACGCGCGACGGCGACGGCCCTTAAACTGCCGCTCTACCAATATTTGAACCTTCTTTTTGACCATCAGGGTCAATATCAAAGCGCTTATCGCTTTGATCAGACAAAGTGTCAACTTCCTAAAATGTTTTTTAATATTCTAAATGGGGGCAAACATGCCGAAAATAACCTCGACATCCAAGAAACGATGATTGTCCCTCAAAAAGAGAGTGTTTCATTAAATATCCAAATCGCCAGCGAGGTCTACCATACTTTAAAAGGGATAATAAATCGGCGTCATCTGGCCACGGGGCTAGGTGATGAGGGTGGCTTTGCTCCAGACCTTGAGTCAAATACTAAGGCCCTAGACTTGGTGGCAGAAGCGATTGAACAAGCCGGCTACAAGCTTGGGAAAGAGGTCGCGATCGCGCTCGATGTGGCGGCGACGGAAATCTACGAACCAAATAAAGATCAAAAGTATATCCTGGCTTCAGAAAATATTGGACTAACGGCCGGTCAACTCGTTAATTTATATAAAGAGTTAATCGCGGAGTATCAAATTATCTCAATTGAGGATGGTTTGGCCGAAGAAGATTGGGCCGGTTGGCAGATGATGACCGAAAAGCTCGGCTCAAAGGTCCAAATTATCGGTGATGACTTATTTGTGACCAATGTTGAGAGAATTCAAAAAGGGCTAGAGTTTAAGGCAGCCAATTCGGTTTTAATCAAAATGAATCAAATCGGAACCTTAACCGAGACCTTTGACGCCATTAACCTCGCGGTCAAAAATGGCTATCGAGTCATGGTCTCGCATCGAAGCGGGGAAACCGCTGACAGTTTTATCGCTGACCTAGTGGTCGCGACCAAGGCTGGACAAATAAAATCAGGCGCACCGGCAAGAGGGGAGAGAACGAGTAAATATAATCGCTTGATTGAAATTGAAAAAGATTTAGCTAAGAAAATTTAAATAAATTTTAAGTGAAAGGAAGACATGGAAGAAACAAAGAAATCAGTGGTGGCCGCCGCCGGGACTAAAAGTCAAAAATTACGACCAATTGGCGCTCTTTTTACCGATTCATGGGCTATTTTTGTCGAAGGCTGGGTCAAATTTTTGTTGATTTTTTTGATCAGTATCGCCGTCTTCATCGGAGTCGGAATCGGTGCCGTCTTATTGTTTTTTATCCCGTTTTTGTTAATTAAAGGCGCTCTGGGCATTACGATTGGGGTCATCCTTGCCTTGATCCCCGTCATTATCTTCGCGGTCGCGGTCAATCTGGCTTCTGCTAAAATCGTCTACAATGTTTGTCTTAAGGACAAGGGTGGGATTGCTGATTCGCTCAAATATGGCTTTAAACACTTTGGTTCATTTTTGTGGGTCACCTTTATTGCGGGCTTTTTGATCATTTTGGGCTATATCTTTTTAATCATCCCCGGCATTATCATCGGCATCATTCTATGTTTAGTCACCCCAATCTTTGTCCTAGAGGAGAAGCATAATTTGGGCGCTTTGGGGAGAAGTAAAGAGCTAATCAAGGGTTACTTTTGGCCTGTTCTTGGCCGACTCTTCTTACTCGGCTTGATCTCGGTCGTGATCTCTTCGATTCAATCTGTCACTCCTAGTTTTTTTATCGCTCAAGCCCTTCAGACGGTGATTCTAACGGTCGCTAACTTTATCCTCGTCTTTTATGGCATCATTTATACGTACTTAATCTATAAGGATCTAAGCGCAAAGTAGGCTTCTTCTTCTAAAAAACTCGATCTTGGGTGATTGTAACCTAGAAGGTTTTTTTGCGACCTAGATCATCAACTGCCCTCTCAAATCGGCGAAGCCCTTATTTGATTAAAGCCTTACCTTGAAGGCTTTCGAATGAATTTAAAATATGTTAAAATCGTGGTGATGGAAATCCAGATTATCGACCAGCCAATAAAGGTTTCAGATCTTCAAGATATTGCCAAACACCAATTTGGGGAGATGGTTAAATTTGTCGTCGATGTCGAAAAAGAAATTATCGCCATTGGTGGTGATCTTCATGCGGACGAGGAAGCTGTCCTTATCGAAGCTGGCTCAATCCAGAATAATCTTTGGGGAATTAACTACTATTTAGACAAGGAGGCCGAAAACACCCTTGAGTTTGACTCTATGATCAATCTTCGTCCCTCTCAGAATAACCGCTCAAGAAACGTTGAAGACGCCGAAACGCGAAAGAAAATTGGCGTAATCATAAATAAGTTGGTGCTTTAAATGCAGCATTCAAGTTTGGAAAATGGCCGCTGGTTTAAGTTCACTCTCAATGAGCAAATGGGGAACATCGGGACCGAAGTGGGTCGCATTATTCGTGCTCGGAAACAAAACGATCAAGTGGCGATGAATAACGCCCTAGAGAGAAGTTTAGAGCTTTTTGACTTGACCATCAGTGACGATCGCCGAAAACATCAACTCAAAGAAATTATACGAGCTCGCGAAGTTTTAGTTGATTCTCTCGCCACAAAGACAGCCTATCATTCAGATTTAGCTTCAATCGATAAATACTTTATGCATTTTGCAATTGCCGCCCGGCTAAATCGCTAATTTTTCGTCACTCCCTCAAATTGACTTTTTATTGGTGTCCCGCGAGAACCGGAATCAGAAAAAGTCAAACAAAGCGACACCTCTAAGATTCAGAGAAATAATATATTACCCAGATGATGGAAAAGATAATGCCCATAATAATGGCAAAATAAGCTCGCCCTTTGCCAATTTTTTCTGGATGTTTTTTAAGATCAGACAAAGCCCATAAACCGAAAACAAAAGAGATTGGGGCCGGTATTAGTAAAATTGAAAAAAGCCCTATATAGCCAGCCGCAATCGCTATCCCAGACCGTCCAATCGGAATAATATATTTTAAAGCCTCAGCATTGTTGTCAGGAACTGAAGCGGTCTTTTGACTCGCTTCTGGGTGGAGTAGGGCCTGACACTTAACACATTTATAAGCATTATCTTCGTTTTGTAAGCCGCAATTAGAGCAATACATATAATTATTGTTTATTTGTGACTTGATAGGATCGATCTGGAGCTGTACCAGAGACATTATCTCCAGGATCATCTTGGTTTTCTAGGGTAAAGCTGAGAGTGTAGGTTTTATCACGATTAGCGGGGAGATACCGATAATTAGAGGTACTAACGCTTGTTCCTAATAAAGGAGGCGTTGTCGCCTTTAAATTGGCTAGGGCCGGTGGATAAGCGTTATTATCGACGTAATATTGCTCTAAAGCATTCTGAATTTCGTGAATGGTTGCTTTTTTACTGGCATCATTGGCCCTTTCCCTTGAATAAGTCTCAGCATTACTAAACCCTTCTATAAAACCAAGGGTTAGGGTAAAGGTGATTAATAGTGATAACAAGAGCGAGATTGAAGAAAGGACAAGACCGATAATGGGCATTGTCTTTCGAGAAGTTCTAAGCCCCAGGATGCCAATAATCAAACCGACCAGAGCGACAACAGGTCCAATGAAGGGCACAAAAAAGAAAAAAATACTAACAATCCCCAAAACCAAGGCTGTGATTTGTTTCCAGCTTTTACCATTATTAGTCGCTTGATTATTTTGTTGGTTCGATTCTGGGGCCGTTTGTGAGATCTCGGCTTTTTCACTTTCGGTTGCTACCTGAGGTGGTTCATCGGTTGTTACAGGACTGCTTGTTGGCGCTAAATTAGCGCCACAATTATCGCAGATTGTATTTACGTCTGGCTGTTCTTTTCCGCAATTATAACAAAACATTATTTCCCCCCAAATTAATTATCCTTTTTTTCAAATTCCTTAACCTTCTTTAGATCATTCCACCACAGCGTCAGGCCTGTTTCCTTGAAGGCACAGAAATAGCCGACGACAATGATATAAAAAACAAAGGCAATAAAAACAAAAAGGCCGATGAAGATAAGAAGAATATAATTACCGGCAAACAAAGCCACGAAAAATAAAATTAAAGTGACTATCAAGAAAATCATACCAAGGCAACTTCCTGAGCCGACAACAAGACCGGAGACAAAAGAATAGGCAAAAGTAATCCAAAAATTATTTTTAATCAATTTTCTAGCAGAGGTGATAGCAAGAACAGGTCCTTCTTTTTTTACCACAATAAAACGACTTGCCATTATCCAGACAACAAACAAATAAACAAAAAGAGGAATTAAGGCGATTAAAAAGATTAAGCCAACAATAAGACCAATAATTATACCGGCTGGTTGCGGGATTAAAGAAAAAAGGATAGTTCCAAGTATCAATATGATGACCAAGAGAAACGCAAACGCTAAGGGGATGAAGAAATTCAAGATAATTAAGCGCCAAACTGTTTTGACGCCTGGCTTAAAGATGTCTTTGATTGAAACCTTATTATCTTTTTCAATTTTTAAAGTTCCATTAATAATTGCCGAAAGGGCCCAATTTTTTAGTATCAAAGAAAGGACGCAGACGATTAGAACAATAATCAAGATTACGGTAATAATCAGCACGATGTTTATTTGTTCTAAATAGTTTACTAAATTATTATAGCTATCGGACGATCCAAGTGAAGACAAGGGGTCAGGACTTCCGCTAGAATTGCTACCACCACTACTACCAAAAGAAAACAAGGCGATAAAAATCCCAAAAAACCACAAAGCCTTATTCCGCCAAGGATATTTAAAAGACTTTGTTAACGTGCCTATAAAGTCGAGCCTGGGTCTATTATCTATCTTATGGTCAGGTTGTGGTAAGGTTTCGGCCCCACACTTTGAACAAAAATTACTATTTGCTATTATTTCTTGCCCGCATTTTTGACAATACATTTTATTTTCACTTTTCTTTTTACTATGACAAGTATATAAATAAACTTTGTTAATGTAAATAAATTACATAATGTTCAAGTAACAACAAATTCTCGGGCGGTTAAAGTCGCTGAAGATTAAGCAAGGTAGACCGCGGCGAAATTGAATAAACCGATTGCTGTCGCAACTGCAGGAATCTATATCAACCATTTATAAGTTGGTCAAAAGACATCACAAAAGGAGTTACGAATCAAGACAATGCTCTGCTAGTACTCTTTTTGTAGAACGCATCCGTCAGAGAAGGCCTTGTTTGTTGTAGGATAAAAAATTAAAAGGCGCCACCTTCCACGTATCTTGAAAATTTGGCACTTGACACCCCTTAATAATATGCTAATATACTTCTAAAGGTTACGAAAAATAGTAATATATGGAAGTATAATGCAATATATAGAATTACGAGAACAACTGAAAAACTTCATAGTCTTCTCTCTTCCAGACATAAAGAAGATTGATCCCAAGTTTTACGGTTCTCGTTTAAATGACTGGCAAGACAAGGGGTATATTAAAAAGGTTCGAAGAGGCTATTATATCTTTTCTGATTTAGCGTTGACTGAAGATATCCTATACTTAATTGCCAACCGGCTTTATGAGCCTTCTTACGTCTCACTCGAGATCGTCTTAAATCACTACAATCTGATTCCAGAAGGAGTATACCAGGTCACGTCAGTTTCTTCGAAACTGCCGAAGAGTTTTGAAACGCAAATTGGCCACTTTAGCTATCGGCAAGTGAAACAGGAGCTATTTTTCGGCTATGAGCTCCATAAGGTAAACGGACAGAATTATAAGATTGCTGAAATCGAAAAGGCGGTATTGGATTATCTTTACCTCAACCCGACCATGTCAGACAAGGAGAACTTTACAGAATGGAGATTTGACTTTGAAGAATTTAAGCAAAGAGCTGAGATGCAAAAGTTCTACAGATACTTAACAAGCTTTAGTAGTCCAAGCTTAAACAAGCGAGTAAATAGATTTATTAAGTTTATGGAGGGGACACATGCTAGCTCTTGATCAAATAGAAAATCAATATCCTGATAATTTACGACCATTTAAAAGAAGTCTTTTAAGAGAGTATTTACAGTACAAGATCTTGGAAATTATTTTTAATTCTGAGTCTGCTAATAAACTTTCATTTCTCGGTGGTACGGCGCTACGAATTGTTGATGGCAACAATCGTTTCTCAGAAGACCTAGATTTTGATAATTTTGGACTTTCAATAGATGAATTTGGCAAAATCGCCGAAACGATTCAAAAAGGTCTGGAGGCTCAGGGTCTAAAAGTTGAGATGAGTACTGTCTCAAAAAGCGCTTTCCGCTGTAATATTCGTCTACCAAAAATCCTTTTTGAAAACGAGCTTTCAGGCCATCCTGAAGAGAAAATATTAATACATATCGATACGGTAGCCCATCTTTTTGACTATGAACCAGATAAGAAAATTTTGAACAAGTTTGATGTTTTTTCTGAAATCTTTGTTACCCCACCCGATATCATTCTTTCACAGAAGTTCTATGCTGCAGTTAACCGGAAAAGGGCAAAAGGAAGAGACTTTTTCGATATTATATTTTTACTTTCAAGAACAAAACCAAATTATGCATATCTGAAAGAGAAAATTGGGATATCGAATGAAGTAGAGCTACGGGCAAGATTGGAAGCTGAGTTTAAAAAATTGGATTTTAAAGAACTGGGGCGTGATGTTAAAAACTTTTTGTTTAATTCAGCGGATGTGAAGCGAGTTGAGCTATTCCCTGAGTTTATCCGACAGGTAGAGTTAACCTAGAATTACTCATAGACCCAATCCAGACCAGAAGGCGTTTGAAGGAAAACACACCAGGGTCGCTATCTACCGCCCTAACTCATTGTCGATAGACGATAAGTTAGGGGTTATTAATATTGTCGCCTTGGTCGTATCCCGACAAAATGTCGGAATTTTATTTAAATATTGACGGGATCTTTAGTCGACAATAAAGGTCAGATCGTTGAGTATGATTAATAATAATGTTAAATTAGTTATCAACAACGGAGAAATTTATGGAAAATGAGCCACAGTTTATAAGAGAATTTGCTAAAGAACAATCAACTTCTACAGAAGCTGAAACTGGGCATTTCACAAGACAAGAACTAGCCCAACAAATTCGAGAAAAACGAAACGAAGCTTTTGATAGAGAGGGCGCTCTTGTCGAGAAAAGACAGGCGCTAGAAGATCTAGCAAAAAAAGTAGAAGAGATTTCACAAAGCATCCCAAGACTAATCCTTGATTATTTCGAATATCAAAGGCTAAAAGCCGAATTATTGTCTAAAACCATCGAACATCAAGATTTAGCGACGACAGATGCCGAGAAGCAAGTTGGGGGGATACCTGAAGAGTTCAAAATAGCAGAACGAATGCTTACTGATTATTACCAAAAAATCGAGCGTGATTGGGCTGAAGGTGACTACACACAAGAAGAGGTAGAAAAATATTTTACTGAAGAATATCTTTCTTCTTTATCATTAGTTGAATATGTTAAATTATTGCAACGATTTCCTAGCTCAGTAGTTACCCACGTGAGCAGACAGGGGGTTAGAGACCATTATGGACATTTTTGGCACACTGCAGGTCTTGGAGAAACAACAGATTCCTTTAAAGATATGCTACAAGACAGTCGTTTAAGACCGTCTTGGGCAATGATAATAAGAGACGACGTTCTGTTGCGACAACATGTGGCTGAACTTTTCTGCAAAGAGGCGCAAAGTGAGGAACAAGCTTTGGAGGCTTTGCACGGGTGGACATATTTATCCAAGGATATAAGGACGGGTATAACAGATAAAATGGCGGTTCACTATTATGCTAATGAAGTGGCTAACATCTTTTATGGGGCAGAAACAGGAAACGAAGTATTCATAATTTATCCTTCTATGCTTGTGGCTAGTCAGTGCCTATTATTAAGTAGAAATATTGATAAGTTTAATTATAAAGCGAAAGCTTCTCATGGCGGCTATGACGGAGAAAATGATGTTTATGTATGGGATGAAAAATCTGAAGGATTTTCTTTGGATGCAGGGATTGTTTTTTTACCAAGGAGCACACAAGTAGATTATGAAACTGGCTCAAAATATGAATTAGATGAATCCGGCAAGCCTAAGCCTAATGAAGGTCTTTTCAATGATATTGCCAATGTATGCAAAACCCAAGAATACAAAAAGCTTATTGCACAAGCTTGGGAGATTGCAGGGCAACTTAATCATCCTGAACAAAAAGCAAAGTATGAAAACATATGTGATCAGCTAACTGCAATGATGGTAGAGGGCACTGGAATGAGACTCGAAGAAGCTAGGTATATAGTTTTTAATAAAGAACACAACGCGTTTAATTACCCTATTTTTATCAAGCCTAGAGGCGAATTTGGAGTTGACCCTGAAACCTTTTATAATGCAACCTCATTTTTTTTCTTTACGGATGAATTACAGAAGCTAGGTCTGTTCTATAAAACGAAATCTGATAACACTATCTCGGCTGAAGAGTATTGGGAACAATATTTTATAGCACATCCTACCCAAAGGCCAGCACATATTGTTTATTACGATGGTGATCCGACAGAAGCATTATTAAAATGGCAAAAAGATAATGGTATTACAAAAGACAACCCTGATGAGTATTTAGGGCAAGAAGGTCAGTATGTTCATGACGAGAAAACAGATGAACGCTTAGATCCAATTGTCGAAAGATACATAAAGTTAGTTGAATACGCTATTCACGAACATTATGTACACGATAAATCAGAAATTGCGGCATAGACCACAAGATTTTTATATTTATCTTTAAGATAATGATGAACAATGATTAAAAAAGTATAAAAAATGAACGCTATCCACTTTGGGCGATTGATGAAATTTCTCGACCCGAATACTTACTCAAAGGATAAAATCAAACCTTTCGTTTTCCTCTCGTATCTTAGAGTACTCTTATCTCTTTATTATTACTCATTCTCTGGTAAAATTAAGTTATGAAAAGGAGGGTCCTTTTATTAATTTTAGACGGCTTTGGCTTGGCCCCAGCGGGGAAAGGCAATGCCATTAGTTTGGCCAAAACCCCAAACTTTGATTACTATTGGTCAAAATATCCTCACACCAAGCTTCACGCTTCAGGAGAACCGGTCGGTTTGCCGAAAGGACAGATCGGTAATTCAGAGGTTGGACACTTAAATATTGGAGCGGGACGGATTGTTTGGCAGGACTTACCGAGGATCACGGCTTCCATCGAAGATGGCTCTTTTTTCGAAAATGTGGTCATCAACGATATTTTTAAATATGCCAAGGAAAATAATAAACCGCTTCATCTCATTGGTCTTTTGAGCGATGGCGGGGTTCATTCACATCAAAAACACCTCTTTGCTTTACTGAAAAAAGCCAAAGAGGTCGGGTTAAAGAAAGTTTACATTCATGTCATTACCGATGGTCGAGATGTGGGGCCAAAAACCGCGCTCAAATACATCACTGAATTACAGCATGAGATAATCAAATATAACGTTGGTCAAATCGCGACGATCATGGGGCGCTTTTATGCCATGGATCGGGACAAACGATGGCAGCGCACCGAGGTGGCTTACAAAGCGCTCACCCTCGGTCATGGACTTAAACAAGCTGATCCCGTAAAAGCGATTAAAGCTTCTTATGATCAAGGGCTGACGGATGAATTTTTGCTGCCGATCATTGTCGAACGAGATGGCTTAATCGCTGATGGTGATGCCGTTTTTATCTTTAATTTAAGATCGGATCGCCCAAGGCAAATTGTGGAAGCTTTAGGAAGAGCGGACTTTAGCGGGTTTAAGAGACGAAAGGTCATGAGACAGCTAAAAATGACGACTATGACGGAATATGAAAAGAAATTTCCGGCCACCGTTGCTTTTTCAGAACAACTAGTCGAGCAAGGTTTAGCGGAAGTCGTTTCTGAAGAAGGTTTAACTCAATTTCACCTGGCTGAGACCGAGAAATATGCTCATGTGACCTACTTTTTTAATGGGGGACGAGAGCTGCCCTTTAAAGGCGAGTCAAGGCTGTTGGTGCCATCACCGAAGGTCAAAACCTATGATCAAAAACCAGAGATGAGTGCTGAGACCATAACTAAGGAGTTATTGCCGAGATTAGGCCAATTTGATTTTATCGTTGTTAATTATGCCAATCTTGATATGGTTGGTCACACGGGGCTTATCCCGGCGACAATCAAGGCCGCGGAGGAAGTTGATCATTGTTTGGGGGAAGTCGTACCGAAGGCTCTAGAGTGCGGGATGACAGTGATCATTACGGCTGATCATGGTAATGCTGAGGCCATGCTAGAGGCCGATGGAACTCCCAAAACAGCCCATACAACCAACTTAGTCCCTTTTATTCTCGTTGATGATGATTCTTCAAAGATCAAAGACGGAGCAGACTTAAAATTAGGAAATATTGGACCAACCATCCTTGATCTGATGGGGCTTGACCAACCAGCTCAAATGGATCAAGAGACATTAATAAAATAGGAAAAACATGTTTGATATTGTCACAATTGGGGGAGCATCTAGAGACGTCTTTTTTATTACGTCCAAAGGGCGCATTATCAAAGATCCTCACGCCAGTCTGAAGCGGTTGATCGCTTTCGAGTCAGGGCAAAAGATCATTCCAGAAACGACCGAATTTACCTACGGTGGGGGTGGGTCAAACGCGGCTATTAGTTTTGCTCGTCTTGGACTCAAGGTTTCGGCGATGCTAAGCATTGGGGCGGAAGGAACCGGGAGCTTATTAGTTAATCAGCTTGAGGCGGCTGGAGTAAATACCAGCCATATTCTCAGGAGCAGAGAGCATCACACCGCTCTCTCCGTGATCGTCGGGGTGCCAGGGAAAGATCACTCCGCCTTTTTATATCGAGGGGCAAATAATCATCTCGCCATTCATGATTGGCGTTCAATCAAAACAAAGTGGTTCTATGTCTCCTCTTTGACTGGGGGCTCAACAGACCTTATTCCAGAACTCTTTGCTTATTCATCGGCCCACAATATCTGCATCGCTTGGAACCCGGGGAGTCAACAGCTTGAAATGGGCTTCCATGATTTAGCTCGCTATTTAGAAATTACCGATATTTTAATTCTTAATCGAAATGAGGCGGAGAAACTGGCTTTATCGAAAAATAATCGGGCGAAAGTCCATGACGTCAAGCAAATCATTGAGTCTTTAGCGCTTTCAACCAAAGGCATTATTACGATCACCGATGCGAACAATGGGAGCTATTGTTTTGATCGCACTAAAATCTTTTTCCAGCCTGCCATCAAGAGTGAAGTTGTTGAAACAACTGGGGCGGGCGATAGCTATGGCTCAACCTTTGTCGCCTGTCGCTTCCTTGGTTGTAGTATTGAGTATTCGATGAAAATGGCGGCCTATAATGCCGCCAATGTGATTAAAAATATTGGGGCCCAAAAAGGCTTGATGAATTTTGATGCACTTTGTGCTAGAATTGAAAGCGAGGATGATTAAGAAATTTATACATTTTGTCAAAAAGCGAAAGGTCTTATTGGGCGTAGGCTTGTTGATTGTGATCATTTTAGTCGCTCTCTTTTTTTGGTCACAAAGAGCTACTAAAAACTTAGTTGATAAGGAGAACGAAACCACTCAGAAGAAAACCAGCGATCAAGTTCAAGAGAATCTGACGGGCAAAGAAGCTCAAACACCAAGCTCTTCGAGCGCGACTGCAACTACCACTCCAACAACTCCGACCGTAACCCCAGCCTCTCCCACAACCACGCCGAGTCTCTTAACGGATGTTAGTCTTCAAGCTTTAAAAAACCAGGATGGAACCCTTGGCCTAAGCTTATATGGTCCTCAAGGAATTTATTCAATTCAAAAATGTTCTGCTTTTGCCTCCGGGCAATGCACGGCTAGTTGGGCCACGATTGTCTCGAGCCAATCTTATAGCGGTCATGGCGGATTAGCAATGGAAGCTTTACCGGTCACGGAGACAACGGCGACTTATTTAATCTATAAGATGGCGGGGGGTCAAAAGGTGTCGGCCTCAAAGCCGATCACGGTTGATCGAGCAGTGGTTAGTGACGTTAAAACATTTACAGGAGAGTAGCGATGAATAAAAAACTTTTTTTGGTCTTATTGGGCGTCGAGGTCTTACTTTTTGCGGGGACAATTGTTGGGATTTACACTTGGCGGAATAATTCTTTTACGACTCAGTCAAATGATCTGACCAATAAAGCCGCCACGACCAAAAGCGATATCGAGAAAGTTAAAGCCGAAAAAGATAGCCAAGATTATCTCCCGAGCGATGTCGTCAGAAACTTCATAACTGAGTTTAAGGCCGACTCGGCCGAAAAAATGAAATTATATCTGGCGACCAGCCAACAAAATCTGGATGTTAAAAAGACTTTGGCCATCGATAAAAACTTTAGTGATCTCAATGTCACTGATGCCACCTATACCATTGAAGGCGATACGGCGACGGTGGATCTAAAAGCGAGCTGGCCAACTGAAGATGCGACTTTTGAAAAAACCGTTATTCTGACCAAGGAAGACGGGCTTTGGAAGATTAGCGAAATCAAGGGAGTGTAATGCTTTCTCGTCGGTACAAACAAAAAAAGAGATTTAGCTTCAAAAATATCTCCAAACGGAAAAAAATCATATTTAGCGTCTTATTAGTTCTAGTTTTATTTTTTGCTTTTTATACTTTCTATAAAATCAATTCCTATAAACCCGACAGTGGAAAGAAAGAATCGGTTAAAATTGAAACAGGGGATCGTCCTCTTAAAAAAACGACAACCATTTTTATCAATGCTGACGGTGGTTTGAGTTTACGACAAGAACGGAATGCCAAATCAGCTCGTTTGACCTTAATCCCAAATTCAACCAAGTTAGAAGCGACTGAAGAGCTAGAGGGCTGGTACAAGGTCAGCTATGACGGTAAAGAAGGCTGGATCTCAAAAGAATTCACGACCACCCAAGCCCCACCAGAAGACCCGGCGAAGGGCTGGTCAGTTTACAAAAATACCAACCAAGGCTACTCAGTGAAATATCCTTTAAATTGGAAATATCAAGATTATGGTGGCAATGAGGCGACCAAATCACTGTCCATGACCGCTTTTAGTAACCAAGAGCTTCCCGTGACTTTACCGGTCGGGAGTGAGTTTATCGCACCAGTCATGATTCAGGTCAGTGGAAAAACCCTCGATGAAATCACTAAAGACTATGTGGCCATTAGTGGCGTTGTCGCCGAAAAAATAACGGTGGCGGGGAATGCGGCCACTAAATATACCTACACTTCAGTCATGTCGAATACTCAAATGACAGGAATAGTCTTTTCAGCGAGCGGAAAAACATTTATATTAAGTGAAGGAGGAGGTTACGCCGATGATTTACTCAAGATGGCCGCAACCTTCACCATAGGAGGGTAGAAAATGGTTGATACCATCAATCCATCAAACACGAATAATAACACACAAGATCCAGCGGGAAGCCAGCCAGGGAATTCTTTCTATAGCGGCTTTAACCGTCCGGATGCGGTTTCAGTCAATCTCGTGGGGGAACATCAAGCGACCCCGATTCCACCCACTCCTCCTGTCGCCACCCCAGCGCCTCAACCGAGTCCACCACCACCTCCAGCTCCAACCCCAGCCCCGGTCACCCCGCCCGCCCCACCGAAACCAGTCTATCAGGACGTTAAGCCAGCTGTCTCACCAGTAGCGCCAGTTAACCCCAGCCAAGGGCTGGACGGCCTCACTAATTCTCCCCAATCAGGGGTCAATGTCGCTCACTTTGATGATGCCATTGGTAATAAACCGATACCACCCAAGCAAAATAAAGGGGGTAAAGGCCAACTGCTGATCTTGCTTGGTGGTTTGGTCATGATCATTATCGCTGGCGTCGCGACCTATTTTGTCGCCGGTCTGATCGGTCAAAACAAGATCACCGCTCAAAATGAGGAATTCAAGAAATTAGAACAAGACTTAGCCAAGCTTAAGGAAATACCGCTGGCCCTCGAGCTCCCAGTGACGGAAGTGCCAAAAAGTGACGCGCCAGTGGTTCAACCAACCGTCCCCCCAGTTGAAGCGCCCGTGGTCCAACCGACCCCAACTGTGACCCCGACCCCACAACCAGCGACCCCAACGCCAACAGTTCAGCCAGATGGCAGTCAATCTGCACAAGGATAATTAATCTATGATAGAGGAGGGAAAGTGATCGGCAGTGATTTACTAAAGCCAAAATCAGTTGCTGTAATTGGCGCATCGGCCAAGCCAGGCAAGATTGGTTTTAGTTTGGTTAAAAACCTTCTCGACGGCCAGTTTTCGGGGCGGATTTATCCAATTAACTATGCTGAGAAAAATATCTTAGGCTTACCCTGTTATCCAAATGTCAAAGCTGTTTTTGGTAATATTGACCTGGCTCTGATTGCCACCCCCGCCCAAAGCGTGCCCCAAGTCCTCGAAGAGTGTGGCCAAAAGAAAATCAAAGAAGTCATTATTATCTCCGCTGGTTTTGCTGAAACAGGGCGCTTAGGCCACAAGCTTCAAGAACAAATCTTGGATATCGCTAAAACATATGGCATCAGACTCTTAGGGCCGAATTGTTTAGGGGTGATTAGTCCGATTAATCGCCTTAATGCCTCCTTTTCTCTGAACATGCCGGAGAAAAAAGATCTGGCCGTTTTGTCACAAAGCGGGGCGACTTGTACCGCCATTTTGGATTGGGCCAACCTAAAAGGAGTCGGTTTTTCCCACTTTATTAGCCTCGGCAACAAAGCCGATTTAAATGAGAATGATTTTATCGAATATTTCACCACTGATCCTAATACCAAGGTCGTTTTAGGCTATTTAGAGTCGATCTCGGCTGGTCCGAAATTTTTACATTTAGCCCAAAAATTGACCAAAGTTAAACCCTTTATTTTACTGAAAGCGGGGCGGAGCGAAGCGGGGCAAAAAGCGGCTCGTTCGCATACCGCCGCCATGTCAACCAATGACCTGGTCATGACCGAAGCTTTACAAGAAGCCGGGGTTATTCGAGCCGATAATCTCGGGAATTTATTCGAGTGGAGTATGGTCTTTTCGACCATCAATCTCCCTGAAGATGATAAAGTCTTGATTATGACCAATGCCGGGGGACCGGCCGTTATGGCCGCGGATGAGATTGCGGCCAAACATCATCTTAAATTTTATAAATTTAGTCAAAAACAAGAGCAAAAAATCAAGGCGGCCTTTAGTGATCGGATTATGGCTAATAATCCCTTAGATCTTTTGGGTGATGCGACCAGCGTTGAGTTTAAAAAGGCCTTTGACCTATTAAAAGCGAAAGGGGAGGTTGAGCCTGATTTCAAGATTGTTCTGATTACTCCTCAATCAAATACGGATATCGATCAGATTGCGGAAGTCATTGCCGAGCGCCATGATCATAAGACCGTCGTCGTCTTTATCGG
>CAIMLA010000003.1 GCA_903842085.1 uncultured bacterium | reverse complement strand
ATGAACTGTACCCCAAAAAGTGGACACGAAAGTGCCCGCTTTTTTTGTGGGCAAAATGCGATATAATTAATTAATAAGAGAATTAACCACAAAGACTATGAGTAAAAGAAGATTTACGGAGGCTCAAATAGCTGAGCTCTCTAAAAACAAAAACATTTCCAAGTGCAGCGACAAATCAATCACCTATGACAAAAAATTTAAGGTATGGGCGGTTGAGCAGTATCGCCAAGGGCGAGGTGCCGTGTCAATATTCGAAGAAGCTGGTTTTAATGTGGCGTTGATTGGCAAAGACATACCACAGGATAATTTGAGGCGCTGGAGAAAAATATATAATTCAAGAGGCGCTGATAGATTAAGCGTTGAGACCAGGGGTAAGGGCAAGGGCGGCGGACGCCCCAGAAAGAACGGGCTGACCGATACCGAAAAGATTAAGAGAATGGAGGTGGAAATCGCCTATCTAAAAGCTGAAAACGATTTTTTAGCCAAGCTCCGGGCGGCAAAAAAGAGATAAAACTAAAGCCGCGGCAGAAGTATAAATTAATTAGGCTGATAGCGCTAGATGTTAAAATAGCTTGTTCCGTCGCCAAAGTAACAAGAAGCGGCTACTACCGCTGGTTGAGAACGGCCGATGAAGAAGATAAAGACTATCAAGATTACCTGATAATCAAAGAACTGTTTGAGAAGGGCAAATCTAAATATGGCTTCCGGACGATACAAATGAGGCTGTGGAAGGATAAAAAAATAGTGATGAATCACAAGAAGATAATCAGGATAATGAAAAAGTATTGGCTGTTTACGAAGATTAGGCGCGCCAATCCATATCGCGCTATCATGAAAAAAACAGCCGAACATCGCACATTTGAGAATATATTGGATCGGAAATTCAATCAAATTGTGCCCTACAAAGTATTCTGCACTGACATAACCTATCTGTTCTTTAACCATCGACTTGCTTACCTCTCTGTGATCAAGGATATCGCGACAGGCGAGGCAGTCGGCTGGAAATTGTCCAGACATTTAGAGATGAGTATTGTTCTGGAAACAATTGAGAATATGAAGAATAACAGCAATCTGCCGTTGGATGGATTCAGCGGCATAATTATCCATTCTGACCAAGGATTTCATTACACTAATCCGCAGTACATTGAAAGAATAAAGAAAATGAAAATGATCCAGTCGATGTCTAGAAAAGGCAATTGCATAGATAACTCGCCGATGGAATCGTTCTTCGGCCATTTTAAGGACGATGTTGAATACAAAAATTGCAGAACATTCGAAGAGCTCAACTTGGTTGTTGAGGAGTATATGAAGTATTACAATGGCGAGAGGTATCAATGGGAATTAAAAAAGATGACTCCGATAGAATATCGAAATCATCTTTTAAACCCTCCAAAATAATCTTACCACACCATCATTTAAAAATTCAAACGATCAAAAGTGTTTTTTATTTCGTGTCCACTTTTTGGGGTACAGTTCATTAAGCTGGCGGTTTTTTATTTACACCTAAACATTTTTAAATAAAAAAGCCGATGGATTTTTCCATCGGCTCAATAAACAAAGAGCGCTCAGTTTAGCGATTGTTCATTTTTACTTGAATAAACGCCCGCTGATTAATCTGACGAATTACAATTCCATTACCGCGAATTCGATTCGAACCTAATCGCTGACCATTCAAAGAATAATATTTTGTCTCGCGTATAGATTGTGAAGAAACAAACGACAAGCGAGTCTTGACT
>CAIMLA010000002.1 GCA_903842085.1 uncultured bacterium | reverse complement strand
TGCCTACACTGGTTTAGGTGTTTGTGCTTCTGGTACAGATGCGAAGACGACTATGTATGGCACCTCACCCTATTATTATCATGCGATTTCAAACGGTGCCTCAAGTGTCTCTAAAACAATCGCAGCCAAGACCTCGCCTGCCTCAAATGTGACAACCAACGTTAACTATAAAGTAAATGTAGACCCGGCTATGGCCGCTGGCACCTATACTAACACTGTAAATTTCACCGTTGTCCCAAACTACTAGGAATGAGAAGAAATGTATTATAAAATAAAAAAGTATTATAAAGTAAAATAAACAGGAAAACATAAATGAAAAAATATTTAATCTTGTTAATCGCCATGACCTTAGTTTTTTACGGGAATATCAATCCCGTATTTGCTGCTGGCCTATTAAACACTCAGTATTTAGTCCCATCAACGACCACTCCGGCCGCAACGAGTGTTACTCAAACTGTTCATTTTAAACCATCTGTTGTGACCGCTATCAAACAAGTAAATCTAAAATATTGTACCACTGATGCCGATTATGCGGCCGCTTGTACCGCCCCGACCGGGCTGACTCTTCCCGCAACCGGGAGTGTCACTCTAACTGGGTTTGGGAGTACCGTTGCCACCGCCTCAGCCGCTTCAAATGTTGAATCTGTTGTTGTGACAACACCAGCAGCCGAAACTACGACGACTGATCATCAGGTCGCTATTGCTGGGATAACCAATCCCACCGCCGGCGTTTTTTTTGTCAGGATCCAAACTTATTCTGACTCAGGCACAACTGTGATTGATAACGGGGCAACGGCATCTGTAACTGTCGCTCAAATCACTGCCAGTGGCATACAACGAGAAACACTCTCGGTTTCGATCGCTGGAGCAAATGGAACAAGCATTTGTGATGCCACAACCCAAAATGCGACCGCGAATACAGCCACGACGGTCAATTTTAATGATTTTAACGGTACAACTGCAATTAACTCAGGTCAAGCGCTAACGGTTTCGACTAATGGAGTAAATGGCTATACAACTAGCATCTCAGCAAATCACGGTCTTTTAAGTGGCTCAACCTATATTAATGACGCGCCTCAAATTGCGGATCTTTCCCAAGGCACCGTTTCGACAACTTGGTCTGCCTACACTGGTTTAGGTGTTTGTGCTTCTGGTACAGATGCGAAGACGACTATGTATGGCACCTCACCTTATTATTATCATGCGATTTCAAACGGTGCCTCAAGTGTCTCTAAAACAATCGCAGCCAAGACCTCGCCTGCCTCAAATGTGACAACCAACGTTAACTATAAAGTAAACGTAGATCCAACAATGGCCGCTGGTACTTATACTAATACCGTAAATTACACAGTGGTGCCAAACTATTAACAGGTTTATAAAAAAAAATATTTAAGAAAGAATCAGGAGGGAAAGTGAAGAAATTAAGATATGCATTACTAGTTACCGTTATTGCTATCTTTAGTATTTGTACGATTGGATTAGTAAAAGCCGAAAACGAAAAGACCACCATTTCGATATCACCCTTAACCTTTGATTTAGCCGCTGATCCTGGGAATACTTTAAATAATGAAATGCTTATAAAAAATGGGGGAACAAGTCCAATCAAGGTTAGTATGAATGCTCAAGACTTTGTAGCGACTGGAGAAGAGGGAGAGGTCAGTCTAGTTGATGATAATAACACATATTCTTTGGCATCATGGGTAAAGATGGACTCAAGTGAGTTTACTCTTAATGGAGGCGAGCAGAAAGCGGTTAAATTTGAGATAGTTATACCAAAAAATGCTGAGCCAGGGGGACACTACGGGTCGGTTTACGCTTATCTCAGTCCTGTTACTGGTACGGCTAGTGGTGCCGGGGTTGGACAGAAAGTTGGCTCCTTAGTTTTTCTAAAAGTTAATGGAGCTTCGAGCCAAAGCGCTCAGGTAAAATCATTTAAGACAGACAAAGGATCATACGCTAAAGGACCGATTAATTTCGATATTAGACTGGAAAATACAGGCACAGTTCATATAAAACCAAAAGGGGCTATTACTGTTAAAAGCATGTGGGGCAACCAAGCCACTAATATTAATCTAGAACAAAAAAATATTCTACCTGGAGCAATCCGTCATCTCACCGCAACCTGGGACAAAACGCCAAGTATGGGTAAATATACAGCGACGATGTTAATGACTTATGGGACTGGTAATAGCCAATTGACCGCGACTACGACTTTCTGGGTCATCAATTGGATTTTGATAATTATATGGGCTATCATCATCCTAATTATTTTACTGGTTATCTGGTTCGGCAGACATCGTATCAAGAATGCCGCAAAGGCACTCTTTAAGAAAAGTTAAGAAATAGCGACAAAAAGACTTTGCAACCATAGCTTAATCAATAAATTATTATTGAGAGCCAGGCAAAGTCTTTTTCTATTTATTTTATCCAACAAGAATCTTTATTCCTTGTTATCGAATTTGCCTTTGCCAAAAAGTTGAGTGCAGATATCATCACGATCTTTAGCCGGGGTTAAATTGTTAGAGGCTATCTTAATCGCTTCGGATTGATCAAAAACTTCAAGAATGACTGTGGATTCATCATCACCGGCGATACGATTGGCGGAGATTTTTTTGCAGTTATTACACTCGTGGACGATCATCAATTCTCCATCTTTTTTTAAAGATATCCCGACTGGTTTCATCGAACCATTGCAATTAGCGAGTCTATCTCCGATTTTGATATCAACATGTTTGGACCAAAGACAATATGGACAATGATTTCGATGTTTAGTGCCGTATTCTGTCAAGCAAACAGCCTTTTTGCAGTGAATACATTTAAAGTTTTGTTCTTGGTTTCTTTTATGATTTTGTCTTTTTATAATCATTCTATTCATATAATATAGAAATTAGGATTGATAGTTAAGTACAATTTTGATAAAATATGGATTGTTTTGTAAGGGCGATTAGCTCAGATGGTTAGAGCGCGTCACTGATAATGACGAGGTCACAGGTTCGATTCCTGTATCGCCCACCAATATAAAAAGGAGGAGAAATGTTCACAAGGATTTTAATAAGTCTAATAGGTATAGGTATAGGGGTTTTATTCGTCATCTATAGCTACAGACTAACTAGGATTACTGGTGAATTTGACTGGGCAATAAAATTGTTTGGTCAGGGCGGAATGAACACTGCCTACAAGGTCATAGGCGCGTTACTAGTATTAGCATCATTATTGTACCTTTTTGGGATCGTATAAATTTAAAAAATATAATTTAGCAATATAAAATGTTAAAATAAATATTGCGAAAAATTATGGGCCTGTAGCTCACCTGGTAGAGCGCCTCGTTTGCACCGAGGAGGTAGCGGGTTCGAGTCCTGTCAGGTCCACCATTTTGACCACATGAAAAATAGTTGGAACCAAGAGGAGACAGAAATGTCTCTTCTTACTTCACATATATTTCATCCACTAAGAGATAGACTCAAACTATAGTAAAATATAAATACCAATTAGCGAGATAATTTATGAGACTCCTTTTAATAGAAGATGAAAAGAAAATAGGTTTGCCCCTAAAGAAGGCGCTAGAAAGACATCTGTATGCCGTCGATTATTTTACTAATGGGCAAGAAGGTTATGACGAAGCGGGAATAAATGAGTATGATTGTATTATTTTAGATCTTAACTTACCCGGGATGGATGGCATGGAAGTTGCAAAAAATCTTAGAGATGATGGCAACCTTACCCCGATACTTATGTTAACTGCCAGAACAGAACAGGAAGATATTATTGAAGGATTTGAAAATGGTGCCGATGATTACCTACGAAAGCCATTCCATTTCCAAGAATTACTACACCGGATAAATTCTTTGATCAAAAGGAATAGCCCCCAAAAGGGCGAGACCCTATCAATCAAAGAAATAGAGATAAACACAACTCTAAAGAAAGCATATAACAAGGGCAAGGAAATAAAGTTAAATGCCAAAGAATATGGCATCCTTGAATATTTGCTCAGGAACAAAAACCGCGTAGTTAGCCAAGAGGAGCTTCTTGAACATGTTTGGGATCGAGAAATAGATAGCTTCACCCAAACAATCAGAACCAATGTTAAAACCTTAAGGCAAAAGGTCGATCCTTCTAAGAAATTTATTAAGACCGTTAAGGGTAGTGGATATATTGCAGATGAAAACTGACTTTTTTAAATCAATTAAATTCAGGCTTGCCATATTATTCACGGTAATTCTCTTTGTTTTTTCCGGTGTCATTATTCTGCTATTTAACATTGCCATAAACAATTATCTTTCTACGAGACAAGTACCGGCATCGACTACGCAACAGCAGACTCAACAGACTGCGCCACCACCCGTGGATGATCCTAGCAAGGACGTCAGGGCCAAATATACCAATCAACTTGAAAGCATTAAGCAGGAGAGTGTTTATGGCTTGATAGTATTGGCATTCATCAGCTTAGGTCTTGGTTACTACATTTCTGGTAGATTTCTTAAGCCTCTTAATAAGCTAAACACGCAGATTGACAAGCTTAAATCGGATAATCTAGGGTCCCAAATAGAAAATCCACCAGCAAATGAAGTTGGTAAGACAATCAATTATTTCAACGAGATGTCACTTAGGCTTCAAAAATCTTTTGATCAGCAGTCAAGATTTGTTCAGGACGCATCTCATGAATTAAGAACCCCACTGACGATACTTCGAACAAATATAGAGACGGTGCTCGATGATATGAATGCCTCAAAAGAAGATTTGAAAGAATCTATGAAAGACGCCCTGACGGAGATTGACTCCGCTACAGAACTTGCGAACGACTTGTTGGCCTTATCTAGACCTGAAAGTAAGTTGAGAAGAAAGGAAAGCCTCCAAGAAGTCATCGCTGAGTCTGTTTCGGCATTAAAAGATGTTTCAAAAAAGAGACATGTCTCAATAAGTCTAGTAATCAAGGAAGACTCAACTGTATCCATTAATAAGTCAGAGGTTGTGAGAGCAATTAAAAATATAGCCGAGAATGGTATCAAATATTCCAAGGGTTCAAAGAATCCTAAAGTTGAGATTTTGCTCAAGCGGGAAAATAACACAGCAGTAATTCAGGTATCCGATAACGGAATCGGCATACCGACAAAAGACACAAACAAAATCTTTGACCGTTTTTACCGGGTAGACAAGTCTAGAGATCGAGAGACGGGAGGATTTGGTCTTGGTCTTGCTATTACGAAGAAAATAATCACCGATCATAATGGCAAAATCTCTGTTGTGAGTGAGCCAGGATCTACAACCTTTACTATAAAGTTACCCGCAGAAAAGAGCTAGCAATACTTCACAAATATTTCACTTAAGGCGGTCTAAAATGTTTTTAAGGAGGGGAAATGGAACAACAAGAACAAAATATAAATGAGGAAATCCCGGCGATAGAAAAGAAGCCCAATAAATTTATCGAATTTATTAAGAAAGACTACATCTATTTAGTTATCGTGCTGCTGGTAGTCGGTATTGGAGCCATTGGCGCGTACTGGTACTTATCGAAGAATAAAACTACAACCAACTCGAGTAGTTCAACCACATCAAGCACTAACTATACATACAACACCTTAAAGTATACCTATAACGATCAATATACTCTAGAACAGGCAATGAGCGACCAGGCTCAACTCTCGACTATCTCTTTTGATGGTTTAGCTTTTATTACCGGCAGTGCGGGAGCTGACAGCTTCTTTCCTCCTGGAAAAGTAGCTGACTTTTTCGGCTTTCAATATATGCGTGACGTTGATACTGCTGGGTATGGTCACAACACGACCTTTCTTTCAAAAGCCGCTAATAACGTCTTAAAGGTTCTTAATGATGATCAGAAAGCAAAACTTGTTGCGCTAGCAAAAGAACAGGAGCCAACATACACAAACTTCGCTTATAACCGCTTCCCGCTCATGGCTGCATTCAGGGCAGACCTTGAGGGCAAGACTCCTTCTGGGTCAACTGGCTTAAGTTCAAGTGTTGCTAAGTCTTATACAGGCAATCTATATGGTCTAGACGCAGATCTTAGCTATAACCGTGCTGTTGTTGTTGGTGGAATAATTAATTCTTTAACAGATGATCAGAAGGCATATTTAGCCAAAATGGAGTTTAATAACTCGGGCACTTGGCCCGATGTTTCTGAAGACCAGACCCTAAAGAAAAGCATGACGAATACCCAGTTTGTAGCCGTTATGACCTACGCTAGCGAAATGTTCTCATGGTACAAGGGTAGTTTGGCTGCTGACGTTTATTACTGCCCAGAACGTCATGGAACCTACTTCGGTGGCTTCTATATGAAGGACTATCCGGCAATGAACAATCCGAATTACTTTATTAGCACTGCCACTACTGGTGACAAGGGACAAGGATTCTTGGACATTCTAAATACAGAGCAAAAAGCACAAATTACCAGCATAATTACAGAGCAAAAATCAGCACTACAGGAGCTTACTCAGATTCGAATGGATGTTTCTACCGAGTTGAGAAAAGCACAGACAGGTGGCACCATTGATAAAACAAAGGTTTATAACTTGATAAACCGGTACGGACAGCTTGATGGTCAACTTTCAGCTCTCTATGCAACGAAGTTTACTGCCGTAAACAAAACACTTACATCAACCCAAAGGGCGGCTCTGGTTAAACTCCGTGACTTAACTGTCGTACCAACAGGCGCTTACATGTTCTCAACTCCTATTAAAACTCCTAGCTTGCCTAGCACAGATTTCTTCTTCGGTGTTGGCTCCATGCCAAGTACCGCCGGTAAAACGACAGCTCCAAGTGGTTTTTCAACTTCAACTGAAGCTGTTCCGCCGAAGCAGAATTAGGAGTTACCTTGGATAACACGAAGGACAAAGAAGAAAAAGTATTCGTTGTTACGCGTAAGATGGTTTGGGTAACAGCGACAATAACGGTACTTCTGATAGCCGTCCTTGCAACAACCTGGTATCTGGTGACAAAGAACATTAACAAATCAAACGAGTCGGCGTCTAGCAGCGAAAATTCATCCGCTAGCACTGATTTCACGCTAACTAGTGATGCCGGATCTGACGGAGGGACTCTTCCGACTGAATATACTTGCGATGGCTCAAGTGTTACTCCTGCTCTATCTTGGTCAAATGCCCCAAGCGGTACTAAAGAGTTTGCAGTTATGATGACAACAATCCCTGTCGATGGAGTGATGAAATGGAGCTGGGTTTTATATGATATTCCCAGTTCTACTAAGAGTCTTGTAAAGGGAATCACTGGTGTAGGAACGCTAGGAGCCTATAAAGCTTCTTCAGCCCAAGTATATCATCCGCCTTGTTCACAAGGTTCGGGTCTGAATAAATACACATTTACAGTTTATGCTTTGTCTGGGAAGCCCGTGCTCCCAACAAATAAAGCTGATGTAACAGGTGAGGTTCTTACAAAAGCCTTATCGGGTATAACCCTAAAATCAGCAACCCTTAATTTGTATCATCAAAGGTCACAAGAACAAATTGATAATAAATAAAAGAAAGTGAGGTTTTGTGAAAATAATATTTGAAGGAAAGAATAAAAATTCTGATGCTCCAGTCGTTAACGAATCGTCCAATGAAGTAGTCCAACCGGTTCAGCCTAAGAAAAAGTGGTCAAAGGAAAAAATAATCATTATTGCTCTTGCCGTAATCTTGGTAGGTCTCGGTCTATTTGTATCGTGGGATCTTTGGGGAAAAAAGTTTTCTTACAACTGCCCAACCACAACTAGCTCTTCGACATCAACAACCGGAACTACTACAAAAAGCTCTACCAAAAAGGGTGGTTCTACAACTGCCGTTGATGCCAGTCTCTATGCTTCATGTACGGTGAAGATCGCTGACGAAAAGGTCTATAAGTCTTGTTGCGATGCGCTTAGTGTTGATGATACTGTTAAGAAGGCCTGTAAAAAGGTCGTAGATGATAAGAACGGGACCACACCAACAACAACCACCCCTTCTACAACAACAAAGTAGCCTGATTAATGAATAAAAAAGCATTTTACATTATCACTGGAATTTTGATTGTCGCAATAATTGCGGTGATTGGTGTTTGGTATGCTTTTAAAAAAGGCGTAGTCAGTAACTCAATTAAAAGTTTTACTAATTATTCGACAAATGTAGAGGCTGGCCTAGTCGGAAGCTCAATACTTGGGTCAGCAACGAATAACTCGATTTCAGTAAACACGCTAGCAGAAAAGGGCATGGAGACAACGATTGATTATGGAACAAAAGCAGGTTCGTATAATTCAAAAACTGCAGTCCATAAATCCGAACAAGGTGAGCCAATAGTGACCGATATAACGGGGCTTAAAGCAAACACAAAATATTATTATCGGGTTAACTACAAAAAGGCCACCGATTCTAGCTACACGAACGGAACCGAACACTCTTTTTACACTCAAAGAGCCTCAGGATCGACTTTCTCTTTTGGGGTGCAAGGCGATTCACATCCCGAAAGAGCTGGTAAGATGTTTAATTCCGACCTATATACCTTAACTATGAAAAATGCCTTTGGTCTTCAGCCAGACTTATACTACACTCTTGGTGACGATTTCAGTATCGAGGGTCTGATAGGAAAAAATCAAAATACCCAGAGCGCTGTAGATCAAGTATATCTACTGCAAAGAAAGTTCCTTGATGTAGTGGGTTCAGTCGCATCGGTTTATCTGGGAAATGGCAACCATGAACAAGCAGCTAAATATTTACTGGATGGCACGGCAAATAGTTTCCCTGTGCTGGCCGCTAAGGCTAGAAATAACTTCTATCCGCTCCCGTCTCCTTCAAGCTTCTTTGGAGGTGATACCCAAAAAGTCGAAAACGTTGTTTATGTTAAAGATTACTATTCTTATGAATGGGGTGATGCTCTTTTTATTACCATTGATCCGTACTGGCATTCGGATGCAGCCGTTGATAACTCAGCAAACTCAGACAAGAAAACCGGTGATCTTTGGAACAATACTTTGGGCGATGAGCAATATCAGTGGTTTAAAAAGACTCTAGAGAATAGTCATGCCAAATATAAGTTTGTATTTACCCATCACGTTCTGGGCACCGGTAGAGGCGGTATAGAAGAAGCAAGGCTCTACGAGTGGGGTGGCTATAATAAGTCAGGTGTTTGGGAATTCGATAAAAAAAGACCAGGATGGGAGCTACCAATTCACCAATTGATGGTTAAGAATGGTGTTGCAATATTTTTCCAAGGTCATGACCACCTATTTGCCAAGCAAGAACTTGACGGCATTATTTATCAGGAGGTCCCCAATCCTGCCGATAATACCTACACAGCTTTTAATAAGGATGCTTATCAATCAGGTGAAACCTTACCAAATTCAGGATTTCTAAACGTTACTGTTTCTCCAGAGCAGGTAAAGGTTGACTACATAAGGTCATTTTTGCCAGGAGATGAAAGTGGAACAAATAAGAACGGTACTGTAGGATATTCATATACGGTGAAAAAATGATGGAAATAAGAATAAATCGAAACATAATAATTATCTCAATATTGATATTAGGAATCCTGATTCTGTCCGGTTTTCTTATATATAAATACTTACCTAAAAAAGTAACCACAACCAAAAAGACCACCAACACTACAGCCGGAAGTTTAGTATTTGATGTTCAGGCTGATCCTCATATGGACGAAAATTCCGACCCTGCTACCTATAAGCAGACACTAGCAAACATTGTAAGCGATAACCCATCATTTCTAGTCGATCTTGGTGACATCTTTATGGTTGATAAACTTACCCAGAAGACAGCTGCGAATATTGAGGCCAGATATACACTCATGAAGGGATACTATGATCTACTAGGTTCAATTCCGCTTCATTTTACAATGGGAAATCATGATGGGGAGACTGGCTGGGATAATTTAAATGCTAAAACCTATCGTGAAAAATACTTCCCTAATGAAACATCTGAAAAAAATTACTACTCTTTCGAAAAAGAGGGCTCATTATTTATCGTTCTTGATCCTTATTCTTACGAAACCACAAAACCCGGTAATGATGGTTGGGGTTGGACCCTAGGCAAAGAGCAGTACGACTGGCTGAAAAAGACCCTAGAGTCTAGTAACGCTAAATATAAGTTTGTTTTCACCCACCAACTCGTCGGAGGTGATAACCAGGGTAGAGGTGGAATCGAAATGACACAGTATTATGAATGGGGTGGCAAGAATGTTGATGGTAGTGATGGTTTTGCTACAAAAAGACCTGGTTGGGGCAAGCCTATTCACGAGTTACTTAAAGATAATGGCGTAAATATTGTATTCAAAGGCCACGACCACCTATATGCGAAACAAGATCTTGATGGGATTGTTTACCAAACCCTTCCTCAACCGAGCCATGCCGGAGATAATCTAGCTGCCTATAGCTATAAGGCGGGAACAATTCTGGGTGGTTCGGGTCATTTGAGGGTTACTGTTAGTTCTTCAGGGGTTAAAGTAGATTTCGTTAAAGCAAATAGTTCAAAAGATATAGTGAACTCTTATACGGTTAATTGATTCTCAACCAGTTCAGTAAGAGCTTTCCAGCCTCTTAATTCCTGTAATAACAAGTTCCAACTATTTTCGACGCAGTCCACCATTTAGACCACGTGAAAAATGGTTGGAACTAGAAAGAGACAGAAATGTCTCTTTTTTGAAATATTTTTCCGAAACTTGCGTACTACTGGTAAGAAAAGGAGGAATTATGAAATTATTTAAAGTCGTTGTTCTTATGGCCATCTTCATGGCAATGTTCTTTTTTGTTGGTATCAGCTCGGTTAGCGCCGCTGATGAAGTTGAGTTATCGGGTAAGGATCTGAAAGCTAAAACCGTATCAGAGGTCGCTGCTCTATATTACATTAGTCCAACTGAATACGCAGACAGAATCGGCAAAACGATTAAAGTGAAGGTAAATACTTCGGACACATTCCAGCTACTGCATGATAACTATGGTGCAGAGCCAAGTGCTGTAAAAGATATTGCTGTTTTAATGCAATCAGAAAGTGGTCAGGCGGTTACTGCTAAAGACCTAACCACAGAATCTGCAACAAGTGCGAAGGCACCAGAAAAACAGTACAACTTTTTCCCAATTTCGATAGGGTTGCTCCTCGCTTACATACTTAGTTTTGTACTATCAAGATTTAAAGTCATTTCTTACGCATTACATAAAAAGATTTGGAATTGGTTTTTGCTTGGTTTCTTCCTGGTCTCAGCTATCCTTGGTTCTTTTCTTGTCCTTAGAATCAGCAACGGAATAGTTATTCCACTACCATTCAACATGCTTTATTGGCACGTTGAAGCCGGGGTCGCTTTAACCGCAATTTCTATCTTCCATATTATCTGGCATTGGAGATACTTTGTTACTGTCTTCAAAAAGAAGATATAATGATTGGGTATGGAAAAGACAGATGAACAAATAGCGGTACTCGTTCAGAACGGTGACAAAGAGGCTTTCGGAGTGGTTATAGATCATTTCGAAAAACCTCTTTGTGCCTTTATCTACCGTATGCTGGGTGATAAGGAAAACTGTGCTGATGCACTTCAAGAAACTTTCTTAAAAGCATATAAGAATATTAATTCGTTTGACCCTCAGCGGAAATTTTCTTCCTGGATATACCGTATTGCTCATAATGAGGCAATAACTCATTATCGCAAGAATGCCAAACATGTAGCACTGGATGATGTTATTGAGGTAGCCAGCGACGATAATCACGCCGAGTCTGTCCAAAAGAAGCTAGATTCAGAAGGTCAAAAGAGGTTATTAGATAAAGCACTTCTAACTATTCCCATAAAGTACCGAGAGGTGATCGTGTTTAGATTCTATGAAGATAAGAGCTATGAAGAAATTTCAGAAATTATGCATTTACCGGTGAATACCGTTGGAACATATTTAAATAGAGGTAAACAAGAAATAAAGAAACATTTTAAAGACCTGAGTCTTGAGGAGTTAATATGAGTGAATTGAAAAACAAAGTAATGGGAAGTATCGAAAAAGATGAAGTCAAGATGCGTTCAAAAACCTTTTTCAAGGTAATGAAGGCGCTCACCGAGATAGGCATCGTTGCCTTGGCACTTCTTGTAATATTCCTCATTAACCTTAGCTTTTATCTTCCTCGGAAAGGTCTTGGCTTAGGGCTTGGCATCAACCGTTGGAATCATATATTCAGTGTAATCCCTTGGTGGATTGTTATTTTGGGAGTAGCAGGTATCGGTTTGCTTGTATGGATAATATATCGTTACACGGGAGCATATAAAAAGAGGCTTGCTTGGATTATAGGTATTGTTTCATTGGTTATAGTGATTGCAGGATTTTTGCTCTCGGTTTCGAATTTCAATGAAACTGTTGGCAAGGGCTTTGGACAGATGAACGGAAGTGGACAAGGTAATGGCAACGGTTACCATCGTAATAGAAACTAAAGTTTGAAATATTTTTTCTCCAATCCCGTATTACTAGCAGAAGGATTAATAAACAACCTTCTAGAAAAGGAGAAAAAATGAACAAAACATTAATCGTCGGAACAGCAGTGGCAGTAACATTGCTTTCAACGGGAGTTGTCTTTGCTAAGACTTCACTTGGAACAGTGAAAACACCTAGCGGTGCCGAAGTGGCCAAGGTAGGACTATCAGGAACTGTAGAGAGTGTCTCTACAACTGGTAAAAATCAGATCCAAGTTAAGGATGCTGACGGGAAATCTTACACTGTAAATCTAGGTAAACGTGGTTACGTTGACACTACAGTTAAGACTGGTGACAACGTTAAGGTAGAGGGTCTAGAGCACACAGCTGGAACAGTTAGCGCTTGGAACCTAACTAAGGCCGATGGTAGCCAAGTTACTATCAGGACTGCAGCTGGTAAACCTGCTTGGGCAGGTAACGGTGGCGGTAATGGTGGGTCCGGAATGCACAATGGTTCTGGAAACGGCACCGGTTTCGTAGATGCAAACGGTGATGGCAACTGCGACAACGCAACCAAATAGTAGGAAAAAAAAGAGACCCCAATGGGTCTCTTTTTATATACCTATTTTTTAGTGCTGAAGTCGCCAAACAACTTATATAGCAGACAGAATCCTGTTGCGGCAGTAAATAGAGTTACTACTCCGACAACATCTAGGACTATCCCCAGTGTGTTGTTACCTAGATAAAACCAACCAATTCCGATAAGGACTACTCCGACAATCGCTCGGATAACACGGTCTGTTGTGCTTTCATTTTGTTTCATGTTTCCTCCTTATATTTATTATACTCTTATTTCTGCAAAAGTTTCTTTTAGTCCTCTCCAATTCATTAATTCTTTCACTAACAAGTTCCAACTATTTTCGACGCTGTCCACCAGGAAAAATCTCAGTCGTTTGGCTGGGATTTTTGCTAGCTGGATTTTGGCGGCGAGAACCTGCTGGATACACCACCAAATGAAAAATATTCTACAAAATTATGCCCACGAATTGATTTGGCTTTAAAAGTAGGAACAAAACGAAATAGGCGAGCGCCTTTCGAGTCCTGTCGGGTCCACCATAAATTTAATGGCTAAATAGAGCCATTATTTTTATATACCCAATTTACAGTTGGAACCTTTGTGCTTGAGGGTGGTATACTTTGCTTATGATTGACAGGAAAATTATAATTCGAAAACTGGTTGAACAGCTTTCTACGCGGGAGTATATCAGAGCAGCTTGGTTGGCGGGCGCTGATTCACTCGAGATCGTTGACGAGTATTCCGATATAGACCTTTGGATTGATGTTGAAAGTGGTAGTGAAGATAACGCCACTCAGCTTGTTCGTGATTCTCTAAAGGCTTTTTGTGAGATAGATTATTTTTTCGAGAGGAAGAGTTCTGATAATAAGAAAAGGCAGATTTTGATACATTTAAAGGGCACTCCAAAATTTTTAATCCTAGACATAATTATTCAAACTATTGGGGACGCTACCTTTTTTAGAACGGATACAAACAATGAAAATCCAATGATACTTTTTGATAAAAAAGGTGTGATAAAAATCGCTAAGATAAGCCAAGATTACAAGAAAAAATTATTGGGGAGGAGAAAATATCTTTTAGAAGAGTATTCAATTTTAAGGATTGACGTTGAAAAAGAGATTGCGAAAAATAATTATTTTGGTGCAGTGCATTATTATTTAATATTAACCAAGGTTGTTGTCGAGTTACTAAGAATCAAATATTACCCAATTAGATATGATGTGGGCCTAAAGCATGCTACACACGATTTCCCAAAAGAATTATTACCAAAGATTAGAAAATTATTCCAGTTTCAAGAAGTCGAAGATGTAAATAATAGACTAGAAATAATGGATTCGCTAATTAGAAAGGTTTGAAGTCTATGCGTTTAGCCATTCTTTTTTGGTTTTACAAAGATCCAGCGGTTTGTCTCGATAGAGTTAAGTTATTAAGGAAATATAACCCCGAAGCGCGTATTTATGGTTTGTATGGAGGGGATCTATCTGAAGCCGACAGGTTTAAAACATTATTGACGGATCATCTTGACGACTTTTACGTTTATGAAAGAGAAGAAACCCCAGATTGGAAATGGCTTAATGGAGATTTGATGCTGCTGGATTGGTACGAAAACAGAGGAACCAGACTTAATTGGGATAGTGTAATAGTCGTTCAGTGGGATCTTTTGGTCTTTGCTTCACTTGAATCACAATTCAGGGGGATAAAAAAAGGAGATATATTTTTATCGGGTTACAGAGAACTTGATAAACGAATAGAGGAAAGTTGGGGCTGGACCAGACCTAACGGTAGAGATCGAGACAACTATGATAAATTTAAAAGGCATTTAAGAAATGATTGTAATTATGAGGGGAAAATCATGTGTTGCAAATTTGTTTTGGAAGTCCTACCCAGAGTCTTTTTTGAGAAGTATTCACAAGAAAAAGGCAAAATCTACGGAATGATAGAATACAGAATCCCTACTTACGCAAATATGTATGGGTTGAATATCTTTAAAAAGGACCTAGGAGATTTGTGGACAAGGCACGGTGCCAAGAACACCGTAACAAAATTTCAACCGATAAATACCCAGGCGACCGCAATTAGCAAAAAAAATATTACTGCAGAACTTAGTAAAACCAGCGGAAGACGTGTTTTTCACCCCTACTTTAATAGCTGGGAGTGATTTGCTTTTTTCGTTTCGTGGTATGCTTATAGCCTCAATCATGGATTTGTAATAAGATAAAGCTAAATAAAAGGAAGACATGGATAAAAATAATTGGGAATCGGATGTGTTGGGGATACGCGAACACTATCGGTCTAAAATAGAAAAAAGAGGTGGTGTATCTGCGGCATCTTTGGATTGGCGCAATTCGGAAAAGCAAGAGATTGTTTTTTATAATGCTATAGCAGATTTGTCAGGAAAATTTAAAACCGTTTTTGATGTTGGATGCGGTTCCGGAGATCTTTACAAATACATGACAAATAAAAGCTTCGATATTGATGAATACCATGGTATCGATATAGTGCCGGAGTTCGTAGATTATGGAACCCAAAATAAGGTTCCAAATTTACAAGTTGGGAACTTTTTAGCTAGTAAAAATGAAGACAAATACGACTTAGTGATCAATCTTGGAGGACTTAATTCAAAGACAAGTTTCTATGAGCAGTACCTAATTATGAATATTTCAAAAATGATTAAGATTTCTAAGAAATATGTAGTCTTTAACCTGATCACAAAAGCAAGCGATTCTTATTTTCCAAAACAAAATCAAGCAAAAATCGGGCATATAACAAGTATTAACAATGAACAATTTACAAAGATAATAAAAAAAATTAAGAAAAGTTACCCCAACATCAGGTACCAGAAAAAGGATGTTACAATATTCCCTGGGAGTATTGATACTTTTGTAAGAATTACTATATGCGACTAGTCAACCATCCAAAAATGTATGATGCTGAGTCTGAGACTCTATCGCCAAGCTGGGATCAAATTCAGGCGGGAGCCGAGTTGATAATCAAAAATCTGTCCGGGTTAGAATTTGACAAAATAGTTGTTGTTGTACGAGGTGGAATGGTGTTATCAATTATTATTTCGCATCGTCTTGGTATAAAGAATATAGACTTTTATCAGGTTTCCAGGAACTCGTCTGATGAACCTAGAAGTTATTCAAGCGTCAAAATAAAAAAATACCCTGTAATCAAGAAGGGTGAAAAAATCCTTGTTGTGGAGGATATTGTCTACAAGGGAGAATCAATCAATTCTCTAATTAAGAAAATTAATACTTTGGGGGCAAGTACTGTTGCGGTTTGCTCTCTTTTTATGGATGAAGGGTTTGAGAGTGATTATCTAAACAAGGTGGGTGATAATAAGATTAACTATATCACAGCCTATAAATGCCGTGCAGATAAATGGATTAGGTTTCCTTGGGAAAATCGAATCAAAGGTGAAATAATTGGGAAATATTACTAAAAAAATTATTGTTTTAGAGGGACTGCCCGCAAGTGGTAAAACCACCCTTGCTAATTATTTGGTTCAAAAATATCAGTTTAATAAAATCAATGAATCACTTGGTAGATTGTCGGAGAAAAATATAACCGATGATCAAAAAGAAATCTTCTTAGAAACACTTGAAAAGTACCAAAAAGCTACCCATTCAGCAAAGACTTCTATAATTGATCGGGGGGTTCCATCCATGCTTTGTTGGGATTATTGTGCTGAAAAATTAGGCTACGCAAAAAATTACCAGGAAAAGGTGACCTGGGTTGAGGAGGCCATCAAAAAGGGAGAACTTTATGAGCCAGATCTTTACGTTTACATTGGTATTGATCCAGAGGACAGCCTCAATCGCCGTGTAAGACCCCAAATAGACATAGATGTTTGGAGCGGATATAAAGGCATGGCATATGCAAAATTATTCTACGATGATTATTTTTCACCCAAGTCCAATGTAGTCAATATTGATGGTAAACTGGATATAGAGCAGGTGGCTAAAATTATCTTGGAGAGGCTTCATGAAAAAAATTAATATAATATATCTAGTCGATGACGGTATTACGGGCTATTGCTCGGGCGTTGGAACTGTTGCAAAAAATTTTATTAGCGCTTTTCCTTCAATTAAAAGGGAATTTGATAGATCATTTGGCATCAGTCTATCTTTAAATGTAATTACCTTCACTAATCCTAATGGTGAAGCCTATGACTTTAAAAATTTGGCGAATAAAATTGTTAATGATTCGGGCGGCAAAATTATTGAAATTAAGTGGCCCAAAAGTTTATCAGAAAACTACTTCAATTTTGAGGTTTGGGAAGGCGTAAATAAGGATGTTAATAAAATTATAGAAAAGGAATTTGAGGGGGAGAGACTATTCATAGTAAATGATTTTATCTTTAGTCAGTTTGATTTTAAAGAAGATGACTATTATGTGTTCATCCCGCATAGCCTAAACAAATCTCAGGCTCAGGCATATGTTAATGGAGAAGAAAGAGAGAAATTCGAGAAAAAAGCTATTGAGAGGATAATAAGCCATAAGAGAGCAAAAATTGGCTATCTTAGCTTGTATGCGAAGAAAATCCTTATGAAGGAATATAACCTGGAAGAATCAATCCTTGTCCCAGCTTCAAATGGCTATGTCCTTGATTCATTTAACCTTCCCATTAATCCAGAAGAGGTACTTAGCCATTGTGGTATCCCGTTAGATAAAAAATTATTGGTTTCTATATCCAGAGCCGATGTGTATAAGGGGGTAGAAGAAGTAATCGAGATAATGGATTCCTTTTTGGCAAAAAACTCTCAGTATCATGGTGTCTTGGTGGCTTCTCAATTTAGCCAAGAACCAGAGCTTATAAAATATCAAAGGAAATTAAAGGAGTTATTGCTCTCACCAAGAATAACTTATATCGATAAATTTGAGCCTGAATTGCCTCGGATACTTTATGGCTATCCAAAAAGCAGAGCTCTCTTGTGTCTTCCTAGAATTGATTTTGCGCCCTTAGTGCCAATCGAGGCCATGCTGTTTTCCCATCCAGAGCTAGCATTATGCATTTCAGATGCCGGTTGTTTTAAGGGAATGATTGCTGATAGAGAAAACGGGTTTTTAATAAGCGGCGATTTATCAAACAAGCTAAACCGAATCTCAGAGATTCTAGGTGATAAATATTTACCAATTGTGAAAAAGGTCAACGAAAACGGCAAGAATTACTCGTTTCAAAATTTTGATATTTTTAATAATTATTTCGAATTAATATTAACTACTATTTTTGGCAAAGATATTAAGACTCATTATTCAGCGGGGGGAGTAATAACCAGAAATATAAATTCAAAAACAGAATTTTTGTTAACAGAACATCTTGAAAAGACCTATTCATTCCCGAAAGGTCATCTAGAAGCAGGAGAGACTCCTGAGGAAGCGGCCAAAAGAGAAATTATGGAAGAAACCGGTTTTGTCGATTTTACTCTCGTGGGCAAGTTGGGAGAGGTAAGACGATATTCTATGAGCAAGGAGGACGGCACGCCTGTAAGAAAAATTGTTACCCTTTTTAAGGTTATTTTGAATAGCCCCAAAAGAAATAAGGAATATGAAGAAGTGTGTGATTGGTTTGAGGCTGAAGAAGCAGTTAAGGTCCTTCGGTATAAACAGGACTCTGACTTTCTGGCAAAACACATTTCTATTGAAAAAACACTAACTTAGACTTATAATACCCTCGACACAACGGCCTTGCTAGGGAGGTGAGTACCTTGAGCAGAAAGAAGGTCTTGATCGTCGGCGGGATACATGGGGTGGGTAAATCCACTCTTTGCGCCGAATTGGCTAGGAAGGATAATGCGCTCATTATCCGTCAGCGCCACGTACTAATCGAGATTGGTAAGGAGCTTGGTCTGGATTGGGAAGAGATCGGGCCTCTTCACTCGAAGTTCATCGACAGGGTGGCCGATATAATCACTTGTCGCATTTCTGACGATGACTGCAGGCTTGCGGCTATTGATTGCCACTATGCCATTCGAACGGGCAAGGCCCTGAGGGCAAAGCAAGTTGAGGTCTTGGAGCCATACATTCCGGATCTTGACCCTATCGTGCTGAGCCGGGCTGCTGAAGTTCATGACGTTCGGATGCTTCTTCTTAAGGCTTCTCCCGAGATATGTGCCGAGAGAATCAAGGTTGGAAGCCCTGATCATAGGGATTTTGACCTTCTTCTTGACGGACTCAGGCTTATGGAGGTAGCCGAGGCTCTTTTCTTCGAGAGACTGCTCTCGCAGCATGCTTCAGTCATCGGCGGCGCACTCATACTGCAAAATGACGCATCTCTCCAAGAGCTGTACACGAAGGTCTGCACTTTTCTCGACTGAGAGGCGGCACAAAATCATGTGTCGCCTCTTTCCCTTTCTGCGGAGTTATGTTTTATTCTCTAATTTAGTTAAGTAAGGACAGCAATTTTCTGCCATTGCATCAACTCTGGCAATAATTGGTTCCAACTATTTTCGACGCAGTCCACCATTTTGACCACATGAAAAATACTTGGAATCAAGAGGAGACAGAAATGTCTCTTTTTGTGTTATTATTTATTAGATGAATAAAATTGTAAAAAGGAACTATTATCAATGCCTAAAACTGCTGGAACAAATATGAAAAAAATTACAAAGAAGCAAATACTATTGATTATCGTAAGTATAATTATAATTGTAGCAATTGGAGGATTTGCGTATATAATAATCCACACAGCTCAATTGGGTAAAACTCCATCTGCATTTTTAACTTCTAAACAAAAAAACGGAGAAAAAGGAAAATATACTATTGTTGGGACGGGTCAATCAAAATGTTATAACAACACAGAGGAGATTACCTGTCCAAAAGAAGGCGAACCATTTTATGGTCAAGATGCTCAGTTTGCACATCCAATTCCTGCTTATACTAAAAGCAACGACGGACTAAGTGTTAAAGATGATATCACTGGCCTTACATGGCAGCAAAGTCATGATAGTGGAACTTATTACTGGGCTGAAACGCAAGCGGTGATTGATAAAATGAACAAACAGAATTACGGCGGATATAGCGACTGGCGGGTACCATCCATAAAGGAGCTATATTCTATCTGGAACGGAAGCACGGGTTGGCCTTCTATTAATACCGAATATTTTGATATTAAATACACAGATGAACAAGACTTGAGTCACGCCATTTTTTGGAGTACCAATAAATATAGCGGAGTTCTGGGTAACATTACGTCTACCAAGCCTTTTGAGGCAACATCTGGGGCAGAGCTAGCCTTTGGAGTGAATTTCGGTACTGGACACATAAAGTCGTATAGCATTAGTGCCGGTCCAAAACACTTCGTACGTGCTGTAAGGGGAAATCAGGGCTATGGAATCAACTTGTTACAGAACAATAATGATGGGACCATTTCTGATTTAGCTACTGGATTGATGTGGCAAAAGTCTGATAATAGCTCGGGTGTCAATTGGGAGAATGCACTAGCATATGTTCAAAAACAGAATAAAGTAAATTACCTCGGTCATAACGATTGGCGTTTGCCCAGCTCAAAAGAACTTCAAAGTATAGTGGATTACACTCGTTCACCTTATGCTACGAATTCAGCTAATGTCGGACCAGCCATCGATCCACTATTTAGTTGCACTGCCATTAAAAATGATGGTGGAAAAGACGATTACCCATATTGCTGGACAAGTACATCAACAATCTCAAAAGCCGGTGGAACTTACGATAATGCATGGTATGTGGCTTTTGGACGGGCAGAAGATGGGAACGGTGAAGACCTTCATGGTGCCGGTGCAGTACGTTTCGACAAAAAGGTAGTAGGAACAGGTGAAGGTGAGGAAAGAGTTTTGAATTACGTTCGACTAGTAAGGGATATCAAATAGATTATCTAAGGCCTGTAGCATAAAGCTGTTTCCAAACACCTAATTCTCTTAATAATAAGTTCCAACTATTTTCGACGCAGTCCACCAAAAAATTGGTCCGTTAGAGACATTTATTTGTACGTATTTTCGATATCTCACAGAAAAAGGGAACACTTCTGTTTTATGTATTTAATTTAATTTACTTTTGTTTCTCTAATCGTATCAAGTAGTTGACTTAAACGTATCAATTTGATACGATTAATACAGTTAAATGAGGCAATAAAATGATTAAACTCAATCAAAGACAGCAGAGTATCCTCAAAATCATTCTTGAAAAGGGTCGATTACAGTCTTCTGAAGTTCATGAAGAACTGACAAAAAGAGGCGAAGACATTTCCTTGGTTTCTATTAAGCGTGTCCTATCGAGTATGGCCAAAGATGGTGCACTTACTAGCATTGGGTTGGGTAGAAATACCAGTTATGAAATTTCCACCATCGGTAGGGTTTTTACTGATATTTCTGAAAAAGGATACACAGGCATTGAGCCAGATAGTAGGTTTGGTTTGGATAATTACAATTTCAATCTATTTCCAGAATTTCCAACAGAAATATTTAACGAAAACGAGATCTCTGACCTAAATATAGCGACCAAAGAATATCACCAAAAATCAAGAAATCTTTCTTCTGTCCTGGGAGACAAAGAACTCCAAAGATTCGTGATTGAACTATCGTGGAAGTCATCAAAAATTGAGGGAAATACCTATACTCTTCTGGATACAGAGCGCCTTATTAAAGATGAGATTGAAGCTCCGGGTCACGCAAAAGATGAGGCAAGAATGATTCTAAATCATAAGGATGCTTTTCTTTTTGTTCGTGAAAACGAGCAAGAATATCAGGCCCTTAATCTTAGGAATCTTGAAGCGCTACACGGCATTCTAATCAAGGGTTTAGGGGTAAACAAAGGAATCAGAAAGGGCCTAGTTGGCATAACTGGTTCAAAATACAGGCCACTTGATAATGTCTTTCAGATCAGAGAGGCAATAGAATCTTTGGGTGAAGCTATCTCAAGAGCTAAAACTCCATATGATAAAGCTTTGCTGGCACTTGTTGGGATTAGTTATATCCAACCGTTTGAAGATGGTAACAAACGAACCGGTCGGCTAATGGCTAACGCCTTACTCTTGTCTCATGGTTACGCTCCACTTTCGTACAGAAGTGTCAATGAAGATGACTTCAAAGGGTCAATATTGGTTTTCTACGAAACTAATTCTGTAATTTCATTTAAACAAATTTTCAAGGAACAATATATTTTTGCGGCTGAACATTATGCTGTAAAATAGCTATTTAAGAGAGTCATTCAACTTCACGTAGATATCTTTCAGACCAGGCTCCCATTCTAAGGAAATTTCGACAAAGGTGTTCCATGTTTTTCGGTTAAGCTCCACCATATTAGAAACTAGGCTTACAGAAGCCATATTATACAATTTAACGATATCTTATAGGAGTATGCAAAAACTTTAGTGTTAATACAAATCTTTTCAAGTCTTATAATTTTTAAATAAGATACTTTACTTTGCGGATGTAAACATATATAATCGTATGTAGTTAAGGAGATATGTGTATGAGCACAGATCGCTACGAAAAAAGAATCCATATTACCTCAGAGATACTAAATAAGGTTGCTGAGATAGACCGCATTAAAGGGCAATGGAGAGGTGGCCTCAAGATAAGCCCACAAATTTTAGGGCGTTTAAAGACTTCTGTTATCATCACATCTTCCGGTGCTTCAACAAGAATTGAGGGATCTAAACTAAGCGATGCAGAAGTGACTAGACTTTTGCGTGGGCTTAAGACTAATCTGCCTAAGAATCGAGACGAAGAAGAGGTGGCTGGATATGCAGATCTTCTAGGCCGGATATTTGATAATTATCCTGAATTGAAATTGACCGAGAATAACATCTTACATTTTCATTCAATTCTTTTAGGTTTCTCAAACAAAGATGCTTCACACCGCGGTAAATATAAGACGACAGATAATAAAGTGATTATTCAGAACGATGCCGGTCAGACCTCGGTTCTATTTGAGGCGACAAAGCCTTTTCTTGTCAAACCAGAGATGGATATACTGCTACCCTGGACTGAGGAAAGTCTTGCGTCAGGGAACCTCCATCCTATTTTGGTGATTGCAAGTTTTGTTTTCGAATTTCTAGCGATTCATCCTTTTTTTGACGGGAATGGAAGATTAAGCCGATCATTGACAAATCTTCTACTTCTTAGGGCTGGCTATTCGTATGTTCCATATGTTTCATTAGATGAGATTATCGAAGATACTAAAGATCGTTACTACTTGGCGTTAAAGGAAACCCAAAAAACATACAAAACCAGTGGCGAGGATCTTTCGTCATGGCTCACCTACTTTTTGGATTCACTCTTGGCTCAGGGCTACAACGCAATTGGTCTGATGGAAAATGAGAAATCTGAAAAATTACTTTCAGAAAATCAACGTAAAGTTCTTGTTCTTTTCGACGAGAACGAGAGCTTATCGGTTTCGGAGATCGATAGCTTACTGAAGGGTGAGGTACCTCTTCCCACTTTGAAACAGTTGCTTGCCAAACTATCTTCTTTAGGCTTAATCGAAAAAAATGGTCAAGGTAGAGCAACAAAGTATCGGATTATCTAAGTATCTGACTTAGGTAGATATGGTTTTTTTAAGGTACTAAGTCCTAATCGATAACACAAATTACTCATCTTCTATTTTCTTATCCGGACTGTCATAAATATATACCAAAACAGGTTGCCACTTTAAGGCAACGTCAAAAAAGGTGTTCCATAATTTTAGGCTCTGGTCCACCATAAAAAATTATCCTAATAAAGACTTTTAATCGAAGTCTTTTTTAGTGTTTAACTTTTTTGTAATTTAACCAAAAATAACCAATGATACTGACGAGGCTCGAACAAACAAAGCCGACAGATAAAAAGAGTGTAGTACTAATAGCGTATTAGTTTACATATTATGGTAAGCACAAAACATCAATAAAGACGTTTATAACGCTACTTGACTAGCGGTAATGACGTATTATATAATGCTTGTATGATAAAAAGATATATTGAAAAACAAGTTATTAAATCCCTTGATGATGGTTTTGTGACCATTTTATATGGTGCGAGACAGGTTGGCAAAACTACGCTTGCCAATAAAATACTTACAGTTAACAAGGATGGGCTATATTTAAACTGTGATGATCCAGCCGTTTTAGTTCGTCTCCAAGGCCAGTCACTTGCGAGTCTCCGCTCCATTATCTCTAACGCAAAATTAATTGTTATAGACGAAGCTCAGCGTGTTGAAAATATCGGTTTAACCGCAAAACTTATCCATGATAGTATGCCTGAGATTAAAATACTTCTCACTGGGAGCTCCAGCCTTGATTTAGCAAACAAAGTTAAGGAACCACTTACAGGCCGTTCAAAGGAGTTCCACTTGTTTCCCTTGAGCTTAAAAGAGGTCGCAAACAATATTATTGAAGGTGATGGGTATTTACAACGGCTGCTGATCTATGGTGGGTATCCGGGGCTATGGTCTTTGCCGGAAAGTGAGTCTGCTAATTTAGCTCGAGATATTGCAAATCGCTATCTATATAAGGATGCATTTGCGCTCGGTACTATATACGACCAGACCGTTATCGATAATTTACTACGCTTACTCGCCCATCAAGTCGGAAGCGAAGTTAGCTATAGTGAGCTTGCTAATAGTCTGGAGATTAGTAAGGATACGGTTATGCGGTACATTGATCTACTAGAAAAGGCTTTTATCGTATTCAGATTGCCTCAATTTCGAAAGAATCAACGGGTTCAAATTGGTCGTTTGCGAAAGATATATTTTTATGACCTTGGGATAAGAAATGCACTTATTAATGACTTTAGCCCCATTAAGGTGCGTGGTGATATTGGAGCTCTGTGGGAGAACTTTATCTTGGTTGAAAGGCTTAAAAAGAATCAACTTGAACAAAAGTATGTACGTAGTTACTACTGGCGTTCGCGTGATAAACAAGAAGTTGATTTGGTCGAAGACTCAAGCCGTGAATTTGCGGCCTTTGAGTGCAAATGGAGCAAACAACCACGGATACCAAGAGGATTTGTATCCACCTACCCAGACATTAGTGTCATAGGTGTAACTAAAGATAATTATTGGGATTTAGTTTAGAAATAGTATTAAAATTATTAATCACTTTATCTGGTCGTATGCGCACTTAAATTAAGATAGCATCATTATTCAAAGTATTAATTAACGTCCAAAGATAGTAAGGGTTTGTCTAAAAAAGGGGTATCGGATAATTGCCTAATTCTTCTGCTTTTCTAAACCAGGCATATCTAATTCTAGCTCCATACACTTGAAGTTGTTTGTTTGTCATATATTTCTTGCTCACTTTCATCTCCTTTCATTTTAGATGAATGTGTCCACGATGCTCGAGACTTCTACACTAGATATCTGACTTAGGTAGACATAGTATTTTAAAGGGACTAAGTCCTAATCGAGAACACCCATTACTCATCTTCTATTTTCTTATTCTGATT
>CAIMLA010000001.1 GCA_903842085.1 uncultured bacterium | reverse complement strand
TCTTCTGCTTTTCTAAACCAGGCATATCTAATTCTAGCTCCATACACTTGAAGTTGTTTGTTTGTCATATATTTCTTGCTCACTTTCATCTCCTTTCATTTTAGATGAATGTGTCCAAGATGCTCGAGACTTCTACACTAGATATCTGACTTAGGTAGACATAGTATTTTAAAGGGACTAAGTCCTAATCGAGAACACCCATTACTCATCTTCTATTTTCTTATTCTGATTCTCATAAATATATACCAAAACAGGTTGCCACCTTAAGACAACATCAAAGAAGGTGTTCCATGTATTTCGGCGAGGGTCTACCATTTTGACTAAAAAGTAGTTACTTGGAACCAAAAGGAGACAAAAATGTCTCGCTTTGAAATATTTTTTTAAAACTACCGTATTATTAGTAATAAAGAGAGGTATTATGAAATTATTTAAAGTTTTGCTTCTGGTTGCCATGTTTGTAACAATAGTTTTTTTTATTGGTATAAATTCGGTTAGAGCAGCTGAGATTGAACTATCTGGCAAAGAGTTAAAAGCCAAAACCGTTACTGAGGTCGCGACCATTTACAAGATAGATTCAATCGAGTTCGCTAAAGAAATTAGCAATGCCATTGGGGTAAAAGTTAATCTTAATGATACCTTTCAACTTCTCGCTGATAACTATGGAGCAGAGACTAGTACGATAAAAGAGATCGCGGCTAAGCTGCAAGAGACTTCTGGTCAAACCTTAACGGCAAAGGATGCCGCCGCTACGACTGAGGCCACGGTCGCAAAAACAGTTGCCCCAGTAAAACAATACAACTTTTATCCAATCTTCTTTGGTCTACTCTTTGCCTATATTGCTAGTTTTTTGTTGTCAAGGTTCAAGGTTATTTCTTACACCTTGCATAAGGAAATTTGGAACTGGTTACTTTTGGGTTTCTTTCTCGTCTCCGCCGTTCTTGGTTCTTTGCTTGTTCTGCGAATTAGCAATGGCGTCGTTGTCCCGATGCCGTTTAATATGCTCTATTGGCATGTCGAAGCGGGTCTCGCCCTGACTGCTATTTCCATTTTTCATATAATCTGGCACTGGAGATACTTTGTGATAGTTTTCAAAAAGAAGCTATAATAGTGACATATGAAATTGACAGATGAAGACCTAGCACTTAAGGTTCAGGATGGAGACAAAGAAGCTTTTGGAGAGGTTATTGACCGCTTTGAAAAACCTCTTTGCGCCTTTATCTACCGAATGTTGGGCGATAAAGATAACTGTGCTGATGCCCTTCAAGAAACTTTTCTGAAGGCATATAAAAATATTAATTCATTTGATCCTAAACGAAAGTTTTCTTCATGGATTTATCGAATCGCTCATAATGAGGCCATAACTCATTACCGTAAAAACGCCAAACACGTGGTTCTGGATGACGTCGCCGAGATAGCGAGTGAAAACAATAATGCAGAGACTATCCAAAAGAATCTAGATTTAGAAGGACAAAAACGATTATTAGATAAAGCCCTTCTGTCCATCACCCTGAAATACCGGGAAGTAATAGTCTTTCGGTTTTACGAGGATAAAAGCTACGAAGAAATCTCAGAAATCATGCACCTACCAGTAAATACTGTCGGGACATATTTGAATAGGGGAAAACAAGAAATAAAGAAACATTTTAAGAATATCAATCTTGAGGAGATACTATGAGTGAATTAAAGAATAAAGTCATGGGCAGCATTAAGAAAAATGAAGTTAAGATGCATTCAAAAAACTTCTTTAAAATTATAAAGGCCCTGACGGAGATAGGGATTGTTGCCTTAACGCTTCTGGTTATCTTCCTTATTAATCTTAGTTTTTATCTTCCTCGCAAGGGTCTCGGACTAGAGCTTGGGGCCAACCGTTGGAATCACATTATTTCCGTTGTTCCTTGGTGGATTGTGATCCTGGGGGTCGCGGGGATCGGGTTGCTTATTTGGCTTATTTATCGGTATACTGGTGCTTACAAAAAAAGACTGGTCTGGATCATTGGGATAGTTTCAATTGTTATTGTGATTGCAGGTTTTGCCCTCTCGGTCTCTAACTTTAACGAAACGGTTGGTAAAGGCTTTGGCCAAATGAACGGCAATGGACAGGGGAATGGTTATCATCACAATCGAGACTAAAATTTGAAATATTTTTTCTCTTAGGCCGTATTACTAACAGAAGGAATTATTAACCAACCTTCTAGAAAAGGAGAAAAATGAAGAAAACATTAATCGTCGGAACTGCAGTTGCAATATCACTGCTCTCAACAGGAGTTGTCTTTGCTAAGACCTCACTGGGGACGGTAAAAACACCAAGTGGGACAGAAGTAGCCAAAGTTGGGCTCGCTGGAACAGTAGAGAGAGCCACTACAACCGGGAAGAACCAAATCCAGATAAAGGATGCGGATGGAAAGTCTTACACTGTTAACTTAGGAAAACGTGGGTATGTTAACACGACAGTTCAAACTGGTGACAACGTTAAAGTCGAAGGACTTGAGGAGACGGCCGGAACAGTCAGCGCCTGGAATCTAACAAAGGCCGATGGTAGTCAAGTTACTATTAGAACCGCAGCAGGAAAACCAGCCTGGGCCGGAGAAGGTAGCGGGACCGGTGGATCTGGAATGCACAATGGTTCTGGAAACGGCTCTGGTTTTGTGGACGCAAACGGTGATGGTGCTTGCGACAACGAAACTAAATAACAGACAATCCAAAAAAGAGACCCAGCTGGGTCTCTTTTTAATATAGCTATTCTTAGTGATGAAAACACCATCATAAGTTCCGACTATCTTCGATACAGTCTGCCAATTTATATAAAAAGTTTTAATCATAAATTCTCTATTTAACTTAAAGTTGATTTTATCCCAAGTCAGAAATTGGTGTATCTGTATATTTTATTTAAACTATAAATAAGCTATTATATTCTAATGGTATTATCATTAAAAATCGCAATTAGATTTATTTTAAAGAGCAAATGGCAGTCTCTGTTTATCATTTTCGGCATTGCTGTGGGTGTTTCAGTTGCCATTTTTATCAGTATCCTGATTGACAGCCTCCAGTACACTTTAATAAAAGGCACTATCGGTAATGCACCGCATCTTACTATTACCACAGACAGCAATAAAATCACCAACTATAATGATCTTAAGTCGAAAATTGATAAAGTCTCTGGAATCACGAAAGTTTACCCAGCGGTAGACGGCAATGGGCTTCTGATAACACCAAATAAAAATTATCCAGTTTTACTTAAGGGAGTCAGCTTTGACAAAGCAAATGATATTTATCAATTAGAGACTCGTAAAATTGAAGGTAGGCTTCCACTCGCAAGGAGCGAAGTAATGATTGGTAAAGATCTCTCAGTAAGCACAGGGGCTAAGGTGGGTGACGATATTTCTTTCACTCAAGCCAACGGGAGTAAATCTACCTTACTTGTATCGGGAATCTATGATTTAAAAATTGCGACTGTCAACAATGCTTGGTTATTCACAAATCTAGCCACCGCCTGGGCAATTTTCGGGAACGAAGGTACCTACACCGCGGTTAATATCCAGGTCAAAGATATTTTCAATGCCGATCAAACTGCCGTCACAATTAATAAGCAAATTGGCTCTAATTACAAAGTCGACAATTGGAAAGCCCAGAACGCACAGTTATTGGCTGGTTTGCAGGGTCAAAGTACTTCAAGCTATATGATCCAGGTTTTTGTCCTTCTCTCTGTTTTAATTTCTATTGCCAGCATCCTTAGTATTTCTGTAACTCAGAAATCAAAGCAAATTGGAATCTTGAAGGCGATTGGTTTAAAGAATGGCAAATCATCCAACATTTTTTATTTCCAAGGATTTATCCTCGGTTTCTGTGGCACCGTCCTTGGTGTTGCTTTTGGTCTTGGCCTGTTTTATGCCTTCGTGACCTTTGCCAAAACTCCGGATGGTGGCAATATCGTTGAGCCGTTGATTAAATGGAATATTGTTTTGATGACTAGTGTAATCGCATTGGCAGTTTCTTCTTTTGCGGGAATTATACCCGCTAGAAAAGCAAATAAATTAAGCCCGATCGAGGTGATTAGAAATGGCTGATAAGAAATCAATCGTCATAGAGCTTAGGAAAATAAGTAAAACATATTCCGGGACGGTGGAAACACCAGTATTATTTGATATTGATTTAGCCATTGTTAAGGGTAGTCTAAATTCAATAATCGGACAATCAGGGAGTGGGAAATCTACTTTACTTAATCTTTTAGGGACACTTGATAAGCCGAGTCTGGGTGATGTCCTTGTTAATGGGCTGATTGTTCACAATATGGATGATGACAGACTCGCTAAACTTCGCAATCAAACGATGGGTTTTGTTTTTCAGTTTCACTATTTGCTACCTGAGTTTACGGTTCTTGAGAATGTTTTAATTCCAATCAGCATCGAAAAAAACGGAAAGGTTTCAGAGCAAGATAGACAAAAAGCGATGGAACTGATCGAGCTAGTTGGTCTTTCGGAGAAAATGAATGTGATGTCGGATAGTATTTCTGGTGGTCAGCAGCAGCGAACGGCTATTGCGAGAGCGCTTATGAATGAACCTGATATTATTTTAGCTGATGAACCGACAGGCAATCTTGATTCTGATACTAGTCGCTCCATCTATAAACTTTTTTGTAAAATTAATCGTGACCTTGGAACGACCTTTATTATTGTTACTCATGACGATAGAATCGCAGCTCAGACGGACCGTATCATAGAGCTAAAAGACGGTAGAATAGTCTCAGATAAAATAAACAAAAATGTAGCTTGTCCAATTTAACGATTTTAATCAACTCCGTTGGCAATTGTTTTTTATGAAATCGCAGGCGATTTACTAATGGCTTTACTCAAACCGTTAAGACCCTTTTGTAAATACTTTACCTTGGATTATTTTATGTGCTGGCCGGTTATGATAGATAGCTTCTCTAGCAAATTCCTGACTGCAGTTTGGACACTTTAATTTCTGATTTGTAAAATCTTCAATAATCATATCTTTATAGCATTTAACTAAATGACCTCGTATGTCCTTGTTGTAGTAATAGAGTAAAGTATTACAGCTTGAACAGTAAATTTTTATTTTTTTCATAAATCAATTCTATCAGTGAAGGCATAGTAAGTCCAAACGTTGTTGGCTAAGCCCCATCAATTTATAAAAAAGACTTATTAGCCGTAAATTATGGAGCGACACTCTCGCAATAGCGTCAGTTTCGTTTATTCCGTCTGTGATTTTGTTATTAGCATTGCTAAGGATCACCTCCCTAGAAGCTGCAATTTATATTTCTTATGGGGTTTTGATCGGGGGTCTTGGTTTCTTTGGTTATCTCTCATCGAAAGCAAGAGGTCAAAAATTTTTAAGAGCATTGCTGGTCGGTATATTCTCAGGATTAATTGGGCTAATCATCATTGTTCTAAAATATAAATTTACGCATTGAGATCTAGAGGCTCTAAAGTCGTTCTGCTAATCTCGTCAAGTACTATAAAAAGGCTTCATAATAGACTTCTTAAATATTTAGCGAATGATAAAACCCAGCCTTTAAAATACCTTTTTGATAACAAGAAATAACCTTAATTAGTTCAATACAGTTTGGACACGAAAAACAACTTGACGGAGTATTTTTAAGATGATAAGGTTTTGAAATGAAAAACAAGTTAGCAAAATCATTTATATTTATCTCTAGTTTTATGTTTTTGGCTTTAGTTGTGATGCTGATGAAAGTACAAGGGGAAACGACCGCGCTTCAAAAAGTAAAATCTAATCTTGAAAATTATATAGCATCAAATAAAGGAAAGAACCAAACCGAAGAAGTCAGCTCAACTCAAACTGCTCCAACCCCGACGCCAGAGAGTGCCCCGGTGTCAAATGATACGACCTCAACCAGCCCGCCGATATCGCAACCAGTAACAAATAATAGCTCTACCGCCCCTGTATCAAGCTCGGTTCAACAACCTGCGCCTACTCCTGCTCCTACCCCCGCACCTACGACTCCTCCGGTTACAACAAAGACATCATAAATTACTATTCATAATAACAAAGAGAGAAAACAAATGATCACGAAAAGTAAATCTTATTTTATCGTTATTGCCATGATGGGGATGTTGTTATTTGGGTTATGTTATTTATCTCTAATGATTTGGGATGAAATAAGATTATCCCAAGAGACAAAGAATGCTTTTGATCAGGCTAAACAAGTATCAATCGAAAAAGTTAAGAAGAATCAAAAGAAATCGACTCCAACGCCAAACCCAAGTGCGATTATTGCAGGTGGCAATAATCAAGAAACTGCTCCAATAAAAACTGAAACCCAATCAACTCAAGCTTTAACCTTTATTGCGACCCCAGCCCCGGCGTCGACATTGGCCCCAACCCCCACCCCGAGGCAAGAGTCGGTACCGACCTCAAATGAAAAAAATGGAAAAAATGAAAATAACGACGACTAATAATAAATATTTTTGGGCAATGGGAACGGAGATTGTAATCGATATTTTTACAAATCTCAACCAATACCTTCACAAGCCAGAAGAGTCACTTGATCTAGCCGAAAAGATTTTCCAACAAAACGAAAAGAAGTTTAGTCGTTTTAATAGGGAGAGTGAACTCTCAATGATTAATGATAATCTGAAAAAAGAAACAAAAGTTTCAGCGCAAATGATTGAGATCTTGGGCCTTTGTTTAAACTATTATAAGATCACCAACGGTTATTTTGACCCAAGGATTATTGAAAATCTTGAAATAAGCGGCTATAAAAAAGACTTTAAGAGTAATCTAGTAAAACAAACTTTAAATCGTCACTCAGTTAAGATTGAAGGGAATCTATCCAAAGATTTAGCCCTGGATAAAAACAAAAAAACGGTTTTGTTGACAAAAAGGATTGATACCACGGGCTTAGTGAAAGGCTATACCGTTGATGAGGTAACTGAGAAGCTTCGCGCTAACGGCTTTGTTGATTTTGTCGTGAATGCTGGCGGTGATATCTTTGTTTCAAAAGTCGGAGCTGAAATTAGCCCGCTGAATATAGAAGGGTTAGAGAAAATAATATTTAAAGTCTCAAATGAAGGGATTGCAACCTCTGGGATAACCAGGAAAAAGTGGAAGGCTGAGGGGAAGATGAAATATCATTTAGTTAATCCAAAAAACAATGAACATTATCCAACGGAGTTAAAAACGGTGACGGTTATAGCTCAAAAAACGGTTGAAGCTGACGCTTGGGCAAAAACCTTATTTTTGATGGGGTTAGAAAAAGGCCTGGAATTTGCGGAAAAAAATAGCATAAAGGCTTTATTTCTAAGAAGTTCTGGAGTATATAAAATGACAAATGTAATGACGGAGAAACTTTGGACAGCATAAATACCCAAATTAATCTAGTGACACCGTGGCTGTGGTATCTGATTAGGTCAGCTGGCATCCTGGCCTTTAGTTTTCTTTGGTTAGCGTTATTTTTGGGCTTGGCAATTAGAAATCCGATCTTAAAAAAAATAATCGAACCAATTTACAGCGTAGGTTTTCATTGTTTTTTGGCCTTTATGGCAGGTTTTTGGGTCCTGGTTCATATTATTACCTTATATTTAGATAAACAATTTCCGTTAAGTCTCGCCGATATTTTTATTCCATGGCACGTAAGGGTGTCTTTTGTCGACACCAGCTTTCTCGCTTGTGGGATAATCGCTTTTTACCTGATAATTATTTTGATTGGGTCATCTTATTTAAGAAAATATTATAAACGTTGGATGTGGCGAATAATGCATTATTTGAGTCCATTTGCTTTTATCTTTGTGGTAATCCATGGATTTTTTAATGGTACTGATATGAAAAATATTTATATCTCGGCAATCTTTATTTCATCCTCGGTCATCTTACTAGCTCTTTATGCCTCAAATCTGCTTTTTGCTTTAGTTAAGAAAATCAAGCCAGCGAAACGAGATGATCAAGTCGGTAATTAGATAAACATCGATGAGTTCATCCAGGGATGTTGAGATGAAGATTCCAGATTCATGATTGGGTTTTTTAGATAACTTCCTTGAATATAAAACATTGACTAATAAATATGTTCTTGGCAGCAAGCAGTTGCTGACGGTATCATACTAGACTCAGACCAAATAAAAAAAGGAGAGGGTCTGGATATTGCCTGACCAACAAAAATTAAATATTGGGCTAAATTATTTTTTCTTAAAATAGCGATTTTTTAGGTACTCACTCAAAAAATATAGACCAAAGGTGGCTTGAATGGTAATAGCTGGGTAAAGGATGCTTCTATACCTGGTTAAAACTTCCATCACGATCAAGATAGCAGCAAAGCCGACACATATAATACTAGAAAGATATAGCTCCGGAGTTAGGGCCTTTGTTTTTTTGATGAATATAAATAGGGCACAAAAAGTTGAAAAAATTGCTAAAAACATGAAATAGGAATTACTAAATAAATTAATCTTATTTGTGGTCGTCTTTAAATAATCTAAAGTCATATGTTCAGGAGCGGTCTTACTGAGGGTATAAGCATCATAGTTTAAATTATTGATTTCGTCCTCATTTGACCAAACAGTATAAAATTTCTTAATGAATAAGATTGGATATTGCTCATAATTATTTTTTGCTTCTTGAATGGCATAATCAATAAGTTTTTGATCTGCTCGTTCGTAGTCGGCCTTATCTAAGGTATTATTATGCAAATCATCTCTCAACTTTTGGACGTATGGTTCACCAATAGTGGGGTTATACCTTCCCGCATTTTCAAGATTAAGACCGGTGGCCAAAAAGTAACCAAGTGAGGATGAAGTATTGACTGGACCGATGGCATAATAAGAGACAAGTGAATTTCGAATTAGACCAACACTAAACATTGAGAGTAACAAAATAAAGACAATGATTGCTAAATCTCTAAAGTATTTTTTTGTTTGTCCAGAACGATTAGATGTAAAATAAGCAAAAACAATCACCGCGGCAGGAATCGAAATAATCGTGATATCTTTGAAGGAATTAGCGAAGGATAAAGAAATACCAAATAATAAGACAAAAAAGAAAAATAGTTTAGGATGGTTTCGATAATAGGAGATAGCCATAACGAGACAAAAGAGTGAAATTGAGAAAAACATAATAAAAAAATGTTCACTCGAAAGAATATTAGAATAAATTGCAAACGACGGCCAAAGAGCCATGATTAGGCCTCCATTGAAAGCCAATAAGAATTTTTTAGTCGATTTCAATAAACAGAGAAAAACAAAAACAGCAGAAATTGCGGCGGCAAGGACTGAAGACAACTTTGCGATAAAGAGGGTGCTTCCGAGTAACAAAAATTTGCTTAAAACAAAAGTATAAATTCCCCACCGGGGAGAAAACAAATGTTCAGGGGAAATTGAGGGACCATTGATCCACTTTTTTGCCATATCAAAAGCAATGCCAAATTCGGTAACGGGCGGTGTTTTAAAGAATTTTATTAAAATCAATCGCCAAATAAAGGTGATGAGAATTATTAACAAGACACTTGAGGCAATAATAAAGACTTTGCGTTTTTCGTATTTGACCCTTTTTAATATTGCCTCAGACTTTAGCTGTAGAGTGAGCAAGAATAAAAAGAAAAAAAGGATTATCACCAGTGGCAAAAAACTTGATGGCATTTCTTTAACGAAGACTCTTCGTCCGAGTAAAACAGTGGATAGCCCAAAAGGGAACACAATTGATAGCGCAAAAATAATACTTTTTACCTTTTTGTTTATGCTTATGTTAATTTTATTCATATGATGTTAATGATATATAAAAAATTATTAATATGATAGTCAAGATGACGGATTCAAAAAAATTCATAGATGCAAAGCTGGTCATGTCAGAAGAATAAAGAATTATTTTTTTATTGGTTTGGCGATAACGATTAATCTTTCTTGATCAGTCCCTACGGGCCAGCAAGTCATTAACGTTAATTGTTCTCTTTCAGTTGGTTCCACGATAGATAAATCATTTTGAGAAATAATTTTTTTTTCCGTAACTTGGTAGGCTAAGCTTCTACCATTGAAACTAATTTCAATATTATCACCAGATTCTAAATTATTTAAATTTTCAAAAATAGTTGCATAGCCACTATTACCCCAGACAGCACTTGAATGACCAAATATTAAGACATTACTTCCAGAGTCAGGCAAAGCACTTCCTCTATAGTGTGCAACCCCATTTTTTAACGCTTCTTGATAAATCCCTTCATTTTTAGCATCAACATTAGGTGAAACGGGAATGTCTAGCCCTAGGCTTGGAATGATTAATTCGAATTGTGTAATTTTTGCTGCGGTGTTAGTAGTTTGAATCTTACTGTCTGATTTGCTTTTGGTCACTGTCGTTTTGTCAGTTAAACTTTTTGATTTATATTTTTCAGTGTAGTAATTATCGATAAATCCTAGCGCTAGATAAAATAAAATAAAAACCAGAATTGCAATCGCAATTCTGGTTATGATATTTATTTTCTTATTTGGTTTGTTTTCTTTTTCGGCTAACAATTTGATATCCCACAAAGCCCAAGACAACTGACATAAGAGCCCCGGGTAGAATTTTATTATTAAGTCCTCCTACGTTACCCGTTTTGGGAAGAGTTGTGGGTGTGGTAACTGTGGTGGTTTGAATTTGAGCGGTTGGGTTGCTTACAACTATTCTTACAGAAGAATATGCCAGGGTATTTTCGTCCAGGGTAGCTGCTTGTGCTGACCTCATGAAAGGATTAAAGGTATAAGAAGAAACATAGTTTCCTTCACCATTATAAATAAATTCAGCAACTATCACTGCTCCATCTGGTGCATCGTTTTTTACCTTAGCGGTCACTGAGCCAAACTGCATATTAGATTGTGCATCGTTATTAGTTGTGATTGGAATAGAAAAGTCTATTAAGCTTTCGTCTCCTTCATAAAAAATTCCATCTCCGTCAAGATCATCTTGGCCTGTGCCAAAAAAATCAGGAGAAGTAATGTACTCGTCACCCGTAAAGGCGACTGAAAATTTTGGGTAATAACCTTCTTGAGTAACCGAGGTTACACCAGCAAGAAAAGTTAAATTATCACCAGGCGAAACATATAAGGTTTTACCATCACCAGTTTCTTCGCCTTCGACTGTTGGTTCTGACCTATAGTTATACCAATCGTCAGCATTTGCTAAGCTACAATCAGAGGTTTTACATACAAATCCTTTTAATCTAATAAAACCACCCTCGGTGTCGCTAGAGACCTCTTTCTCCGCCATGTTAGTGTTATATACTGTTGGCATTGGCAGTGCAAAGCTTACAGCAGGTATGGTAAAAAAACTCGCCAGTGCAAATAAGCCTAATAATTTCTTAAACATATTTTCTCCTTTTTATATTAATAAAAGCTTATTAAAGAAATATTTATATTGCAATAGTAAAATGATTTATTTTATTTACTTCACACTTATTTCAGCTAAGTCACAGTAATCTAAGCTAGGATTAACAAAGTGAACCAATGAAAAAGTGGAGTGATAAAAAATGGCGACAATACAAATACGGCCGTAGAATATGGTTACAAAGATGGGACTATTATCGATAGTTCAGTTTATATCAAGGTTGCTGTTACAGGTTCAAAATTGATTGTCGAGTTTATTAAAGCGAACGCGGCCAAAGAGGTGCTCTACACTTATGAGATAAACAATTAATATCTAACCTTTTACGAGATAAGTCTTCTTTTTAGAGAAAGTCTGCCGATTTCTTATCTAGCAATAACTTTTTTTATATCTATGAACTCACTTAATTTGATTATACGATTATCGATAGATCTTTTAGATAGGGAAGATTGATGGCAAATATCTATTTACTATTCCTGGCCTGATCATTGTTCTCGCGATATATAAATATCCAATTAATAAAGAGAAGAATCTAGCATCACTTAGATTTTTTTGAATGTTCTCTTGATTTTGGTAAGTCTTTAACGAACCTATAAATCAATTACTGAACCTAGTAAGGAACTTAATAATAATTGTCAAATTAAGGTAAAATCAAACCTTGGCTTGATAAAAAAATAACAAAAAATATAAACGGCTTGACAATAGCTTGTAGATATGATACTATACGGTTTCAAAGCAAAAGCGTATACATAAATAAAAGTCAAGGATTTTGAGGGTAGATTCTTAGTAATCTTTCTGAATGAATCTTTGACTTCTTACTTTGAAGACAAAGTGTGTACCTTGATTTTTCGGTCAATTCTATCTAGGACTAGGAGTTGAAATAATGAGAAGGTATCTGGCAATAGCGATTGTTTTCGTTTTGCTGTTGTTGGCCGTGTTCATGGCTTTCACAGTAGCAAAAACAACAATCCTGGTCGACCAGGCGAGTGCGAGTCACTCGGCTCGAACGACCTTTGTCTGGTCGTATGTGGGGGGAGACCCCCTCATACCGGGCGGAGTGTGGACAAAAGCGAAATTTATTTCGCTGATGAAGCACTCAGCCAAAGTCCGCGCTGCTTTGAAGCTAGTCGTGCGTGCTAACGGAGACCCTGAATGGGTCCTCCCAGCAGCATACAAGAATTTAAGAAATTCAAAGAGCGGTACGATCGCAAAAGGGACACTAGTGCGGACCATGTCATATGGTTCGCTAAAGATTTCTCTGGACACTGTCTACAACGGACAGTACAAAAGGCTTCCAATATTCTACGTGGTGGCATCAAAAACCACCACGGTAGAAATCAATGGGAAGCCCTATCGACAGACGGTATCCTATTGGGTGTCGATGGCCAAAAAGTGCGGAAACGTGTTTATTTTTCACAAGACGACGAAGAACAAACCCGTTCCGCAACCCAAGCCAAAAAGTTCAATCTATGTTGTCAAGCGTCAAGACAGCATCATTGGCTTAATGCTTGATAACTGGAACATTGAAGGGCTTGTTGGTGATAGGCCCGTTCGCGTTGTTACGAATTCGACCCTACCAACGTTGGTGGGAACTTACCCCATCGGGACGTCGTATAATCTGTCTGAAATCAATCAGGCAAATTGGACGGTCGTGTCCCCTGCGAACGGTAACTTTACCGGAGTAACGACAAAGGACGACATTGTCCTGACGTATGTTAACCGGTACATCCCCCCAGCACCTAGCCTTTATCGACTCACTGTCGAGAAAAGGATGGACAGTACAATCGGACAACTTCTGTCCGGTTGGATTATTGAGGGAACAGTTGGCGGAAGTCAAGTATCAGTAACGACTGGTTCATCCAGTTCGACGCTGATAGGGTCTTACCCGGCTGGCACGGCCTATAATCTCAGTGAGATTATGAAAGCCGGCTGGGTGGCAGTGTCTCCGATTAACGGAAATTATACTGGGGTAACACCGGCGAACGATCTTATCTTGATCTTCGTCAACCGTTATGTCCCGGTGCCGCCAGTTCCGACCCCGGAGCCCACGCCGACACCAACCGTTTGCCCGACCCCAACGGCGACGCCAACACCGCCGCCGATTCCGTTCTGAGTAGGGGTAAGTAGAAACTGACCGATAAAAAGTGGGAGCCCCTAACGATAGGGGCTCCCACCCAACCTTTTAGAGATTTCTCTTGAATGCAAATGTTGTGTTCAAAGGTTATAACTAAAGAGTAATAAAGGAGAAAGATGAAGAAGTTATTTAAGATCACAAAATCGAAGGTTCTTGGTGTCGCATTTGGACTGTTAGTTCTGATGCCAATTTTCGCGTTGGCTGCAAACAGCCCGGCGTTAGATCCGGTTGGGTTATACCAAATCGGGAATAGAAATAATTCACCTGATTGGGGAACTTCAACAACCGCAGTCCCTGGGCAAAAGGTCGCCTTTTTGATCCATGTTCATAATAATAACTTGGAGACTACGGCTTATAATATCCGAGCGAGAGCGACCTTATCCTCTGGCGTTGTTACTAGTTATACCTCTACCGCAACTTTGAGCGCTACCAATGCTTCTCCTGTATCGGGAAATGTTTCTTACTCTTTCTCGACTCCTGCATATCTAGAATATGTTCCAGGATCAACAGTCTTGTATAATGCTCAAAACCAACAAGAAAGAGTTTTACCAGATGGCATTACAACTGGTGGGATTGATACTGGTGTAAATTTACAAGGTTGCTGGGATTATCAAAAGTGGATTATCTTTCAAGCAATTGTAAAGGCACCCGAAAACCCAACCTTATATTTCTGCAACTCTGAAACAAGTTGTGCTAGTACAAAGCAGTACAAAGACACAAATGAATGTCAAATTGGATCCGGTAAACCCTGCTATACGACTGAAGGCTCTTGTCGAGCCACGACTGCGACCTATTGTCCATTACCAAATCCAACCCTGTATTATTGTAGTACTGATTCAAGTTGTGCCAATACGAAACAATATAAGACCACAAGCGCTTGTCAAATCGGAGTCGGTAAGCCTTGCTATACCTCTGAAACTGCTTGTAAGGCAACAACGGCCACTTATTGTCCATTGCCAAATCCAAGGCTTTACTATTGTTCAAGTTCGACTGGCTGTGCTTCTACGATCGCATACAAAAATGTAGATACCTGTAAAACTGCTTTAGGGAAACCATGCTATACCTCAGAAAGTTCCTGTAAATCTACGACCGGTCAGTATTGTCCGTTACCAAATCCGAAGTTATATTACTGCTCTAGTTCAACTGGATGTACTTCAACTAATTCCTATAAGGATACGAATACCTGTAAAAGTGTCACTGGATTACCTTGTTATACAACAGAAAATGAATGTAAGACCTCGGCTGGGACTTATTGTCCATTACCAACACCGACTCCAACACCGACTCCCACTCCGACACCGACTCCTACTCCTACACCATCGTCTTTGCCAGTGACTGGCCCATTCGGTGCGGCCATGGGGATATTGGGGACCATCGGAATTGGTTCTGCCGGCTACGCTTACAGTAGAGGTAGAAATAGACTTCAAAAAGCACAAAAAAACATCAAATAGATAAACTTTAAAGGCCGGCTCATAACCGGCCTTTTTTGGATAAAGAAAAAACTTATGTGCTATATAATAAAATATCAAGATTCTTGGCTTCAGGCATTATAAAAGCCTGATTAGAGCCAGGACGATTTGTAAAAAATATTACTTTAATAAAAACTTATATACTCATTCTAAATAAATAATATATAATAGGAATGTCTGGAGGGGCGTGCGCTATAAAAATCATATAAAACTATTAATAATTGTTGTCTCGGTCTTTGTTCTTTTTGCGGCGGCGGTCTACCTGCTGGCTGACCGAGTTATAATGCCCGCTTTTAGCAAGGTTGAAAAGCAAGACTACGAAACAAAAATGTTAGTTTTGCAAAATGCCATTAAATCAGAGAAAGAACTGCTAAAGGGACAAAATCTAGACTGGAGTGTCTGGGACGATTCGTATAACTTTGTCGTAAACAAGAACCAGGATTACGTTAACGTCAATGTAAATCCTGAAATGCTTGCTAACCTAAAGATTGATTACTTCGCGATCTTGGATAAGAATTATAATATCATTTTTATCCAAGCCAATGATAAAGATGGGAATGAAATCAGAGAAGGGGTAGATGAGGACTTAATCAGCAAGATTAAAGATTCAGCAAAATATTTTGAGGACAATAACAAATCAGAGACTGAGACAGCGGAGTTCTTCTACGACTTAAACAATGTTCCAGTTCTAACAACAGTTTCATATATACTAAAAAGTGATTCATCCGGACCTCCAATTGGTTATATGTTAATGGGGGAGCAACTAAGTGAAGAACGGATTAAAGGCATTTCTGAACGAAATAGTTTATCATTGAGTTCAAGTGATATCAAATCATTAGGAAAAAGTAATTCAGAAGTGGCCAAGGAGCTTGAGAAAAATGATATTTATTATCAGTACCTAAAAGACAAAGCTCAAGGTTTTTATTTGATTAAAGATTTTGATAATCAAGCGATTGGCGCCATCATTTCAACCTTTGAGAGAAGCGTTAACCAAACGGCCCAAAATACTAAATATTTCTTTTTGGTTTCAATTTATATAGTTTTGATCGTGGCCATGTTTGCAACAATTCTCTTCTTAACCCGCCTTGAAGCTTCCAGAAAAAAGCAATTTGAAGGAGAGGTAAAATACCAAACTCTATTTTCAGAAAACGCCATCCCGATGTTCCTTATCCAAATGGATAAAAATTTAAATATGGAGAAGATCATAGAAATAAACAAAGCAGCCGCAACTCTATTCAAATTTGATCGAGGGGTAACCGAGGCGATAGATCCAACCAGGGTTTTTAATGGTATGGACAGACTAACTTTGAAGGAATTCATGAGGAATATCGCGGTCAATAACATCGCTAGCACTCAAGGGCCAATTATCTTAAGCGACGAGTCTAGATCGACGGCCGAGATTAGTGGCCGACTGATTAAGGTAGGAGAAAAGAACTTTTTGCTGCTGTCGGTTAAAGACCTTGCAGAACGGGTTAGCTATGAGCAAAAGCTTAAAGATTATGCTGAAAATCTAGAAAAAGTAAACTCTTTGATGGTTGGAAGAGAGCTCAAAATGGTTGAACTTAAATCAAAACTAACTGGTTTGGGGGCGGAGGTCGATTCGACCGACAATATTCCCAAGATGCCGGAAATGAAATCAGGTGACCTTCAAATGAGCGGGGTCACTTCTGATGAAAAGACCAACCCGGATCTTAATATAGAAGATAGGGCAGAAACACCAGAAGGATCAAGTGTCGAGGAAGACCAGAAGATGAACCCCCAGGAAGAGGCTAACGACGCTGAGAAAAATGACGATAAGCCGAATCAAGGAACAGTTTAGGGATGGAATTTAATCTAAATATTGGCAAAAGCATTAAGAAGAAGTTTTACCTTCAACTGACATTAGTTCTGGTGGCGGTCTTTATCTTATTTGCATTATCGATATATGCGATCTCTCAATTGGTCATTAGTCCAGTTTTTAAAAAGGCCGAAAAGCAAGACCTTGATACAAAAATGTATGTTTTAGACAATACGATTAAGGCTGACAAAGAGAAGCTTCAGCAGCAATTAAATGATTGGGGTCACTGGGATGATACCTATAATTATGTTCTAGGGCAAAACCCGACCTATCCAGTTGATAGTGGCTTAGAATCAATTTTGTCAAATTTAAAGATGGATTATGTGGCTATTTTGGACACCAATGGGGATATCATCGACATCAGGGCTTATAACAAGAAAGGTGAAGAAACAAATAGTGATATCAGCGCCGAGCTAAAGAGTCAGATCCAGAAATTGGCAAAAGAGTTTAAGGAGAGTAATCCTGACTTAACTTCTACGATGACGACCTTTTTCCCTTACAAATCAGAGGCAATGCTGGCGACGATCGGTAATATTATCAAAAATGATAAGACTGGACCATCGGCTGGCTATATGCTAAATGGGATTATATACAATGATGATAAAATTAAAGCCTTATCAGAGCGATCAGGTTTAAATCTATCGATTACAGAATATGACAACTTTCAGAAGGATGACCCAGCGATCGCAGCGGCGGCCAAAAAAGATCAAAATTATTTTTATTTTGAAAATGGGAATAAGGCCTATGGCTATCGCATTTTATCAACGACGGACGGGAGCAGCATCGCCGTGATTAAGATTGCCTTTGAAAGGAGCATAAATGAATTGGTTACAAAATCTCAGAATTATTATTTAATTGAGATTTATGGAGCAGCATTAGTCGCGATTGCTCTTGCAATATTTATGTTAAATCTTTTTATTAATAGAGTTATCTTGCATCCGATTTTGGCTATATCAGCCGCTGTCAATAGTTACCGAAAAGGGACCTTAAAGGGCCGGATTGCCATAAAGTCAAAAGATGAAGTTGGCGAGCTTGGGGTTGCTTTAAATCAAATGATTGATGAAGCCGAAGTTTTTAACAATGCCCTAGAAAAGAAAGTTGAAGAAAAGACCGTTGCTTTAGAAAAAGAAGTTTTAGAGACCGAGAGTAAAAATCAGTTACTTGAGCAATCAAAGGTGGCCATGGCAAATGTTCTAGAGGATGTCGAAAAAGAAAGAGACAAGACTTACACGATGGCCAAGGATTTAAAGAAATTTCAGCTTGCCGTTGAAAACGCCTCAGATCATATTATTATTACGAATCCTGACGGGATCGTTCTCTATGCCAATCGAGCGGTCAAGAAAATAACGGGGTTTGATAGTGCCGAGGTTATTAACAAAAAAGCGGGCACCAAAGAACTCTGGGGTGGAATTATGGACCAAGATTTCTATGAAAAGCTTTGGTATAGGATCAAGACCGAAAAAAGATCCTTTGAAGGAGAATTAAAAAACAAAAGAAAAGATGGCGATGAGTATGAGGTTGCCGCAAGTATTACGCCGATCTTAGATGAATTTGATAACGTTATCTTTTTTGTGGCTATTGAAAGAGACATCACCAAGGCTAAAGACGTCGATCGAGCGAAAACAGAATTTGTTTCTCTTGCCTCTCATCAACTACGAACGCCGCTATCGGCCATTAACTGGTATACGGAAATGCTAATTAAAGGAGACGCTGGACCAATCAATAAAGAGCAAGAAGATTATCTCAATGAAATTGCAAGAGGAAATAAAAGAATGGTTGATCTGGTCAACTCATTGCTTAATACTTCTCGGCTGGAATTGGGAACATTTGAGATTACCCCTGTCCCAACTGACTTAAAAAAGCTAGCTCAGGAAGAATTACTTGAAATGAGACCACAAATTTTGGATAAAAGGTTAAAGATCGAAGAAAATTATGATATTAGTGCGGAGATTAATGTCGATCCGAGACTGGTAAGAATCTTTTTTCAGAATTTAATTTCAAATGCTGTTAAATACACGCCCGAAAACGGCAAGATTACTGTCGAAGTAAAACTTGAAGACCCTTATGTCAGATTGTCCGTCATCGATACTGGGTACGGGATACCAGAAGAACAGCAAGACAAGATATTTAGCAAGCTCTTTAGAGCAGATAATATCAGAGCGCTTGATACAGAAGGAACTGGATTGGGGTTATATATTATTAAGTCAATCTTGGATTCATCTGGAGGCGATATCTCCTTCAAGTCAAAGGAGAATGAGGGGACAACTTTCAATATCTTGATTCCCTTAACAGGGATGAAGCAAAAAAGTGGTACCAAAAAATTAGAATAGGTTGTATTATTGTTAACAGTGGAAAAGGAGAATCATATGGGAAATAGAATCTTAATTGTTGAAGATGAAAATGCTTTAAGAAAAGCGATTAGCGTTAGTTTAAAAAACCAAGGCTATGAAGTTTTAATGGCCACCTCTGCCGCAGAAGCAGCGAGTACCTTAAAAGCGGTTGGGACCGTAGATGCTATTTGGCTTGATCATTATTTGCTAAACATTGAAACAGGTCTTGATTTTTTGGATAGGATAAAAAAGAATGAGGAGTGGAAAAAAATTCCTATTTTCGTTGTTTCAAACTCCGTCGATGATAACAAGGTAAGCTCATATTATTTAATGGGTATTGAGAAATACTATGTAAAGGCTGAAAATAGCCTTGATACAATTATTGATGATATTAACAATCACTTAAAAAAAGGTGACTAGGAATGGATAAAAAGAAAATACTTGTTGTAGAGGATGAAGCGCCTTTGCTAAATGCTCTTTGTGATAAGTTGAATAAAGAGAACTTTGAAGCTCTTGGAGCAAGAAATGGGCTTGAGGGTTTGGAAATGATTAAGGCCAATAAACCAGATCTGATTATTATGGATGTGGTCATGCCGGTTATGGATGGTCTAACGATGCTCTACAATCTAAAAACAGAACCAGAACTAAAGGAAATACCTGTCATCATACTCTCAAATCTGAGTGATAGTGAAGATATTTTAACAGCGATGGAACGAAGTACTTATGATTACTTGATTAAATCAGACGTTTCTCTAGAAGAGGTTGTGACAAGGATAAAGACCCGACTCAAAATGATATAAGAAGCATCAGAGTTTATAAAAAAAAGGGGGCAAAATGGGTTTATTTGATTTTTTAAAAAAATCTGGAGCAGTCCATTCAGGTGGGACAGCCTATACAGTCAACGGTGGGAGTAATGGACCTGAGTATACCAATAAAGACGGCAAAGATGTCACCGACCAGGTTATGAGCCAAGAGTTGAGGAATAATAACCAAGAGATCGAAACACCGAGTGAGGTCGAGACAAGCAATGGCTCAGGTTTCAGTGGACCAGAGGAAAACTAGAAAGAGAAAAAGGCTAACAGGGAAAGTTTCTGTAGCACAAGAATAAAAACACTTGCATCAACTAGTGGCTTTTGATACAATAATTTACAGATTAGAGGGCGGAAAAATTTATGAAGAGACAACTACAAATTACAAGGTGCGGGGTATATTAAAGCTCTTGATTTAAGTTGTGTCTAAAATATCCCGCTCAAGCGGGGTTTTTTAAACCAAAAATCATCTTTTTAAATGAGTTCATCAAATAGGGTGAATTCTTAAACAAGATGAAAAGGACTTTGACAATTAAATATCGATTGATGCTACACCCAATCAGAAGCATCAATTGAAATATTAGGGTAAACACTGGTAGTTATAAACTACCAGTCGACATGATGCTATATGCAATAGCGAATAACAAGAAAACGAGAAAAGAAACTCATGACAAATTAAGTCAATCAAGAGCATATGATGGATGCCTTGGAGATTCGAGCCGAAGAAGGACGTAGTAGACTGCGATAAGCCTCGGGGAGCTGCCAAACAAGCTTTGATCCGGGGATTTCCGAATGGGGAAACCCGATCCTGGTTATGCGGGATCAACATAAACTGAATACATAGGTTTTTGTGGGGCACGCGGTGAACTGAAACATCTAAGTAGCCGCAGGAAAATAAATCAAACGAGATGCCGTAAGTAGTGGCGAGCGAAAGCGGCGGAGCCTAAACTTTTTACATGTATAAGCTTACGGGCGTTGTGTAAAGAGGGTTGTAAGGTGAACACACTCGGAATTAATCTTCCGAGCATGGAGTAAAGGATGGAAACTGTACATTCTCCTGTCCTTCACTCTGTGATCAAGAACCGTAAATCTTGAGTAAGGTTACAAAATAAAGTGTTAGTGGAATGTTCCTGGAAAGGACGACCATAGAGGGTGATAGTCCCGTACGTTAAAATACTTTGTCCTTATGTGTTTATACTTAAGTACGACGGAACCCGTGAAATTCTGTCGGAATCTGGGTGGACCACCATCCAAGGCTAAATACTCGAATCTACCGATAGTGAACTAGTACCGTGAGGGAAAGGTGAAAAGAACCCCGGTGAGGGGAGTGAAATAGAATCTGAAATCATATGCTTACAATGAGTCGGAGCTCGTCTTTGACGAGTGACGGCGTGCTTTTTGTAGAACGAGCCAACGAGTTAATTTGTGCAGCTGGTTAAGCCCAGGGGGCGGAGCCACAGTGAAAGCGAGGATGAATAGTCCGAACTAATAAGTTGCACTGATTAGACCCGAAACCAGGTGACCTAACCATGGGCAGGCTGAAGCGACTGTAAAAGGTCGTGGAGGGCCGAACCCACCAGAGCTGAAAATCTGGGGGATGACCTGTGGTTAGCGGAGAAATTCCAATCGAACTTGGAGATAGCTGGTTCTCTCCGAAATAGCTTTAGGGCTAGCGTCGTATATTAACCTTTGGGGGTAGAGCACTGAATAGGCTAGGGGGCGCAAGCTTACCAAACCTAAATAAACTCCGAATACCAAAGGAAATTACTACGGCAGTCAGAACGTGGGGGCTAAGCTTCACGCTCAAAAGGGAAACAGCCCAGATCGCCATCTAAGGTCCCTAAATCTATGCTAAGTGGAAAAGGATGTGGAGTTGCATAAACAACCAGGATGTTGGCTTAGAAGCAGCCATGCATTTAAAGAGTGCGTAATAGCTCACTGGTCTATTGTGATTCTGCGCCGAAGATATAACGGGGCTAAGCATAGTACCGAAGGTGCGAACTTCGACGTTTCGTCGGAGTGGTAGGAGAGCGTTCTATACTGCAGTGAAGCTAAACTGGAAAGTTTGGTGGAGCGTATAGAAGTGAGAATGTTGGCATGAGTAACGATAAGGCGGATGAAAAATCCGCCCGCCGTAAATCCAAGGTTTCCTGGGCAACGTTAATCGTCCCAGGGTTAGTCGGGCCTAAGCCGAGGCCGAAAGGCGTAGGCGATGGACAACAGGTTGATATTCCTGTACTGCTATAATTGTTCCCTGCATGACGCCGGGCAAAAAGCTGAGCGGATCAATGGTTATATCCGTTTAATCCAACTAAGTTGGAGAATAAAATTGTGTGTAATGCACGAAATTCAGCCGAAGACACGGACTAGAAAAGCTGCAGATTAATAGATTATAGCAACCGTACCGCAAACCAACACAGGTGGATGAGTAGAGTATACTAAGGCGCTCGGGAGAACCCTCGTTAAGGAACTCGGCAATACAACGGGCGTAACTTCGGGATATGCCCTACCTCGTAGCAATACGAGGTCGCAGCGAAAGAACCCAGGCGACTGTTTATCAAAAACACAGGTCTCTGCTAAATCGTAAGATGAAGTATAGGGGCTGACGCCTGCCCAGTGCTGGAAGGTTAAGAGGAGAGGTGCAAGCCTTGATTTGAAGCCCCAGTGAACGGCGGCCGTAACTATAACGGTCCTAAGGTAGCGAAATTCCTTGTCGGGTAAGTTCCGACCCGCACGAATGGCGGAACGGTCTGGGTACTGTCTCAACGAGGGACCCGGTGAAATTGCATTAGCGGTAAAGATGCCGTTTACCCGCGACAAGACGGAAAGACCCCGTGGAGCTTTACTACAGCTTGGCATTGGATTAGGTCTTATCATATGTAGGATAGGTGGGAGACTTTGAAGGGTGGACGCTAGTCCATCTGGAGTCAACCTTGAAATACCACCTTTGATATGGTTTGATTCTAACCTTGACCCATGAATCTGGGCAGGGAACAGTGTCTGGTGGGTAGTTTGACTGGGGCGGTCGCCTCCTAAAGAGTAACGGAGGCGTTCAAAGGTAGGCTAGGTCCGGATGGAAATCGGATCGATAGTGCAAACGCATAAGCCTGCTTGACTGCAAGACTGACAAGTCGCGCAGGGACGAAAGTCGGAGTTAGTGATCTGCTGCACTTCAAGTGGGAGATGCAGCACTCAACGGATAAAAGCTACCCCGGGGATAACAGGCTGATTGGGTCCAAGAGTCCACATCGACGACCCAGTTTGGCACCTCGATGTCGGCTCGTCGCATCCTGGGGCTGAAGCAGGTCCCAAGGGTTTGGCTGTTCGCCAATTAAAGCGGTACGCGAGCTGGGTTCAGAACGTCGTGAGACAGTTCGGTCCCTATCTGTCGTGGGCGTTGAAATTTGA